>JBGURM010000001.1:0-52491 GCA_045132035.1 Bacilli bacterium
TAGCAGATGCGATATGTCACCCAATCGTTTCTAATTTTGGTAAAACCGCTTCTAGCGGGGCCTTTACTGCTTTTATTTTCTCAATTAGTTTACTTAATCGTGTCGATAAATATTTGGCTCTTCTCGCCTCAATTTCCGTTATTAGCGATATGATGCCGCTTTTAGACTATAATCGTAATTTATTACGTGCGATGTTTAAAGAATATGAAGTCGGTGAATTTTACGCGGTTGACCTTTTAGCAGACCATGAAAAAATAGATGAAGTAGTGATCGGAATGAAAATCGCTCCTAGAATCAATTCAATTGGCAGATTAATCGAAGATGACTCAATCAATAAGATTGTTAAATATTTCGTCACGAACGATGAAAGTTATATTTTAAACTACTATTCCTTTATTCTTCAGGTTAATGAAGAAAGAAAGATGTATTCAAAAGTTGATTTAAGTGAATTAAATATTTCTGGAAACGAAGATGCGATTATTATTAAAGGAAATTATAAAGAAGGGATCATTGGACTCGTCGCTAATTCGATCATGGTCAAATATTTAAAACCAGTAATTGTCTTTGCTCCAAGTTTAGATAATTCCCTTAAAGGAAGCGCAAGAGCGCCAGAAGGATATGACATCGTTTCTGTCTTTAATGAACTTACTAATTATCTACTAACTAGTGGTGGTCACGCCTCCGCTGCAGGCTGCTCAATTAAAGAGGAAGACTACGATGAATTCAAAGAAAAATTCACTGAGATAATTTCTAAACAAGAAATTAAGAAGATTGAACATCCATATATTGATATCGGAATGAGTGAATTAAGTGTCGAGAATTATCATCTCATTAATTCTTTTTCACCTTTTGGAGAAAGTTGGCCAGCTCCAAACTTCAGATTAAGACATATTAAAGTTGATACCTTAACTTATTCCAAAGATCATAAACATATCGTGACAACTTTAGGCAATAAACAAAAACTCGTTTTCTTTAATTATCCAGAGGATGAATTAGTAAATAAAAGATTTATCGATGTCATCGGTTCTTTATCGCTTAAATCATATAAAGGATATGTCTATTTAGAGTTCTCCGCGAAAGAATTTGCTGATTGCGATAATTAAACTACAATTTCCATAATTAATAACAAACGTTCCCGTTTTACAATTTTGGGGCGTTTTTTTATCTTTAATTGATTAGCAAAAAATATTAAAATATTTTCGTTATGGAAACTGAAAACAAACTTCTAGTTAATGGTGGCTATCCACTTCATACATTTGAACAGCTCCAAGACGTTTATCAAAATTACATCACTAATGAAGATGATCGTAAGAATATTGAAAGAGCGTACGCTTTTATACTAGAAAAACATAAAGACCAATATCGTCGTAGTGGAGAGCCATATTATCACCATCTTATAGAAGTTGCCTATATCTTAGCGAATCTTCAAGCTGGACCAGCCACAATTGTTGCTGGTTTATTGCATGATGTTGTTGAAGACACTGATGTAACAGTGGAAGATGTTGAAAAGATGTGGGGAAGCGACGTCGCTAAACTCGTCGACTCATTAACCAAAATTCAAAGATTAAAACTTTCTAAAATAGAAAGTGAAGATTTCGAAGCCGAAGATCATCGTAAGATTTTCATCGGAATGGCCAAAGACATACGTGTCATTATCATTAAACTCGCTGATCGATTACATAATATGCGTACACTCGCATCACTTAAGCCAGAAAGACAAATTGCTCTTTCTAAAGAAACTAAAGAAGTATTCGTTCCAATCGCTCACCGTTTAGGTCTTGATAATATCAAGTGTGAACTTGCAGATTTATGTTTAAAATATCTCGAACCTGAAAGATATAACGAAATTGTTTCTTTACTTTCTAAGAAAGAAAAGTCATTAAAGAAATCGCTTAATACTTTCCAAAAGAAATTAGCGGATATTCTTTTTGCCCATAATATTCCATTTGATATCTTCTCAAGAGTAAAGTCCATCTCTTCAATTTATGAAAAGATGTATGTCAAAGGACATACTTTTGATGAAATATACGACATTCTCGCTCTTAGAATCATTACTGACACCGAGATGAGATGTTATGAAATCTTAGGTTTAATTCACCAAAGTTATAAACCTGTCCCAATGAGATTTAAAGATTATATCGCGATGCCTAAACCAAATATGTATCAATCTTTACATACTACGGTTATTTCAGGTGATGGAAACTTCTATGAAGTTCAAATTAGAACTAAATACATGGATGAAATTGCTGAAGCTGGTGTTGCCGCTCACTGGGCATATAAAGAAAAGAAGGGTTATGACCCTAAAGAAGAACAAAAAGAAATTGAAAATAAATTACATTGGTTTAGAGACTTTGTCTCTATGAGTAATGAAGAACATGATACGGCCTCTGAATATATGGAGACCTTAACTCATGATATCTTCGAAGCTAATGTCTATGTCTTTACACCTAACGGTAAAGTCATCGAATTAACAAATGGTTCAACTCCAATTGACTTTGCTTATAGAATCCACACCAAAGTCGGTGATAGTGCGGTTGGAGCGATTGTTAACGGAAGTATGGTTCCACTTAACACTGTCTTAAAGACTGGTGATATGGTGGAAATCAAAACTAGTAAATCTTCTCCGGGACCAAGCGAAGGTTGGCTGGAATTTGTTAAGACAAATTTAGCGAAGAGCCAAATTAAAAAGTTCATTGCTAAAAAGAACGCTGATCTTGTTAGAGGAGAGAAAATTGCCAAAGGCAAACAATCCGCATTAGATGCCTTTAAAGACCGTGGAATCGAAGAAGCAGAAATGCTTGAATTACTCGATGATGAGAAATTATTAGAGCATTTCGAGATGAGTTCATTAGATGACTTATTCATCGGAATTACTAATCGTAAGCCAACAACAACCGCGATTATTGATTTCTTAGGAATCAAGAAGCCACTTGTCTTACCAACAGGTAAAGCAAAAGTTAGAAATGAAGGAGATTCTTCCTGTCCAGTTTACTGTAAAGGGGCCGATCGAATCGCTATTCAACTCGCTAACTGCTGCACTCCAATTCCTGGAGATATGATTAAAGGATATATTACCAAAGGTAAAGGTATTACAGTCCATCGACATAACTGTCCAAATATCAAAAATGACGAGAAGAGATTGATTGATGTTTACTGGAAAGAAGACATTGAATATTCAACTTATCCAGTCGATATTGCTTTAGAAGCAAATGATAGACCAAATCTTCTTATCGACATTATGAATACAATGAGTAGTGCGAAAGTCACCATTAGTTCGATTCACGCACAATTATTACATCAAAATCGTTCAATCACATTAGTGAAAATCACCATTTATGTCAGTGATTTAAAACGATTAAATGATATATTTAATATCTTACAAAACGTCAAAGGCGTTTACGAAGTTAAACGCGTCATCCATTAAGGAGAAACAACATGGAACAAATCAAAAATGTAAAAGGCACTCACGACATCTTCGGAGAAGAGAATAATGCGTATGAACGCGTTGAATCTTTGATGAAGTCCATCGCTGAGATGTATGCATATAACGGAGTGAGACCTCCAGTTATCGAATATAATTCTGTATTCGTTAGAGGAGTAGGAGAAGGTAGTGACATTGTTAGAAAAGAAATGTATACATTTCCTGATAAAGGAGATCGCTTATTAACTCTTCGTCCAGAATTCACTGCTGGAATTATGAGATTAGTAGTTCAAAATAAGCTCTATGCGACTAGTGAATTACCAATCAAACTCTATTATTTAGGTCCTGTCTTTCGTTACGAAAGACCACAATTAGGAAGATACCGCCAATTCAACCAATTTGGCGTTGAATCAATCGGTAACAATTCCCCAATGAACGATGTTGAAGTTATCGTTTTAGCGTATACCATCCTTTGTTCATTAGGATTAGAAGGTGTAACAATTAAAATCAACACTCTTGGAGATGAAGCTTCTAGAGACAATTACCGTAAAGCTTTAAGAGAATATTTTAAAGACCATATTGAAAATATGTGTGAAGATTGTAAGAGTAGATATGAGCTCAATCCTTTACGTATTTTAGACTGTAAAGTTCCTGAAGATCGTCCAGTCATTGATAAAGCTCCAAAGATTGGAGATTATCTTTCTGAACCAAGTAAAATCCGTTTTGAACAAATCCAAGACGCTTTAAGCGTTCTTCAAATTCCATATGAAATTGATGAAGGACTTGTTAGAGGATTAGATTATTATTCAGAGACTGTCTTTGAATTCCATTACACATCTAAAGCAGGTGTTGATTACGGGGCAATTGGCGCTGGTGGACATTATGGCAAGCTGATGCTTGAACTCGGTGGACCAGAACTCCCAGGAGTGGGATTCTCTTTCGGAATTGAAAGAATTGTTTCAGTCTTAAAAGATGATGGCTTATTAGATGACACTCAATCATCTTTAGATGCTTATATCATGCCTTTAGGAGATGAATCTGTATTAGTGGGAGAGGAAATTGCTGTCTTACTTCGTAATGCAGGTGGATATCGCGTTGATATGTGCTTTGATAAAACCAAACTTGGCAATATGTTTAAACGCGCAACAAACAAGAATGCAAAATTTGCAGTAATCATCGGAGAAGAAGAAATCAAAAATGATTCTGTAATTGTTAAAAATTTAACAACACAAGAACAAATGTCAGTGAAAATCGATGACCTCATCGATAAGTTCGATGATTTGTTTAGTGAAGAGGAGACTCAAGAATAATGAAAAGAACATGTTTTAACACCGAACTTTCTTTAGAAAATGTCGGTCAAGAAGTAACCCTTATCGGATGGGTTAGCAAAAAAAGAAATTTAGGTTCCATCGTCTTTATTGATTTAAGAGATCGTAGTGGAATCATCCAAATCACCGTTAATGAAGGGGTGGAAATCCCAGATATTCGTAACGAATATATCCTTTCAGTTACTGGTGTTGTTTCTAAAAAAGACAAAGCCAATCCAAACTTAAAAACTGGAGCGATCGAAGTTATTGCTTCTAAAGTAGAAGTCATTAACACCGCAAAAACGACTCCGCTTATTATCGCGGATGAGACAGACGCGCTTGAAGATACACGTTTAAAATATCGTTATCTCGATTTAAGACGTCCAATCATGCAGTCTTATTTAGATATTCGTCACCAAATCAAATTAGCGGTTCACGAATATTTATCTAAAGAACACTTCATAGAAGTGGAAACCCCAATTTTAACTCTTTCTACTCCAGAAGGAGCAAGAGACTATTTGGTTCCTAGCCGTGTCCATCACGGAAAGTTCTACGCTTTACCACAATCCCCACAAATCTTTAAGCAACTCTTAATGATTGGTGGAGTGGAAAGATATTATCAAATCGCTCGTTGCTTCAGAGATGAAGACTTAAGAGCGGACCGTCAACCAGATTTCACTCAAATCGATATTGAAACCAGCTTTCTTGATCAAGATCAATTCTTAACAATGATGGAAGGATTAATCAAAGAAATCTTTGATAAGACTATTGGCTATGAAGTCAAACTTCCATTAAGAAGAATGCCATACCAAGAAGCGATGGATAACTATGGTAGTGATAAGCCTGACACTCGTTTTGATATCAAATTACACGATGTTAAAGATATCTTCGCTAGAAGCGAATTTGGTGGCTTTAAAGATGTCGAAGCTATTAGAGCAATCGTCGTTCCAGGTGTCGCTGATGTCACAAGTAGAAAAGTTATTGATGAATTAACTTTAGAAGCTAAGAAGTTCGGTTTAGGTGGCTTAAGTGTCATCAAATATGAAAACGGTGAACTCACTGGTTCATTTGTTAAATTCCTTTCTGAAGAAGAAAAAGCAGCTTTGCTTTCTAGACTACCAATTAGTAACAATGATTTATTAATCATTGCAGCAGGTAAATATAATAGAGTATGTCCATTACTCGGCGCTCTTAGATTAAGATACGGACGCCAACTTGGTTTAATTAAACCAGGAACATTCGATCTACTTTGGATTGTTGATTTCCCACTTTTTGAAAGAGATGTTGAAAACGGACAAATTACCTCCACTCACCATCCATTTACTCGTCCTAGAGATGAAGATTTAAAATATTTAGATAGTGACCCAACCAAGATTTTATCGTATGCTTATGATATAGTCATAAATGGATATGAAGCTGGTGGTGGTTCTTTAAGAATCTATAGCCAAGATGTTCAAAAGAAGATCTTTGAAGTTCTTGGTCTTTCCGACGAAGATATCAAACGTAAATTTGGTTTCTTTGTCGATGCTTTCCAATATGGCACCCCTCCACACGCAGGAATGGCCTTTGGCTTAGATCGATTAACAATGATTTTAGGTGGAACAGAGAACATTCGTGATGTCATCGCCTTCCCTAAAAACCTCGCTGCTGTCTGTCCAATGTCTGGAGCCCCTAACACAGTTGATGAAGATCAACTTAAAGACCTTGGAATCGCAGTTACAGACTACGAAAAATAATCAATTACATACTCAGTATGTATAAATACTAATTTGATACTAATTATTTACTAACAAAGGAGAAAGTATTAATGAGTCAAATTCAACAATTATCAATCGCTACAATTAGAAGTTTATGTATCGATATGATTAACAAAGCGAACTCTGGTCACCCAGGTATGGCCTTAGGTAGCGCACCAATTCTTTATACCTTATTCACTAAGCATTTAGTTGCGGACCCAAAAGACCCAGAATGGATTAATCGTGACCGTTTTGTTCTTTCAGCAGGACACGCTTCAAGTTTGCTTTACACAATGCTCCATTTAAGTGGATACGAATTGTCTTTAGATGACTTAAAACAATTTAGACAGCTCGATTCCTTAACTCCAGGACATCCAGAATATCGTTGGACAAAAGGAGTTGACGCTACAAGCGGTCCTTTAGGACAAGGTATCGCTCAAGCTGTTGGTATGGCTTTAGCGGAAGAATCAATTGCCGCTAATTACGCTGATGGTCATAAAATTATGAATCATTACACATACGTATTATGTGGAGATGGATGTTTACAAGAAGGACTTTCTCAAGAAGCAATCTCTTTTGCTGGTCATCAAAAATTAAACAAATTAATTCTTTTCTATGATGCTAATCAAGTTACACTTGATGGTGGATTAGATTTATCATTCTCTGAAAACGTTAAACTCAGATTCCAAGCTAGTGAATGGAACGTCTTAGAAGTTAAAGATGGCAATGATATTGATGCGATTGATAAAGCAATCATCGAAGCTAAAAAATCAAAAGATAAACCAACAATGATTCTTGTTCATACAGTCATTGGCTTTGGTAGTGCTAAACAAGGAACATCAAAAGTTCATGGCGCTCCTTTAGGAGTTGAAGACGGTAAACACGCCAAAGTTGATGTTTATGGTTTTGATCATGAAGACTTCTATGTTCCAGAAGAAGTAAGAGCCCACTTTGAAGCCACCTTTGGTGCGCGTGGACAAAAAGCCCATGAAGACTATAGAAAAGCTTTTGAAGAATATCGTAAAGACCATGAAGCTCTTGCTACAAGATTTGAAAACCTCGAACATTTAGATTTATCTAAATATGTTCCAGAAGAATTACCAGACTTTGTCGCAGGTAGTACCACAAGTACACGTGTCGCAAGTGGAAGAGCGCTTAACGCCTATATGCTTTCTTGCCCAATGCTAGTGGGTGGAAGCGCAGACGTTGCCGGTTCAGTTATGACTAAACTCGATAATGGAGTGAATTTCACTCCAGAACATCGTGAAGGACATAATGTTAACTGGGGTATTAGAGAATTCGCTATGGGATGTATCCAAAACGGTATGTTATTACATGGTGGAATTAGAAGCTATGTTGGTTGCTTTGCTGTTTTCTCAGATTATATGAAACCTGCAATCAGAATGGCAGCCTTATCTCATTTACCAGCTATTTATTTATTCTCTCACGATAGTATTGCTGTTGGAGAAGATGGTCCAACCCATCAACCAATTGAACAACTTGCAATGCTTCGTTCAATTCCAAATGTCAGAGTCATTAGACCTGCTGATGAAAGAGAAACATATGCAGCGTGGAAGATTGCTCTAAAGAGCACTAATGAACCAACTGCTTTAATTCTTTCTAGACAAGGTTTACCATTACTTGAAAATAGTAGTGATGAAGGCGCTTCTAGAGGTGCTTATGTTGTTTCTTATGAAAAGAAGAGAGCGGATTTAGTGTTAATCGCTACTGGTAGTGAAGTTGCTTTAGCAATTGAAGCCCAAAAGAAACTCTTAGAAAAGAGAATTGATGTCCGTGTTGTCTCTATGCCTTGCTGGGAAATCTTCCAAAAGCAAGATTTGGAATATCGTAAATCAGTCTTACTATTACATAGTGATAGAAGAGTGAGCGTTGAAATGCTATCAACCTTTGGTTGGACAAGATGGGCCAAATACAATATGGGTTTAGATAACTTTGGAACTTCCGCTCCAGCAAAAGATGCGATTAGGAAATTTGATTTCACAAGTGACCATTTAGTGAGCATTTGTGAAAATATTCTCAAATAATATCAACCAAATAAATAAGGAAATGGCGTAGTCCATTTCTTTTATTTTGCGTTTCGATATATTTAAATATATAATATCCACGGTATGGAAATTAGTAGAAATCAACAACACTTCATCATTATGACCGTCATTTATAATGAACTCACTGATTTTACTTTCGGTGAAGGAAAGATGATTAGAAACGCTAACGAGATGATTAGCTCAATTTGTGAATGCGAAAATAGTGAAGTTGATTCATATATTACTGACACAGTCATTATGTCTTTAAAGAACTATGGTGAAATCAAAAGAGCCTATGAACCATATCTTAAAAATTGGAAATGGGAAAGACTCCCACTTTTAACTCAAGCTATTTTATTAATGAGTTATACTCATTATAAATATATTGAAAAGGTCGACAAGAAAGTCGTCATCAACATCGCTGTTGAACTCGCTAAAAAATATATCGACGATAAACAAGCTAAATTTATTAACGCCATACTTGATAATGGAGTTCTTGATTAATTATGTATGAGAACACTCCAGTTCTTTCCGTTAGTGAGATCAATACTTATGTAAAAGCGGTACTCACTAGTGATGAAAGGCTAAAATTTGTTCGTATTAAAGGAGAAATCTCCAACTTCAAAGCCTATCCAAGTGGGCATTTTTATTTTTCATTAAAAGACAATGAATCGGTAATAAGTGCGGTGATGTTTAATACTTACGCGAAGCGTATAGCTTTTTCTCCAAAAAACGGAGATGAAGTTGTTGTCCTTGCTAGTGTTGACGCTTATGTCCCTAGGGGAAGTTATAATCTTAACGTCTACGAGATGGAAGAAAGTGGCTTAGGACAGCAGTTATTAGAACTTGAAAAACTTAAAAAGAAATTACTTGCTGAAGGATTATTTGATGAAAGTCGAAAAAGACCAATCAACATCTACCCTAAAGCTATTGGGGTAATTACCGCTCCTAATGGAGCAGCGGTAAGAGATATCGTTACTAACATCAAAAGAAGATATCCGATCGCTGATATATATGTTTTTCCTTCATTAGTTCAAGGAGAACAAGCCCCAGCAGAACTATTAAAAGCGTTCAATGAATCACAAAAATATGATTTAGACACTCTGATCATTGGTCGAGGTGGTGGCGCTAGTGAGGATTTAAGTGCGTTTAACGACGAAACTCTCGTAAGAGCAGTAGCAAATAGCAAAATGCCAATTATCGCCGCTGTCGGCCACGAAATCGATATGACATTAATCGATTATGTTGCCGATAAAAGAGCCTCAACTCCTACTGGAGCGGCAGAACTCGCTACCGTTGATAAAAGAGAAATTGAAAAAGAATTCAGTTATGCTTCATTAACAATGGAACAAGCAATCACTAATTTAGTGAGTGATAAAAAAGAAGAAATTGAAACCTTAAAAGAAGATTTATTAGAAGCTTTACAGAGTAAAGTTGAGGACAAGAAGACTGAACTTAACCATTTAAAAGTTCAATTAGAACTTCTTAATCCAAAAAATGTTCTTTCTAGAGGATATTCCTTATCGCTAGATGAAAAAGGAAAGCCAATTACATCAATTAATCAAATTAAAGAGAATCAAGTAATAAACACTTTACTAAGTGATGGTGAACTCGCTAGTAGAGTGATTGAGATAAAGGAGAGTAAATAATGGAAGAGAAAGTAATTAATTTCGAAGAAGAATTAAATCGTCTTAGACAAATCGTTAACGATATTCAAAACAAAGATATCTCCATTGATGAAAGTCTTTCATTATATGAAGAGGGACAAAAAATCATCGCTACTTTATCTAAAGAGCTTGAAAAAGCTGAAAGCAAAGTTGAAAAAGTTATCAAAGTGGGTAAATAATATTTACAATGCCAAAAAAAGAACTCCGTCACATCGATATTAATTCCATCCAGAATCCTGACTTCTTAAAAGAGCTAAGTTATCAGGAACTAGATGTTTTAAGTGAGGACATTAGAAAATATATCATAGATATAACATCTAAAAATGGTGGTCACCTCTCAAGTAATTTGGGGGTAGTGGAAACCGTCATTTCATTATGTAAAAACTTTGATTTTACAAAAGACAAAATCATTTTTGATGTTGGACATCAATCATACACATATAAAATCTTAACCGGAAGAAAATTAGACACTCTCAGAAAGAAAGGTGGAATAAGTGGATTCCAAAAGATGAGTGAATCTCCTTATGATCATTTTGAAGCCGGTCACTCATCAACCTCTATTAGTGTCGCCGCTGGAATGGCGACCGCTAGAGATTTAAAAGGTGAAAAATATAATGTCATCGCTTTTATTGGTGATTCCGCTCTACAAAACGGGTTAGCCTTAGAAGGATTAAACGAATTAGCCCAATCAGGACACAAAGTTATTATCATTTTAAATGATAATGATATGTCAATTTCTCAAGGTGTCGGTGGTCTTTCTTCAATCTTTAGAAAATTCTCAACCTCAGTGATATATCGAAAGACCAAAGGTGCTTTTAGAAAAGTCTTAAGAGGAAGATTTGGTAGATGGTTACTTGTTAAATTCACCAGAATGAAGAATTGGCTTAAACGTCACTTCATTAATATGACAATGTTTGATAACCTTGGTTATACAGTCATCGGACCAATTGATGGTCACTATATTAGACAAATCGATCACGCCTTAGCGAGAGCAAAAAAACAAAATAAATCAGTTGTTATCCACGTTAAAACCATCAAAGGTCGTGGTTATGAATACGCTGAAGAAGATAAAGACGGGGATTGGCATGGTGTTTCTACATTTAATGTTGAAACTGGAGAATTAGCCACTAAAGAGGCAATGGTCTCTTGGAGTAATCAATACGCCGTCCTTCTTAAAAACGAAATGGCGATTAATGATAAAATCATTACCATTGTTCCTGCTACAGGACACGGAAGCGCTTTAGACTCTTTATTTGAATTCTATCCAAATCGCACAATCGATGTTGGTATTTCTGAAGAACACGCTTTTACTTTTGCTGGTGGACTCGCTGTCAGTGGTTTCCATCCAGTAATTTCCATTTACTCAACTTTCTTACAAAGAAGTTATGATGAACTCTCTCATGATTTAGCAAGAATGAATCTAAACGCGACTATTTTAATCGATAGAGCAGGTTTAGTGGGAAGTGATGGAGAGACTCACCAAGGAATATATGATGAAGCTTTCTTATATTCAATTCCTAATGTCACAATCACAATGGCAAGTAGAAGTAGTGAGGCTCTTTCTTTATTAAAAGAAAGTACATGTAACCATGGAGTGTTTGCAATTAGATATCCAAGAGAATATTTCGCGATTAAAGGTGAAGAAGTAAAAAAGATTCCTTATGGAAGTTGGAAAGTTGAATTAGAAGGTAAAGAGACCGCAATTATTTCAACTGGTCCAATCACTTTGAAATTAAAAGACGCTCTTATTGAAAGTAAAAAAGACGCAACTTTATTTAACGCGATTTATCTTCGTCCAATGGATGATAGTAAGATTAACGCTCTACTTTCATATAGTAAAATCATCATTTATGATGCTTATGCAACTAAAGAGGGCTTCTCTAGCGCATTAGAAGCCGAACTCATTAAACGTAACTATAAGGGAGAAATTATTTCTCGCTCAGTCCCAACTATCTTTGTTAAACAAGCAACAATCGATGAACAAAGACAAGAATTTGGTTTAACTGTTGAAGATATCATTGCTCTAATTTAATTATGATTAAAAATCTTTCATTTTCGTTTTTAAAAGGGATCGCCGCTGGAGCGTCTATCGGTTTTGGCGGGTTTTTATATATTCTCATGGTCTTTCTTATTCCAGGAGAAGGGGGTAAAGTTTTAGGATCTTTATTATTCACAGTTGGTTTATTTACTGTCTGTTCCTTATCTTTACATCTATATACTGGGAAGATTGGTTTAATTTACGAGAAGAAACAAGAGAAAGAATTCTATCTTTCTTTACCAATCATGTTAATTGGTAACGCGATTGGAGCGATTGGACTAGGATATCTTTGCTTTTTCATTTTTAATGAAATGGAAATTTTCCAAAGTGCGATTAACACAAGTAATGTGAGATTAAGTCTTTACACTTTTGATGACTATTTATCCTGTATGATTAAGTCCGCTTTATGTGGATTATGTGTCTATTTAGCGGTTAAATCTTTCGCCTATAAAAAGATTTCAGTAGTGGGCACTCTATTACTCGTCTTATTTGTGTTTATCTTCGTCTATTCAGGATTTCAACACTGTATCGCCAATATGTTTTACTTCTCATTTTCTAATAGTTGGGGATGGGAAGCAGTGGTTAATTTGTTATTTTGTATTCTCTTTAACTCTATTGGTCCTGTCATTGGAGTCTTACTCATTAAAGCCATTCAAAAATAAAGATATTAGTTAACATAATAAATGAAAGCATTATAAAATAATGATATGGCAAAAGTAATTGTCCACATCGATTTAAATGCTTTTTTTGTTCGCTGCGAAGAAATACGTGATCCATCTTTAGAAAATAAAGCGGTGGCGATTGGTCATGTCGGAAGAGCAGGAATTGTTTCAACATGCTCATACGAAGCAAGAAAATATGGGGTAAGAAGTGGAATGCCAATGAATAAGGCAATTAAATTATGTCCTCATCTACTCGTCATTCACCCTGATTATCATTTTTATGTTTCAATGAGTCATCAATTTAGAAATTATATCCGTTCCATTACTCCAGACATCGAAAAGGCCTCAGTGGACGAGTTATATGCGGATTTTACTGACGTTGTTAAAAAAGAAAAAGATGTCATCAAATATTTTAAGATGATTCAAAACACTTTGTATGAAACAACCGGCTTAAAGTGCTCTATTGGAGTTGCTCCCACTAAATTTTTAGCGAAGATGGGAAGCGATTATCAAAAGCCAATGGGCTTAACTATTATTCGTAGAAGAGATATCAAAAAGATTTTATATCCTTTACCAATCGAAGATATGTTTGGAGTTGGTAAAAAGACCGCTCCTAGACTCAAAGAAATGGGAATTAAAACGATTGGAGATCTCGCTAATAGTTTGAATAATAACGATGAAAAAGTATTAAATACTTTAGGTAAGTTTTCTGAAGAGCTCAAAGATTGGATTAATGGAAAAGGGTCAGATAAAATCATTACCGAATATGATGATCCTAAATCAATCGGTAACTCAACCACTTTAAAAGAAGACACTGACCGATATGATGAAATTAGACCAGTTATTGAAATGCTCGCTATGGAAGTATCTGAAAGAGCAAAAAAAGAAAATCGAATCGGTAATACGATTCAAATCATGGTCAAAGACACTAATTATAAGGCACATAATAAATCTTTTACTTTTTCTAATCACACGAATAACGCGAAAGATATCTTTAAATATGCGATTAAGTTATATGAAGAGAACTTTTTAGATATGCTTATACGAGCGGTAGGTGTCACTTTACAAAATCTCATCGATATCAAAGATATGAAAGTACAAATGACTTTCTTTGACTATGAGATGCATGAAGAAGAAAGTAAAACTAAATTACTAATAAATGATTTAAATAGAAAGATTAAAGGTAAGCCTTTAAAAAGAGCGAGTGAGGTAAAGAAGAATGGACATCGTTGACGCGCTTGATTTATATAAGCAATATCTTCTAGTAGAAAAAGGTTTATCAAGAAACACTGTTTCATCTTATGAAGATGATTTAAATAGTTTCTTTAGTTTTTATAAAAACTTAAATATGGAGAAAAAAGAAGTAAGCGACTTAGCAAGTGAGGACCTTCAATCTTTTTTGAATCATGAATTAAGTGAAGGAAAACATGCTTCGACCGCTTTAAGAAGATTATCTTCCATCAAAGGCTTCTACGCTTTTTTAACTAAAGAAGGATATTATCATGGAGAAATGCCTGATATTGACCCTCCAAAGATGGAACAAAGGCTTCCAAACTGTTTATCCATTGAAGAAGTAGAGCTACTTCTTGACGCTCCAAATATGAATTCGCCGAGCGGAATAAGAGATAAAGCGATGTTAGAGTTAATGTACGCTAGTGGACTCCGTGTTAGTGAATTAGTTTCTTTGGAAAAGAAAAATGTTAATCTACAAAAAGGAATTGTCACAATCTTTGGTAAAGGAGCAAAAGAAAGAAAAGTCCCGATGGGAGATTTCGCTTTAGATTATGTCGTTAAATATCTTAACGAAGTAAGAGACCAATTCCATGGAAGTAAATCTAAGTATCTATTTTTAAATAGAAGTGGCAAACCAATTAGTCGAATCTATTTCTTTAAGCAAGTAAAGAAGTACGCAATGCAAGTTGGAATTGATCCAGAAACTATCTCTCCTCATACTTTAAGACACTGCTTCGCTACTCATATGTTAGAAGGCGGAGCTCAACTACGAGCGGTTCAAGAAATGCTTGGTCACACAAACATTGCAACCACTCAAATCTACACTCATATCTCAACAAAACGAATTATGAGTGCATATGATTTGTTTATAAACAAAAAATAAGATAAAATATAGAGTTGAATGAAAGGAGACATTAAGATGTCATTCCCATATAAAAGAATATTTGTAATCGTCGCGGATTCTGCAGGAATTGGATATATGCCTGACGCTGACAGGTTTTTTAACGGAAATAGTAATGATGTTGGTAGTAATACCTTCGTCCATATCGCTGAAAAGATGCCTAATGGCTTAAATATTCCAAACATGAATATGATGGGTATTGCCGATTTAGCGGATATTCGTGGCACTCATAAAGTAAGTCACCCACATTCATATGTTGCTAGAGCAAAAGAAAGAAGCAACGGTAAAGACACAATGACAGGCCACTGGGAAATGATGGGTATAAATACCCAAGTTCCATTTAAGACCTTCACCGATACCGGCTTCCCAAAAGAATTGATTGACGAACTTGAAAGAAGAACAGGCCATAAAGTCATCGGTAACTGCGCTGCTAGTGGAACAGAAATCATTAAAGAATTAGGCGAAGAGCAAATTAGAGATAATTCCTTAATCGTCTACACTTCAAGCGATTCAGTTCTTCAAATTGCCGCTAGTGAAGAAGTAACCGGCTTAGAAGAATTATATCGCTGCTGTGAAATCGCTCGTGAAATTTGTATGAAACCAGAATGGATGGTGGGAAGAGTTATTGCTCGTCCATATGTTGGTAAAACTAAAGAAACATTTAAAAGAACAAGTAATCGTCATGATTTAGCCCTTAAACCAACATTACCAACCGTAATGAATGTCTTAGAAGAAAATGGTTTTACTACCAACTGTGTTGGTAAAATTGGAGATATCTTTGATGGATATGGAGTAGTTAAAACTCAAAAGACTGTTTCTAATGAAGATGGCATGGATAAGACCATTAAAGAATTAACAGATGTCGATTTCACTGGCTTATGCTTTGTTAATCTTGTTGAATTCGATAGTGAATATGGTCATAGAAGAAACCCAATCGGCTATGGCGAATGTTTAGAAAGATTTGACAAAAGAGTGGGTGAATTCATCTCTAAGATGCATGACGATGATTTATTAATCATCACCGCAGATCACGGCAACGACCCAACTTGGGCAGGAACTGATCACACTAGAGAAAAAATACCTCTACTCATGTATTCTCCTTCTATTAAAAATGGAAGATATCTCGAAGAAAGAGAATGCTTCGGTGATATAGGCGCAACTGTCTTAAAGAACTTCAACTTAAAGATGCCAAATAACTTAATCGGAAATCCAATTGAAGAACTATTAGACGATAACCGTTAATTCATAGAATTAAAAGCTTAGGGCGACCTAAGCTTTTAATTTGAATACTCTCTTAATCACACTCATGAGTAAAGACACGATTAGCATTATTAATATCGCAATGAATGAATAGGCGAATGTTGGAACTAAACCATTTGTGGAATTAATATAGACATTATTGATTGCTCCCCCAATTCCAGGAGCAGAACTTCCAGAAATAACTTCCGCCATAATTTCAATTTTAAATGAAAGAGCGAAACTACTTACTAAACCGAGTCCAATAGTCGGCATCGCTAGTGGAAATTTGATATAAACATTTTCTTGTAGTCTACTAGCTCCATCAACTTGGCTCGCCATAAGTATTTGTTCATCTAAAGATGAATATCCCGCAACAGTAGCTTCATAAACAATAGGGAAAACAATAATTGTCACAATATATATTGGAGCGTTTTTTAGTCCTGCTAAAACTAAAAATAAGAAAGTTAAAGCAGCAGTGGGAATAGCTTTTAAAGCTACCATAGTTGGATTAAAAACATATTTTAATTTGGTAAAGTTACCAACTATTACCCCAATAATGATTGCCGCAATTGCGCCAATAGAAAAACCAATTAACATTCTATAGAATGAACCCCAAATACATTCATATGTAAATGGATCACCTAAATATATAAATGTTTGATTAAGTGTTTCTATAGGAGAAGGGAAAACAGAACTTCTTTGTCCTGCCACTAGATAAATAAGAAACCAAATAAGAAAAAAGAAAACGATTCCAACAACTGTTAGAAGATATTTATTGGAAAGAATTTTCTTTATTTGTTTCATTAGAGTTTAATATATCCATCATTTTCAATGATGTTTTTAGTTGCCGCTGCATCTTTAACATCATATGTATCAAGTTCTAAATTACCATAAAGGTAATTGAAGACTTTACCTGGAATACCATTCTTTTGGAAATATAAGACATGGTCACCTTTATTCATGATTCCGTCTTTATCTCTTCCAGTAGAAAGAACATACATATTACCAAAGGTAATAGTCGCTGCAATTTGATAGTTAGCGCCTTCATCGATAATCTTCTTTAGACCATCATTTGTTGGTGCAACAATGATGTCATAATTATTTGTTAAGAATTGAGATAGTGGTGCTCCAGTAGTGAAATTATTGTCTTCAGCGTGATTATAAAACGCGACTGCAGGAGCTCCAGGTGGACAAATGACTTTAACATCGCTGACATCAGCAATTAAATCGTGGTCATTTTTATCAAAGATATATTGATTATCTATACTTTGTATAGATGGTTCAACAACACTCATAAAGTTTTCAACTTGAGATTTAATAGCAGAAGTCCATTCAAATCCTAAGGAGAATCCATTTCCGTCTTTAGTGACATTAAAGGCCGCTCCAGCAGCAACACCAAATTTTGCTGATTGAGCTTCAGTAGAACCAGCTTTTTCAATGCCGGTTTTAATCAAAGCTGGACTACCAGTACCAGCAGAGATATCAGATGATAAGTAATCTAAATAAGAATAGACTTTATTTTGATCAGAAGCCTTATTAACAAAGACTGATGCTTGGATGATTCTTTTTTGAGTCTTAGCAATGAAATCATCTTGAACATTTTTAAAGACTGGGAAATTTTTTGCCTTGGTTGCAAAGACAACTGGCTGGGCAGTAAAGATATAGTCAAAATAGATTTCGCTTGGTTGGTTATTGTTATTACATCCCGCTAAAGCAAATAGAACAGCAGGAATTAATAGTGGAATTTTTTTCATTTTTATTTACCTCTCAGATTGATATTCTATATCAAGAAATATATAATATATGTGACTTGAATCACGAATATGGAAAAAACTTTAATAAAATATATAAAAAAGAATAATAGTGTGAACGTCGAGGAGATTTCGGCCTCAAGGAACAAAACTCTCCATTTTGAAGGTGATGAATGTAAAAAAGTTGGCATAATAATCTCAGGGAAGGTTAATATTGTTTCTTATTATTCTGGTGGACAAGAAGTCGTCTATAACGAGTTAAGCAAGGGTCAAATGTTTGGAAGTAACTTAATCTATTCGTCAAATCCATTTTTTAGAGGAGACGTCGTCGCCATTGAAGAATCAGTTATTGGATACGTTTCTAAAAGCGACTTACTAAAAGCGTTATCAAGCGATCAAGATTTTCTAGAGCTCTATTTAAAACAGCAATCAGATTTTAGTAAGCAACTCAATTTTAAAATCAAGTTACTGACAATAAGCTCCGCAAAAGACAGAATTATCTATTATCTTACATTTAATAGAAATCAAATCTCATATAAGTCAGTTACTAAGCTCGCTAAAGAATTATATTTGACCAGGGAGACACTAAGTCGAACAATGTATAAAATGGCCAAAGACGGCGAGATCAAAATAGAAAACAAAGTAATTACTCTGAACATGTAAATAAAAATTAGTAGATAATTAGTAGGTGGAAAACTCACATAATTGTGGATAAATCAGATGTGGATTTAAACGATGATAACCGAATGTTATCTATTTTTTATTTGATTAAATCTATTAAAAAGTATTTAAAGTTAACATAATGGACATTATGCGAAGTAATCATTTTAGCAAAAAATAAAGGAGAAAGTGGATTCTCCAATATGTTATAAGTTTAGTCACTTCACCATCTTACTTCAAATAATAACTAAGACATTCTCTGGTGAGTCTATTATTGTAATCTATTCCTTTTTCTTTAAAGTATTCAACGTTAGCCTTTAAAACAGCGACAAATCCATCGGTTACACTACATAACATAGCATTTATTAGGTCAGTTGAGTCAAATCCACGACCTGGTTCGATCTTATCGGCGGCGTAAACAATCTTAGCAACATCACTCATATTAGCCTTTCCAGTAGAGTGATATTTGATTGCGTCCACTATTTCTGGATCAGTAATTTGATACTCTTTTTTTACTTTTTCAGCACCGATTATTTGATGATATAAAACTGGTTGGAGGTCGCCAAATTCCTCTTTATATGGAGCGAATTCCACCACTTCTCTTTCCTTGTCTTTATATTTTGCAACATCATGTAATAAGGCGGCTATTAACGCCTTTTTTGGTGCTTTTATTTTATTAGTTTTTGCAATAATGTAGGCTAATTTTGCCACTCTTTTGCTGTGTTCGTACCTTTTTTGGCCTATTTCACTACCGATTTTCTTCATGAAGTAAAGGTCGTTGTCGATTATGTAGTCGATAACTGAGTCGAATGTGTCTAGTGACTGGAGTTCTCTAATCTTGGTGGAACTATAATCATTCACTTCTCCCACTAGTCTATTCATTTTGTAAGTCTTAATGTTCTCTTCGTTTAAATTCTCGTCTAAGCGTCCAAAAAACACTATCTTGACGAGTTTAGATAGTTCGAGTGCGTCTTTCCACAAATGGAATTTATCGACTTGATCTTGGCCAATTAATAAATATAGATTGTCGTTAGGATATTCTTTTTTAAAGTGTCGGACTGTATCAATTGTGTAAGATACATCATCTCCACTTTTATCAATCTCATAAGTTGATATAGAAAATCTATCTTTATATTTACTTTCGCCTATGGCGAGCTTAATCATATTGATTTTGTGCTCTGGAGAGACAGAATCATTTTTCCATACGGAAATCTTAGCAGGTATAAAAATAACGTCAGCGGACAGCTGTTCGCTGGCTTTTTCTGCCATATTGATATGTCCGAAATGAATCGGATCAAATCCTCCACCAAAAAGGACTATATTTTTCATTTTAGTTTGATTTTTGGATTCTCTTTATTCCTGCGGAATAGAACTATAACTCTTCCTACAACAGAAACGACATCCGCATGTAGTTTGCTTGATAAATCAAGCGTTAGTTCCATTATTGGAGTAGTCGCACTACTAAGGACATCGATTTTAATTAATTCTCTAGCTTCTAAAGCTTTGTCTAACATCGTAATTAAAGATTCGGTAATTTCATTCTTACCGACTTGATATTTTGTTTTATCTTTATCGCTTAAAGCTTTTAGGAGCTTCTTTTGTTCTTTTGTAATCATTTATCTCACCTTAGAAAGACATTCTTTAATCGCAACACCTTTTGGTAAAAGGACTCTTAATTTTTGTCCTTTGCCTCTTGTTGAGAACCAGCAAAGTCCTTCAACAGAGATGTCGTGTCTTAAATCATCATCTTCTAATTCATATTCAAATAAATCGTAATCTCTAAAAGAGAGGAATCTCTCGCTGACAGGACGGCAGAATTTCTTGCGTCTATTTTCTTCCATCATTTGGTCAACTTTACTATTAGCGACCACTTTGACTTCAGTTTTCTCACCCATAAAGATACGGATGGAAGCACGTCTACCGCTTAAAACATATAAGCAAGCAAGGTTACCAACCATAATCGCACTTCCTTCTCCAATAAATCTTCTTGTCATTACAACTTCTTTTCTTGGAGCAATTTGCTTTAACAAATCTTTTTCCACTTTAGAGGCAACTGAGGTTGAGTTACTTAAATCTGGAAGTTGATATAAAAATGAGGAATTAGAAAGTGGAATTTCTAAAACATCAGAATTTGTTCCTGGATATAATTCAGTTTTGATTTGCCATTTTGTTTTATTAACATAAGTTTTCAAGAACTTGTTAACAAAGGTGGTTTTGCCACTGTTGACTTCACCAATTAAGTAAATATCGCGATATTTTCTTTGGTTTGCGACTTCTTGAACGATTGGATTGATATCGATGGAGTTATCATCGCTACCAATTAATTTAATTGCAACTGGATTAATGCCTTCTTCTGCAAATCTTTCATCAAGATATCTGATAAGCATCTCATCGGTAACACCAGTTTTGAATAAATCTCTTTTTGAGCCAACAACAATAACATTGAGTTTCTTTACTTTTTTGACAACATCTGGATTTAATGTTCCATTAAAGGAGAAAAGATCAACCATCCATACGATTAATGAATCGGTTGCAACTGCGTCATTAAGAATTTTAATGATATCTTTATCAGTTTCATGTTGAAGATCACTTGTATTGAGTTCAAGCATCTTTTCATAGCAGCTATTGCAATATGGAATCTTTGGAACTCCATTTTCAACGATTGCTTTAGAAATGAAACCAACTTCTTTCTTGCTGTTTGTTTGTAAGATCGCGCCACAATTGTGACATCTTAACACTCTTTTTGCTGTTGCCATTATTTATTCCTCCAATCAATGAGATTGCCTCTTTTTTTATGATGTTTCCTTATTGGACGATCAATTAATCGATTGATATGTGTCGTCCATTGGTCTTCTTTGACGATTTTTTCTGTTAACACAACGCGTATCTTCGCGCCTTTAGCCGCAAGCACGTCCGTCATCATTTGATCGCCTACAAGCATTACATCATCGGGCGTTAGGCCTCTACGCGATATCTCATTTCGTAATCGCTTAGAGAATGGTTTCATCGCGCTACTTAAGAATTCGATTCCAAGTAAATTCGCATAACCAGAGACTCTTTTAGCTTTGTTATTACTTATGATCACTGGGGTTATTCCGTTATCTTTAAGTTTTTTAACATAGTCGATTGTTCTTTGCTTTGGTTCACGTGCTTTATAGCTATCTAACGTGTTATCCAAATCCATGAACAAGGTTTTTACGTGGTTTCTTATATAGAATTCAGGTTCAATTTCATAAATTGACTGACTATGTGCGAACGGGATAAATCTCTTAAACATAAAATGTACAATATAATTGTAAACGAAAAAGCTAATATAATGTAGAGTTTTGTGATTTATTTGATTTTTTGGTTTCTTAAAAAGAAAAAGTAGCCATTTAGATATATACTAAATAACTACTAATTTTCTACTATAATTATATGTTATATAACTGTGTTATATCTTAATCCAAATCATCGAAGATTGAGATCTGTTCATAACTGCCTGGTTCTTTATCAGATTCTTCAGCTTGATTATCGTTATCTTTTTCCTCTTCAGCTGGTTCAATTACTTGAGGTTCGACTGGTGAAGATTCCTTTTCGATGATTGGATGAGAGACGTTATGTTTTCCAACATTAACAATCGTTGTATCAAAGACGAAACTGATATGTTGTTTCAAAGTCATCCGATCAATATTCTTCTTTGCGTATTGAGCCTCAGTGTTTGTTAAGTCATTTACCTCTAGAGGTAAAATTACGCGGTCATTGAGATATAGATTTAAAGTGAATGATTCTCTACTATCTGGTTTCATTGCAAAGATAACACTATGAGGATCGCCTTTGAAGCTTTGTAATATTGTTTGAACCTTGCCTAAACGGTTAGTTCTAAAGAATTTCGTGCTATCAGTTACGCGTAGGTGTCCCTTATTAGTAATTAAGACAATCTTACTTCTTTCATCTCTTTCAAATGCAAGAAGAGCGACAGCTTGATTACTGCCTAATGAGGAGATTGATTTAACTCCACCTGCTTTATTTCCGATGATTGTTAATTCATTCTCGTTATAGAGAGAACAATTACCGTTATTAGTTATAACTAATAAGTCACTATCTCCACTAATGAGTTTTAAGTCAGCTACTTGGTCATTAGTGAGTAGTTTCATGTATTTTGCAGGTCTATTTCTTTTAACGAGTTCGATTTGAGAAAGAGCCATACGTTTGATTTGACCAAATTTAGTTAAAATAGCTAAATATAAGTCATCTCACATCTCGCTAATAGTCATTGCTCTAATGATTTTTTCTCCACTAGCAAGAGTGACAAACTCATTGATATGAGTTCCTTCGTCTTTCCACTTATTATCGGTGAGATTATGGACTCCAATACAAGTATAGTTACCTAAATTTGTAAAACAAATTAGGTAATCAGTGGTAAATGCTTGTCCAATTCCCACCATCATATCGCCATCTTTTAGGCCAGGCATACCACCATTAGAGCTACCATAGCTCCTTAAAGAGCTACGTTTTAAATAGCCGTCATATGTGACAGTAACCATAACTTCTTCTTTAGCGATTAATTCACGTTTATCAATTTCTTTTGTTTCGCCTTTTTCGATGATTTGAGTTCTTCTATCATCGCCATATTTATTGGCGATCGCTTTTAAATCACGAACGAGAACACGATTGAGTTTTTCTGGATCTTCAATGATTCCATGTAATGTTTCGATATCATTTTGAAGTTGAGTTTTCTCTTTTTCCAAAATCAATTCATCGGTGTGACTTAATTTGTATAAAGGCATGGTAACAATTGCTTCTGCTTGAGCGTCAGTTAGTTCATATCTTTTAATCAAATTGGCCTTAGAATCGGCTTTATCATTACTTTTTCTAATGATTTCAACGATTTCGTTGATGTTAAGGGCCGCTAAAATTAAGCCTTCAACAATATGGAGTCGATCACTGAACTTTTTGAGATCAAATTTGCTTCTACGAGTAATGACATCAACTTGGTGAGCGATATAAGCATCGACAAAATCGAGTAAACTGAGGGTTTTTGGTCTTCCATCCACAATAGCGACCATATTCGCGGTATAACCAGTTAATAAATTGGTTTTCTTCATTAAATATTGAAGAATGAGGTCCGCTTTTGCGTTCTTTTTGACATCAACAACGATTCTAATTCCTTTATAATCAGATTCATCTCTAACTTCAATGATGCCATCAATCGCTTTTGAGTGCCTAATTTTGTCTATTTCATAGACAAGTTGAATTTTCACCACTTTATAAGGAATTTCTGTGATGATAATTTGATTGATATCCTTTTTTTCAACGATTTCAGTTTTAGCGCTTACTTCAATTCTACCTCTACCTGTTTGATAGATACTTTCTAGGCCTTGTGACTTATAAATATAGCCTCCGCCAGGAAAATCTGGGCCTTGAACAAATTGCATTAAATCTTCAACTGTTGCGGTCTTATGACCAATACGATAAATCGTCGCATCAATGACTTCTTTTAAGTTATGAGGTGGGATTTCAGTTGCTAAAGCAACTGCGATACCTTCTGTTCCGTTCACTAATAAGTTAGGGAAACGGGATGGTAAAACGATTGGTTCATATTCGGTATCGTCAAAGTTAAGCTGCATATCAACAGTTTGTTTTTCAATATCGACGATGAGTTCGTTTGATAATTCAGAAAGTCTACTTTCTGTATAACGGTACGCGGCTGGAGAGTCGCCATCGATTGAGCCGTTATTACCTTGGAAGTCAATTAATGGATATCTAACTTTCCAGTCTTGACTCATTCTTGCTAAAGCTTCATAGATTGAGGTGTCACCATGTGGGTGATAAGTTCCCATGACCGCTCCAACAGTATGAGCGCACTTTTTGGTTGGTTTATTAAAAGTGTTTCCACTTTTATACATCGAAAAAATGATTCTTCTTTGAACTGGTTTTAATCCGTCTCTAACATCTGGAATTGCACGATCTTGAATGACATATTTCGCATAAGTTGCGTATCTATCACTCATTACATCTTCAAGAGGTTCAACGGAAATATTTTCTTGAATAATTTCTTCTTCGACGTTTTCTTTTTTCTTCGCCATATTACTTGACCTCCTTCATAAATGTATCAACGCTATTGAAGTCAACGTTTTCTTCGACCCATTTTCTTCTAATAGAGGCATCATTACCCATTAATATTTTGACTCTTTTCTCTACGAGAAATGGGTCATTAATATCAACTTGAATTAAGAATCTTGTCTTTGGATCCATAGTTGTTTCTTTAAGTTGAATGGCGTCCATTTCACCAAGACCTTTGTAACGTTGGACTTTGCTTGCTGCACCCATTTTCTTTTTGGCTTTTGCAAGTGATTCATCATCCCAAGCATATTCATGAATTGTTCTTTTACCGTCTTGTTTAGAGACGCTATAAAGAGGTGGAACGGCAATATAGATGTGTCCACTTGTAATGAGTTGTCTCATGTAGTGATAGAAGAATGTTAAAAGTAATGTTTGAATATGAGCACCATCAGTATCAGCATCGGTCATGATGATGATTTTTCCATATTTGATATCTTCAATATCAAAACTTTGTCCAAATCCAGCACCGATTGTGTTAATAATTGTTGCGATTTCTTCATTATGAAGTAATTTGTCTAAAGAAATAGAATCTGTGTTAAGTGGTTTACCACGTAGTGGTAAGATTGCTTGATGAATTCTATCTCTACCTTTTTTAGCTGTTCCACCAGCGGAATCACCTTCAACGATAAATAATTCATTTTTGAGGTAATCTTTGCTTTGTGCTGGAGTGAGTTTATCCGAAAGGATAACTTCTTGTTTATTGGCTTTCTTGCTACTTCTTGCTTCTTCTTTAGCTTTTCTAGCAGCAATACGAGCTTGTTGAGAATCGACACATTTCTTGATGATTCTCATTGCGTTTTCTTTGTTCTCGGTTAGATAATAAGTAAACTTATTATAAATGAGGTTACTAACAACTGGGTTAGCTACTGGAGTGCCAAGTTTTCCTTTGGTTTGTCCTTCAAATTCAAGGAGTTCCTCAGGTACTTTAAGTGAAACAATCGCGGTTAAGCCTTCTCTAACATCGCTGCCTTCAAGCTTCTTTCCTTTAAGCATTCCCACCATTTCTGCAAAATCATTTACAGCACGGGTAATACCATTTCTAAAACCTGATTCATGAGTGCCACCATCAGAAGTTTTTACGTTATTAACGTAAGAGTAGATGGTTTCGTTATAATCTTCATAGCAAAATTGCAAAGCAATTTCAGTTTCAATATTTGTCACCGCATCAACTTCAGAAAAACTAACAACATCAATAATTGGTTTTTTCTCTTCGTTGAGGTTTGTGATATATTCGACAAGACCGTTTTGATAGAAGAATTCTTGTTTATCTCCGCTTCTTTCATCGATGATCATAAAGCGGACGCCTTTCATCAAAAAGGCGCTTTCTTGTAAGTGAGAGGCAATAGTATCGTATTTAAAATCGACAGTTGAAAAGATTGTGGCGTCTGGTTTGAATCTCACTAAGGTTCCGTGTTTTTTACTGTCACCAATTTGTTCAAGTGGGGTTACTAAATGACCACCATTTTCAAATCTTAAGTGGTAAATTCCACCGTTTTGATAAACGGTGACATCACACCATTCACTTAAAGCGTTAGTAACTGATGCACCAACACCATGTAATCCACCAGCACTTTTATAAACTTGTGAATTGAATTTTCCACCAGCGTGAAGTTCAGTAAAAACAATCTCGACACCTGGTCGACCTGTTTCCTTATTGATTCCAACCGGAATTCCACGTCCTTCATCAAGTACTGAGCAGCTTCCATCTTTATGGATTGTGACAGTAATATTCTTACCATATCCACTTAATGCTTCGTCAACTGCGTTGTCGACAACTTCCCAGACTAAATGATGTAGACCGCTTGAGTTTGTGCTTCCGATATACATTGCAGGTCTTTTTCTAACACCTTCAAGGCCTTGCAAAATATGGATATCGTTCGCAGTATATTGTCTCTCCGCCATACTATACCATCCTTTTCGCAAGACATTATAAACGAAAAATATTGAAAATATAAAGCAATTCAGTAGAATATATAGGGGCCAAAAATGGATATTATAATATATAATATTTTGATTGCAATTTCTGTCACATTAGTCGGATACATCTTCGGATCAATCCCAAATGGTATTTGGATTGGAAAGGTATTTTTCCACAAAGATCCAAGAGATTACGGAAGTGGAAATTCGGGCGGCACAAACGTCGGAAGAGTTTTCGGTAAGAAAGTTGGACTTATTGTCATCATCTTAGACGCCGCAAAAGCTATCGTTCCACTTTACATGATTTGGCTATTTATGGTTAAAGTCCCACTATATAATAACTTGCCTTTGCTTCCAGACATGGTTACAAAATATTGTGGAGGAGACACAACAAATTATTTAGTTCAATGGCCAGTTTATTGGTTATCTTTTGTTGGTGCAACCTTTGGACACTGCTATCCAATCTTCTACAAATTCAATGGTGGAAAGAATGTTTCGGTGTTTTATGGAACCGCAACCGCTGCTGGATGGCTATTTGGAATTGTTCCAGGACTCTTCTTCTTTGTTGTTCTCAAACTTAAGAAATGGGTTTCTCTTGCTAGTGTCTCTTGCGCATGGTTTTCCGTCCTTCTTTCTTGGATTTGGGCCATCTTACTTATGACTGGAGTAGTGAATGGCACTAACGCTTGGTTAGCAAGTTATGGACCTGCTCTTGAATGCAATTATGTGTTTGCAATAGTCATGACAATCGGCGCAGTAATTTTAACCATCAAGCACAGAGCCAATTTTGAGAGAATCAAGGCTGGTACAGAAAGCAAAATCAAATGGATGAAATAATTGGTTAGTATAAAATTAGTAGTTAATTAGTATATTTAAACCAATGTGAATAGAGTTTTCCACACAATCGGAAAACTTTTATTTTTTCTTGATTATATCTTGTGCTTTTCATTGACTTTTATATTGAATAGTTAGTGATGTGGATTATTTTAAGGTCCGCTACCACTACTTTGAATCAAGACAAAATAAAAACGTCGACTTCGAATATCGACGTTGATATTTATTAACCTATTAAGATTAACTATTTTTGTTGTCTTCTGACAGCATTCATTGTGCGTTGGATGTCAGCTTCACTTGGCTTTCTTCCGACACTTTGATAGAGCGCTCTAATCATCTTTTCATTGATTGGAGGGTTCTTTTCAAGTTGTCTTTTGAATAAGAATCTTGCTCCGAAGAATCCGGCCGCAAGAGCAGCGATAACTGCAGCAGCGAGAATGCCACCCCAAGCAGCATCTGCTAATAAAATAACCATATGTGCTACTCCTATGCTCTTCCGTCGTAATCGCCGTTATCGGTTCTTACTAAGACGACTTCGCCTTCTTCAATGAATAATGGGACTCTGACTTTAAGTCCTGTTTCAAGTTCAGCGTCTTTCATTGCTTTGTTAACTGTATCGCCTCTAATGGCTGGTTCACAGTGTGTGATCTTTAAAGCAACTTTAGCTGGTAAGTTGATACCAAGGACTTCACCTTCGTAACTTGTGATTTCAACAGTCTCTTCGCCTTTTAAGAATTGAATTTCCCATTCAAGTCTATCTTTAGAAATTTCGATTTGTTCATATGTTTCTTGATCCATGAAGCATAATGCATCGCCTGTATCATAGAGATATTGCATTTGACGTTTCTCTAATCTGATAGTTTCAATTCCGTATCCACTATTACGAGCCATTTCTGTAACAGCGCCAGAGCGTAAGTTCTTGACTTTGACCTTAGCAACCATTTTTCTCATCGCAGTTTTATTTAATAAAATGTCTAAAACTTGATAGATGTTGCCTTCTTCAATGACGTAGTTTCCTGGTCTTAATTCAGTAACGTTAACCATTTCTAATTTCCTTTCTTTTTTAAAATCTTATGTATTATATCAAATAATTAATATCTTAAAAAGTGGTTAAATTCAATCTCAGTCTTTAAGACTGTGTTTGGTCCGTGACCTGGGTAGATTTTTGTCTCTATTGGAAGAGTCTTTATTTTTTCTAATGATTCTCTTCTTTTAGAAGGGATAGCACCTGGCAAATCATCTCTTCCAACACTCATTTTAAAAAGAGTGTCACCACTAAAAAGTAACTTATTATTTATAAAATAATAGCAAACTGATCCTCTAGTGTGAAATGGAGTGTGAATCACTTTGATATCATCTTCATCAAATATCTTTAATATTTCATTATCACTTACTGTGATAGGAGTTGATTCAACAATAAATTCACCTTCAAAGTGAGAACAGTTTAAATATGAATCTTTTAAATAATCTTCTTCATCAAAATGAATATATAAAGGAGCTTTAAACTCTTTAACTAATCGATCTACTCCTCTAATATGGTCAAAATGACCATGAGTAAGTAAAATAGCTTTTAAAGTTAAATTATGGCGATTAATAAAACCACTAATGGAGTCATTATCTACTGATGGGTCAATAACAATCGCGTTATTTTTATCATCATAGGCAACATACGTATTAGCGTTTAAGTCGTCAAAATCGTTATATAAGAATTTCTCTACCTTAATCATAATTTGGATAAGAAAAAAAATAGGTATAACCTATTTCTTTTTCTCACGATGTAATGTTCTTTTTTGGCAACGTGGGCAATATTTCATTTTCTCTAAACGATCTGGATTGTGCTTTTTATTTTTAGAGGTGAGATAATTTTCCTCGCCGCATTCTGTACACTTCAATGTGAGTGAGATTCTTTCTTCTTTGGCCATAGATAGTTTCTCCTTAAATTGCTATGTAATACTAACACAACAAAACGAATAATAAAAGTATATTTATTAAAATAATGGAGTAAAATGATTATGATATGAAAAGAAACGAAACAAGACAAATAAAAGTTGGAAACCTTTTGATTGGCGGACAAGACAAAGTAGTCATCCAATCAATGTGTAACATTAAAACAGAAAACTACATTGAAGTGAGCAATCAAATCAATGAATGCGAGAAGTTAGGTGCTCAATTAATGCGCGTCTCCGTAATGGATGAAAAAGACGCTCTCGCGATTAAAGAAATCAAGAAAAGAATATCAATTCCTTTAGTAGCGGATATTCATTTTGATTATCGTCTAGCTTTGCTAGCAATGGAAAATGGTGTCGATAAGATTAGAATCAACCCAGGAAACATTGGAGACATTGAAAACGTTAAGAAAGTCGTCTCAATGGCTAAAGAAAAACATATTCCAATCCGTATCGGAGTTAATTCTGGCTCTTTAGATAAAACAGTTCACGATTATTCAACAAGTTACACAGCTGAAAAATTAGTCGCATCCGCTAAAAAGCACGTTGATATATTAGAATCATTAGGTTTTTACGATATCGTTATTTCTTTAAAAGGAAGTAATGTTTTAGAAACAATTGCCGCATATCGATTGGCAAGTGAGACTTTCCCATATCCACTTCATTTAGGAATTACTGAGGCTGGATTTAAAGATATCGCTGTTATCCGCTCTTCAGCTGGTTTAGCACCTCTTCTATTAGAAGGGATTGGTGACACGATTAGAATTTCCATCTCTGGAAGCGTAAAAGATGAAATCATCACTTGTAAGAGATTGCTTCATGATTGTGGATTATATCCAAATTATCCAACTTTAGTTGCTTGTCCAACTTGCGGAAGAACTCAAGTTGATGTTGAATCCCTTGCAAGAAAAGTTATGGATTATTTAGAAACCATCAATAAGCCAATTCATGTTGCAGTTATGGGTTGTGTCGTTAACGGACCAGGAGAAGCCAAAAACGCCGATATTGGCATTGCCGGTGGCCATCATGAATTTGTTATCTTTAAAAAAGATAAAGTAATTAAAAAGGTTCCAGAAGCTGAAGCCTTTGAAACCTTAAAAGAAGAAATTAATAAGTTCTAATCTCTCCAATTAGAAACATATTTACCGCTCCTTAGCATTTCAATTTCTTGCTTATAAGGAGCTTTTTCATTGTAATAAGGAGTCTCTAATATCATTGGGATACCAATGAGTTTTGGATGATGAACGACATTATATAAAACGTCAAATCCTAAATAACCATAGCCAATATTCTCGTGACGGTCTTTATGCGCACCGATTGGGTTTTTAGAATCATTAACATGAACAACAAGGAGTCGATCTAAACCAATGACTCTATCAAATTCATCAAGAACTTGGTCAAAATTATTCTTAACATCATATCCAGCATCTGAAATGTGACATGTATCTAAGCAAACGCCTAGACGGTCTTTATGCTTACAGCTATCGATAATTGATCTAATTTGTTCAAAGGTAATTCCAATTTCGTGACCTTTACCCGCCATAGTCTCTAAGGCGATTTTAACATCAGTGCCATCGACATCAAACACTAGGTCAAGAGCTTTAGCTAATGCTAAAATACCATTTTCAGCACCTAAACCAACGTGGCTTCCTGGATGGAGAACCATAATATGAGCGCCAAAACCTGCCGTTCTTCTTACTTCGCTGACGATTGTGTTGATCGACATCTCGTATAAATCTTCTTTAGAGAAATTAGCAGCGTTAATGATATATGGAGCGTGAACAATTAATTTATTTTCATCGATTCCGGCTTCTTGAATGAGTTTTCTACCTTCCTGAATTTTTAATTCAGACAAAGGCTTTCTAAATGAATTTTGTGGGGCACCTGTATAAAACATAAAGGTGTTTGCATTATATGAAAGTGCTTCTTTAACACTTCCTAAATAAAAATCAGGGGCGTTCATTCCAACATGACTTCCAATAAATATATCTTCTTTTTTCATATTTAAATACCTTCAAATATGTTAACATATTTTTATGAATGTTGCATTAATCAAACCACAAGGATTTTGTTCAGGAGTCACTTTAGCGGTTAAGACTGCCTTGAAAGCTAAAGAAGAGAATCCTAATAAAAAGATCTATATCCTTGGAATGCTCGCACATAATCAAATACTCATTGATGATTTATCTAAAGATGGTTTTATAACTTTATTCGGTGATGAATTTGAAGAGATCAAAAAACTCTACAAAGGAGATGTTTTAGTTTTTACAGCGCATGGTCATGATGAAAAATTAGATGAAATCGCTAAAGAAATCGGTCTAATTACATATGATGCAACCTGTTTTAAAGTCAAAGATAACTTAAGAAAAATTAAAGAAGAAATTAACGCTGGTCACCAAGTAATTTATATCGGTCAATCAGGACATAAAGAAGCAAATGCCGCTTTAGCGGTTTCTAAAAATGTATCATTATATGATACAAAACTACTAATTAACTACTATTTAATTACTGATGAATCTCCGCTTGTCATTAATCAAACGACCTTAAATTTCTATGAGCTAAATAAGTATCATGAAGATATAAAAAGTCACTTCCCAAAGGCTCGAATTGAAAACGAAATCTGTAACGCAACTAGATTAAGACAAGAAGCGATTTTAAAGATTGATAAAGACACTGATTTGATTGTTATTGTTGGACACGAGAAATCTAGTAATACCAACAAACTATATGATATTGCTTTAGCAAATTACCCTAACGCTCAAGTTGTTATGGTTAATAGTCTAAGCGAATTAAAAGAAATTAACATTGAAGGCAAAAGAAAAGCCGCTGTTGGATCAGGGGCTTCTACTCCACAATATATTGTGGATGAAATCTATAATTACTTAATTAGCAAATAACCTTTGGTTCTTTTTCGTGATCAATACAAATAATTTCAATTGACTCATCTAGTTCGTGGATGAGTTTTTTCATTGTTGGAACGAAAATCTTTTCGATCTCATGAGGCATATCTAAATAGTTATATTTAGCGTTAACGATTTCTCTTCTGACATGATGAGGAACGTCACCTGAAATAAAAATATCATAGCCAGCTTCTTTAGCGACTGGCCAATATCCGCTTCCAGCTCCTCCAATGATAGCAACTCGCTCAACGGTCTTACTACCTTTATTAATTAATAAAGAATAGTTAACATTTAGGCATTTAATCGCGTATTTAGCGAATTCTTCAATATCCATTGGAGTTTCTAATCTGCCTCCACGCATCATAATGTTATTTTCTATAACTTTGACATCTTTTAGATGTAAAGCTTCCGCTAAAGCATCATTCATCCCACCTAAAGCTGTATCAAAATTTGTGTGCATGCTATAAACAGGAACATTAATTCTATCTAAAGCGTCACATAATTCTTTTTTTGAAGGATCTCTTTTAAAGACTTTAGACCTTAGTCCATAGACTAAAGGATGATGAGTTAAAACTAAATCTGGTTTCTCTTTTTCAATTTGAGGAAAGATTTCCCAATCGCAGTCTAAGCAAAGAACAATTTTATGAACTTCATTTGGGAGTTTACCTGTCATTAAACCAACGAAGTCATGATTCATCTTCGCATATTTCTTTGGAAATCTCTTGCCAAGTTTATTTAATAAACTTTTTGTGTTCATAAGATAGTTCTAATCCTCTCTTTTTCCATACTGAGTTTTTTAATTTTCTCAGTCGGAATGTTTTCTTTTTTAAGAAGTTTATCAATCTCTTCAATTCTTGAATTATATTTTGCTTTGAATGTCACTGATTTTTCATTTCTTAAAATTGGGCCAAATTCAATATCTGGGTCATCGAGATAAATCGCTTCACCTCTAATGAATTTTATTATTTCATAATAAATTCCTGCTTCAAACACCATATCTTCATCAGCGATGATAAATCCCATTTTAGAAACTTGTCTACGTAATTCAGGGACGGCGTTATGAGCGTCAACAATAATTGTTGAAACATTTTTAAGCTTTCCTGGGTGTTTTTTTAAAATATCAATCACATTAAAACCGCCCATCCCAGCAATAACAACCGTGTCTACATCAGTAGGAAGTTCACTAATTCCATCAGATAACATTGGAATAACGTTATCTTGGACACCATGAGTGTTAATTGCCTTAACTAAGCGGTTATAAGGTCCTTTTTTGTTTTCTATCGCATATCCTTTAGAAATTACTCCATTTTCAAAGAGGGAAATAATTAATTTCCCGTGGTCACTTCCAACATCTGCGGTGACTCCAGAAGGAACCATATCATAAATGGATTGTAATCTCTTGGATAATTTCATTATGAGTTACGATAGTCTCCTAATTTCTTTCTTCTTGTTGGGTGTTTAAGCTTCTTAATCGCTTTCGCTTCGATTTGACGAATACGTTCACGAGTAACACCAAATTCTTTACCAACTTCTTCTAAGGTTCTTGGACGATTGTCGTCTAAACCATAACGAAGTCTTAAGACTCTTTCTTCTCTATCGGTTAAATCCTTAAGAATGGAGTCTAATTCTTCTTTAAGAAGAATCTTTGTTGTGTAATCAACAGGTGATTCATTGTCTTTATCTTCAATAAAGTCGATTAAGTGTGAATCATCTTCTTCGCCGATTGGAGTTTCAAAAGAAACTGGTTCAAGAGCGATTCTTTGAATTTCTCTAATTCTTTTTGGAGTGAGTTCTCCACCCATTGCTTCAGAAATTTCTTCAGCGGTTGGGTCTCTATCTAAATCTTGAACGAGTTGACGTTGAACACGTGTCATCTTGTTGATAGTTTCAACCATATGAACTGGAATACGAATAGTTCTAGCTTGGTCCGCAATTGCTCTAGTGATCGCTTGACGGATCCACCATGTCGCATAAGTTGAAAACTTAAATCCTTTTGTGTAGTCGAATTTATCAACAGCCTTCATTAAGCCAAGGTTACCTTCTTGAATTAAATCTAAGAAGAGCATGCCTCTACCAACATAGTGCTTAGCAATATTAACAACCAAACGTAAGTTTGCGTTAATTAATCTTTGCTTAGCTTCTTCATCGCCTTCTAAAATTTTAGCAGCGAGAATTGGTTCTTCTTCTGGCTTAAGTAATTCGTATTTACCGATTTCTTTAAGATAAATCTTAACGGAGTCGTTAACTTTAACGTCTCCACCGATGGTTGCGTCTAAATGATCAATATCAAAGTCGATATCTTCTTCTTCAATATCGCTATCAGTGGCATAGAAGTCATCATCATCGGCTTCTAAATCAACCATCTTGCTTTCATCAAAGTCTTCATCATCGATTTCTTCATCTTCTTCGGAGCCATCTTCTGAAATAACTTCAATGTTTTGCTTTGCAAAGTATTCAATTAAATCATCAATGACGTCATCTTCTAATTCATAATTGTTAAGAGCGTCATAAATATCGCTTTGGTCTAAAGAATCACCATTAGCTTTAGCTTTTTTAAGAAGTTTAGCTTCAATTTCTGCTAAAGTGGCAAGAGTTTCGTTATCTCTCTTTTTGGTTTTCTTTGTTTTCTTTTCTGCAGTTTTGGCTGGTGCATCAGCGTTTTTTCTTGGTCTTCCCATTGTTTCGTTCTCCCTACCCAACAATTTTCAACTCTAAGTCTATTTGTTTTTCATCTTGCGTTTTCTGAACTCTGCAATGATTCTTGCTTGTTCAAGTTCAGATTTTCCTTTTAAGGAATCTGCTAAGATATCTTCTTCAGTGATTCGACTTTTCTCGTCGTTTATCGTGGTTAACAAGTTATCTAGTAACTCGATATCGCACTTTTGTGGATGCGTCTCCACCATCAACGATGTCAAATCATCAATGATTTCATCTTTGTTTTCTAAGTCACTGCTTTCCACAAGAACAATGACTCCATTAACGTCCATTTCTTCATGCGATTCCGCATATTCGACCATGAACATTGCGATTTGGCGGTAGATGTCATCATAGAATCCACCGATTTTATCCTCGTAAAAGCTCACAGCAAGCTTGTTTTGACTCATTTGGTATAAAAGCTCACGCTCAGCAGTTACGAGCTTCTGGAGGGCTTCTCTTTCAGGATGGAATGATTTAAACACTTCCCGATTGATTCCTTGTCCAGAATTGACACTAATACGAGTTTTCTTAAGTAAATCTCTAATTGATTCGGCATCAAACCCAGTAATCTTCTCTAACTTACGTAGGTAATTGTCTAGTTCAATTTGGCTATTAATTTTTAATAGAACTGGTAAGAACTCTTTAATTAGTGTTTTCTTTTCTTCGTTTGTTTTAAGTGGATTGCTTCTTAAATAATAGTTAAGAGCAAATTCATTATGATCCACTAGCTTATTTAAATAAGCTTCTAAGGCTTCTTTTCCGTCTTGATTCAATATTTCATCTGGATCACGGTCACTACCTTGATTATCAACAACCCGGAACTTAAGTCCATTTTTAGCAAGGACTTTAGCAGCTTTCATCATTGCTGTCTGTCCAGGAAGGTCGCCATCTAGGCAAAGCCTAATTTCAACATTAAGACTTCTTAAGACTTGGATGTGCTCTGCCGTTAAGGCTGTTCCCATAATCGCAACAGCAGCGTCAATTCCAATTTTTCCTAAGGCATAAACATCCATGAATCCTTCGCATACATAAATGTATCCCTTAAGTTTAGCGGCGTCTTTTGCAATATGAATGTTATAAAGGTTATTAGTCTTGTGAAACACGTATGTTTCAGGTGTATTCATATATTTAGCACTATCATCATTTTTAAGTCTTCTAGCGCTAAAACCAATAACGTTACCATCAATATCGCATATTGGGAAGACAACTCTTCCTTCGTTCATATCGCGGTAATTACCAGCAGAGATTGTTCTAAGAACGCCTGTATCTTCAATTGTAACGATTGAATGTTTCTTCTTTAATAAGAAGTCAATTGTCGCTTTTCCATCTTTAGGAGCGTAACCTAGCTTGTACTTATTTCTTAAAGAAATATCAAGGTTACGAGACTCAAAATAGTCGAGTCCTTCTTTTCCTTCAGGTGTATTGAGTGCGAATTGATAATAGAGGTTTAAATCGAATAAGCACTTGAGTAAAGTTTCTCTTTTCTCATCCACATGAGCAGGCCTAGACATGCTTTCTAGTCCTTTAGGATGATAATCGCAAATATCAGCGACCTTCTTAACAGCCTCTCCAAAGGAGACGTGTTCATATTTTTGTACAAAAGTGAAGACGTTTCCACCAGTGCCACAGACAAAGCATTTAAAGAGTTGCTTTTCAGGAGACACAACTAAAGATGGATTTGTATCATCGTGGAAAGGACAAACTGCCTTATAGTTCTTGCCTTGCTTGATTAAAGTCAAATAAGAACCGACCACTTTAACAATATCCGAATGCTTTAATACATCATCTGCAATTGAACTGTTAAATGCCATATAATAATATTATAAACCTACTAATTTATTACTAATTTTCTACTAATAGAATAATTTGTCTGATAAGTATTTTTCTAACTCATCAATTGAGATACGGACTTGTTCCATTGAGTCTCTATCTCTGATAGTAACTTGATTATCTTCAAGTGTTTGGAAGTCGACTGTGACACAGAAAGGTGTTCCGACTGCGTCTTGACGACGATATCTCTTACCGATACTTCCAGTATCATCATATAAAACTGGGAAGTGTCTATTGAGCATCGCTTCTAATTCACGAGCTTTTTCTTCAAGTTTTTTGCTTAATGGAAGAATTGCTGCTTTAATTGGAGCAACAAATGGAGAGAGATGCATAACGATACGAGTATCGTTTTCACCCACTGCTTCTTCATCATAAGCATTACATAAACACATAAGAACCAAACGGTCTAGACCAACAGATGGTTCAATACAATAAGGAATATATCTTTCGTTTGTTTCTGGGTCTAAATAATCAAGTGATTCACCACTATAGGATGAATGACGTTTTAAATCGTAATCGGTACGATCAGCGATACCCCAAACTTCACCCCATCCAAATGGGAATTTGAATTCGATATCGGTTGTTGCTTTGGAATAAAAAGCAAGTTCTTCTGGGTCGTGATCACGATAACGAAGATTTTCTTCTTTAATTCCTAAGTCTTCAATGAATTTCAAACATTGTTTCTTCCAATGTTCAAACCACTCTAAGTCGGTTCCTGGCTTACAGAAGAATTCCATCTCCATTTGATCGAATTCACGAGTTCTGAAAGTCATTTGACCTGGAGTAATCTCGTTTCTGAAAGCTTTACCGGTATTACAAATACCGATTGGAAGTTTTCTTCTTGTAGTACGAATAACGTTTTTAAAGTTAACGAACACTCCTTGAGCGGTCTCAGGTCTAAGATAGACGGTTGATTTGCTGTCTTCTGTAACACCAATATGTGTTTTGAACATCATATTGAATTGACGAATATCAGTAAAATTCTCTGAGCCACAGTTAGGACAAGCGATGTGATTAGAGCGAATATAATCCATCATTTGTTCATTAGTCATTGAAGTGACAGGAGCTTCAGGGGCTGCTTGTTCAATTAATTGATCAGCTCTAAAACGTTGTTTACAGTGTTTGCAGTCAATTAATGGATCATTGAATGTTTGAACATGTCCTGTTGCTTCCCACACTTTTGGGTTCATTAAGATTGCGGCGTCAATTCCTACATTAGTAGGACTTTCTTGAACGAATTTCTTCCACCACATCTTTCTGATATTGTTTTTAATTTCGCTACCTAATGGGCCATAGTCCCATGTATTAGATAAACCGCCATAGATTTCACTGCCTTGGAAATAATATCCAGACGAAATAAAATGGCTACATAATTTATCGAAACTAAATTCACTCATTTTGAGTTCCTCCGTAAATTGCACGGATAAAAGATTACTGGTTTTTTGGTGTATTTGTCAACCCACTATGAGTGTATTTTTATATTTTTATTCAATTTATTTAGAATAAGGCTTTGATGGTGAGTAAATTCACACCATCCATATCGGATACATATTGGACTAAGTTGTTTAAAACAACTTCCTTGTCTACATCTGAGAACATTTCGCTCTTAGGACAATCGTAGTTAGGAGCCTTGAAAATATATCTGATGAGTTTTAATTGTTCAGGTTTTAAATCTACAGGTGTTGAATCAACCGCGCAGTTGCGGCAAACGAATCCACCATCAACAAAAGAGAAAGTGATAACATCTGAAGTTGTTCCACAAAATACGCATCGATCAACTTCTAAATCTCCACCAGCAAACTTAATCGCATTGGCTAAGAAGATTGAAACAACCATTAGATGGTTCTTTCCTTTTTGAAGCGCCTCTATTGCTTGCTCTATATGAGGGAAGAGTTTATATCTTTCTTCTTCCGCTAAAACTTTTGTAGCAATCTCCGTAATTGCAGAAATTGAGCATAAATAGTCAAGTGGATCTCCTCCTTTAATAGGAGAGCGGATCAATTTTGCTTCTTTTAAGGTTGGATATTTATATCTTTTGTCAGAAAATTCAACATCAGCGATCGTTAAAGGATTGTTAAGCCAGACATATTCAGATTTATTGTCTTGCCCACGAAACGCTTTAAAAGAAAGTGAGCCTATTTCCGAGATCGCGTTATATATAACGTCGTTTTCTTTAAACTTACTTAGTGATAACACTATTATTTTCATAGTTACTGTTTTTTGCTTTTATATCCGTATAACTCGAGGAGTTCATCGTTGTCCCTCCAATCATTTTGGACTTTGACAAACAACTCTAAATAAACATGTTTATTTAATAATTTCTCAATATCGCGACGTGCTTTAAGTCCGATATCTTTGATGCGCTTTCCACCCGCACCAATAACGATTCCTTTTTGAGAATCTTTTTCAACAATTATTGTTGCTCTAATATGAAGTGGGTTCTCTTCCCATTCAATATGATTGACATAAATTGCAATTGAATGTGGAACTTCGTCTCTAAGAGTTTTAAGAACCTTTTCACGAATGATTTCTTTGATTTGGAAAATCTCATCTTTATCAGTCACTTCACCATCAGGATAATATTCTGGTCCTTCTGGGAGGAGTTTTTCCACTAAGGCGATTAATTCCTCTAAATTGAACTTTTCGCTTGCTACCGTGTCAATAAAGTGGCTTCCTGGTAATTTTTCGTTATAGATAGCCTTTAACTTTTCAACTTCGGTAATACGAGCTTGATCAATTTTATTAAAAACGATGATTAATGGAGCGTTATGTATATCAAGGTGATTTAATAAGAACTCATCTCCATCGCTATAAGGTTTAGAGGCATCCACCACTAAAACATTAACATCAGCTTCGTGAGCGCTGGAATACGCCATAGTGTTCATCTCAACCCCGAGTTTAGCGTGAGGTTTATGAATCCCAGGAGTGTCAATAAAGATGATTTGACTATTTTCACCACGATAAATCCCTCTAATCACATTACGTGTAGTTTGGCTTTTATCGGTGACGATAGAAATCTTTTTATTAATGATTCCGTTTAAAATCGTTGATTTTCCAACGTTTGGATGACCTAAGATAGCAACAAAACCTGATTTCATTATTTCAAATCATCCTCACTGAAAGCGAATGGTAATAATTCGTTAATATTAGTTTCTTGATACGCTCCTTTGAGATTAGTCATAATAATGACTCCATCTTTTGGGAAGAGTTCACTAATGACTTGACGGCACGCCCCACAAGGAGAACATGGTCCATCCGTATCAGCTGATAAGGCAAGAGCGACAAAATCGTTTTTTGTATACCCATGCATATAAGCGTTATAAAGTGCGTTTCTTTCAGCACACATGCACAAAGGATAAGCCGAATTTTCAATATTTGCGCCAACAAAAACTTGGCCATCCTTTGTCAAAAGTGCGGCGCCAACTGCGAAATGACTATAAGGTGAGTATGATAATTTTCTCGCCTCAATCGCCTCTTTTACTAATTCTTTCTTATCCATAACTAAATTCCTTTTTCTTTTAATATCGCTTCTTGTAATGTAAACATTACTTCTTCATCTTCCTTCGTCATATGGTCATATCCAAGTAGATGGAGTAAGCCATGTACAAATAGAAATGATAATTCTCTTTTAATTGAGTGACCATATTCATTAGCCTGTTCGATTGCTTTTTCAACTGAGATATAAATATCTCCAAGAGCGACCATTCCTTCTTTGAAAAGGATTATATCATATTGATGTCCATCATCAAGGAAGGCAAAGCTAATAACATCGGTTGGTCGATCAATCCCACGATATTTCTTATTGATTCGATGAATGTATCGATTGTCCACTAAAGAGACTGAAACAATTGGATCACACTTCACCCCTAATTTGGCTAAAGTGATTTCCATTAATGAGAGATATTCCTCTTCGTATGATTCGTATTCTTTAAACTTAGTGTTATAATCGAGTTCCATCTTGTTTAGTTTATCATAGATAAGACATTAGAATCTACGAATTCTTACTTTCGAACTCTAAAGAGTTGATTAATTTCGCTTTGACGTGATCAAATTCTTCGTCTTTAGAAGAGTATTCGATGATTTTCGCGAATTGTTGTTTTAAAAACACGCTGATACATAAATAGAAGACAACAAAGGTGATATTGAATGTCTTTGTTAATGTAGTTGTTAGAATGATTGCTAATAGCAATAGTCCAACTTCTAAATATGTAACGATGTTTCTACTAAACCCTAACTTATACGATTCATCTCTCGCATTGGTGACCAGTAGTTTGAACTGTTGATCGTTTTCTGAATCCAAAATTTCTTTTTCTTTGTCCACGACTTCTGCTTCTTTATTTTTAAAATATGGACCATAAACAAGGACTTGAAACGCCGCTAATAGGAGAGGCAAGAAAACATAAATCGCATTAATAGAAGCGTTCATTACCAAAATGATTGAAATAAAGACAGCGATTAAACAAGAATAGATGAAATTAGGCAAGATAGTTAAAGATATAACTCGATATTTTTCAATTGTAATGAATATTTCATTATAGTCTTTTTCTTCACCTTTAAATTGATAAGAGAAGATATTTTCATCCATCCTTTTCATCGCTCCCACTAGATTACCTCTAAAGATGATTTCAAAGATTAAAAATAAGGCGAAAAAGATAATTGGGAGATAAATTTGAGGATTACTAACAAAATATGTACCAAGAAGTAGACTTATTCCACTTAGGATTTGAAATATAGGGAGAGATATCTTGTCCTTTTTAGAGATAAAATCTGGAAATACTTCTTTACATTTTGTTTTTGTGAACTCAAACACCACTAACGCTCTTTGATTCCATTCTTTAAAGAATAATTCAGTGTTAATCTTTCTTTTTCCGATTTCTGGGTCATAAACTGTGACAAATCTTGGGTTAGCTTTTAAAACAAGCACACTATGACGTTGTTTCTTCCTTTGTAGAGTGACGACGATTGGAAAGGTACTACATTTAAATAGTTCCTCTGGTTGAGAAATCTTAATTCCTCTAAGAGTCATTTGATGCTCTTTAGCAATATTAGTAAGTTCAAGAAAACTATAAGCATCGCCTTTAGTAGATTGAAGATAAAGATAGTTTCGATCCTTATGATAATTTGCGAGCATCATTTTTAGGCAAGCAAAACCGCAATCTTGTTCACCTAATTGGGATATAAAATACATTTGTTCCTCCTTCTGAAGAGAAAAAGTCCCTTCACTATAAATAAGAGGAGGAAAATGCGATTTTTTTGAAAATTTTCTTAAACTTTTTTTGAAAAAATTAAAAAGACCCATAGGGTCTTATTTTTTGAACATTTTTTTGAATTTCTCAAATAGTGAGTCATCTTTCTTACTAGCGTCCCGATATGCCTCGAGTGCTTCTTTTTGCTTCTTGTTGAGTGAAGTTGGGCACTTAATATCGAGGTGAACATATTGGTCACCTGGCTTACCAGTTCGTAAATCTTTAATTCCTTGTCCTTTTAAGCGAAGAATTTGTCCAGGTTGAGTTCCTTCAGGAACAGTCATTGTCATATCCCCGTTAACAGTTGGGATATCAATTTTAGTTCCTAATATCGCATCAACGAAATCGAGTGGAACATTAAGATGGATATCATTTCTTTCACGTTTGAAATATGGATGTTCTTTGATATTGATTTCAATATAGAGGTCACCATGTTCTCCTCCATTTTTACCAGCGCCGCCCATACCCGCTAAACGGATTTGTTGACCATCATTGATTCCAACTGGAATATGAATCTTTTGAACTTTCTTGATACGTTTATAGCCATTTCCGTTACAAACGGAACATTTCTTAGAAACAATTTTTCCTCTTCCACCACAATCAGGACAGACAGTCTCTGTACTTACCATTCCGAATATACTTCTAGTTTGGCGAGTAACTGAGCCACGTCCTTTACAGGTTGGACAAGTTTTGACATCGCTAGGTGAATCCGCTCCACTTCCATGACAATGTGGACAATCATCATCAAAATCGAATGACACTTCTTCATCTTTTCCGTTCACCGCATCCATAAATTCGACGCGTAAATGCATAAGAACATCATCGCCACGGATTGGTCCAGTTTGTCTACGACTACGTGAAGCACCTCCACCAAAGAAGCTACCGAAGATATCACCTAAATTAATATCTTCTCCGCCAAAGCCGAATCCGCTGAATGGATTACCTCCAGCAGGTCCACCGCCTGTTTGATCAAACGCTGCATGACCAAATTGGTCATAAGCACTTCTTTTTTGGTCATCGAAAAGGATGTCATATGCTTCTTGGATCTCTTTAAACTTCGCTTCATCACCAGTTTCTTTGTTATCTGGGTGATATTTTTTAGCAAGTTTACGATAAGCTGACTTGATTTCATCTTTAGAAGCAGTTTTCGCTACCCCTAAGACTTCATAGTAATCTCGTTTTGTTGCCATATTAGTCCTTTCTTACCACCAAAGAGGGCATTTGCCCTCCTTGTGGAAATAGTTGATATTAATTACGCTTTGTTTTTATCGGAGTAGTCAGCGTCCACTACATCGTCTGGGTTGCTACCTGGGGTGCCATTACCTGGGTTACCACCTTGAGCACCAGCTTGACCGCCTTGTTGACCTTGCATATAGGCAGCGGCTTGTTCTAATTCAGAGATTCTCTTTTTAAGAGTTTCGATATCATTATTATCTAAAGCAGTCTTAAGTTCATCTCTTAATTTTTGTGTTTGTTCTTTTTGAGTTGGGTCGATGCTATCGCCTTTTTCTTGTAAAGAAAGGTCAATATCATTAATTAAGGTTTCAGCCTTATTTTTGATTTCGGTTTCTTCTTTACGTTTAGCATCTGCTTCAGCGTTTTCTTCAGCTTCTCTAACCATTCTATCGATATCTTCTTTAGATAATCCGTTAGAACCACTGATGGTAATTTGTTGTTCTTTTTGAGTATCTAAGTCTTTAGCGGTAACTTTAACGATGCCGTTAACGTCGATAGAGAATGTGACTTCAATTCTTGGTTCACCACGTCTTGCTGGTTTAATACCAGTTAATTGGAAGTGACCTAATAATTTATTGTCATGGGCCATTGGTCTTTCGCCTTGATAAACTGAGATATCAACAGCAGGTTGATTATCAGCAGCGGTTGAGAAGATTTGGCTTTGTGTGGTTGGAATTGTGGTATTTCTCTTAATAAGAGGAGTGAGGACTCCGCCTAAGGTTTCAATACCTAAGGTAAGAGGAGTGACATCGAGAAGGACAACGTCCTTAACATCACCACTAACGACACCACCTTGATAAGCAGCACCGATAGAAACAGCTTCATCTGGGTTAACAGATAAGTTTGGTTTCTTGCCTGTTAATTGAGCGACTAATTCTTGAACGGCTGGCATACGGATAGATCCACCGATTAATAAGACTTGGTCTAATTCACTTGCGGACATATTCGCATCGGCTAAAGCACGTCTAACTGGTTCTTCACATCTCTTTAAGAGGTGTCTTGTTAAGTCTTGGAATTTCGCTCTTGTGAGAGTGTATTCAAAGTGGACTGGTCCATTAGCGTTCATTGAAATGAATGGAAGAGAGATTGTTGTGTCTAAGGAAGAAGATAATTCAATCTTTGCCTTTTCAGCAGCTTCTCTAATTCTTTGCATACTACCTTTATCGGTAATAGTCACACCACTTTGTTCTTTGATTTGAGCTTTGATATATTGATCGACGACTTCATCCCAGTCATCACCACCTAAGTGGTTATCTCCAGCGGTAGAAACAACTTCGAATGTGCCATCCCCAATATCAAGGATAGAGACATCGAATGTACCACCACCTAAGTCAAAGACTAAGATTTTTTCGGATTTGTCGGTTTGTAAGCCATAGGCTAATGCGGCTGCGGTTGGTTCGTTAATAATACGGACAACATCTAAGCCAGCGATTTGACCAGCGTCTTTGGTCGCTTGTCTTTGAGAGTCATTGAAGTAAGCAGGAACAGTAATAACTGCCTTTTTCACTTCGTGACCGATGTGTGCTTCAGCGTATTTCTTCATGTAAGCAAGAATTTTCGCTGAGATTTCTTGTGGGGTGAAGTCTTTATTCACACAGTTAATGTGAACTTTTTCTGCACTACCCATCTTTCTTTTAATAGATGAGACTGTATCTGGGTTAGTACTCGCTTGTCTTTTAGCAGCGTTACCAACGATTTCTTCACCACTTGCTTTAAAAGCAACAACTGATGGAGTGGTCATTGTTCCTTCTGGAGAAGGGATGACTTTGACAGTGCCATCTGCTTGTAAATAGGAAACAACTGAGTTAGTTGTACCAAGGTCAATACCTAAGATAATTTCTTTTGCCATAATTTATTTCCTCCTATGCATCAGATTCTTCTTCTGATTGATTATTGTTATCTTTTTCAATTTCTTTATGAACACTCACTTGGACCCCGGCAGGTCTAATGATGCGATCATGAAGTTTGTATCCTTTTGTGTAAACTTTGACAACTTTGTTGTCTTCGTCTCCTTCCACTGTATCGACAGCGTTCATCGTCACTGGTGAGAAGGTATCTCCAATATTTGGAGAGACTTCACTAACGCCTTCGTTTTCTAAAACGGAAACAAGGTTACGATAGATGAATTGGAAGCCGATTAGATAGTTCTTTAAGGTTGGATCTTCAGGTTCGTTTCCTAACGCCATATGGAAGCTATCTAGAATTGGAAGAAGTTCTTCAATAAACCCTTCAGTTCGATACTTTAACGACTCACGATAATCTCTTTCAAGATTATTTCTGAGGTTTTTCGTATCGGCGTACGCTCGATAATATTCATTTTTCCAGTGTTCAACATCCGCTTGTAACTTTTCGAGTTCTTCCTGGAGTTTTTCCACTTTCTTTTTTTCTTTCTTATTTAATTCTTCAGTTTTCTCCGCCATCCGATTGGCCTCCTTTGTCGTTAAAATACTTTTCAAGTTCTTGAGAGAGATATTCTAGGGCTGAAAGAGCTTTGTCATAGTCCATTCTTTTTGGTCCCACTAGTGTGATGGTGTTCTCACTATCAGGTCCAATACGAACTTTTGTGGTGACTATTGCGACATCTGGGTTTCCTTCAACATCTCCAATATTAATTGCTGTGTCAGAATCACTTTCGAGTTGATAATCAACTTTCTTTAATAATGAAGCATTATCGAGTAATTTCATTACTCTCATCAATGCATCAGTATCATTTTTGAATTCTGGATGATTGAATAATTCGTTTCGTCCATATAAAGAGAGACGATCACCAGCGAATCTAAGAAGTGATTCTAAGATTGCTTGATAGACAACATCATGAGAGACGATGTAATCGGAGAGAACTGGTTTTAAAGATTCCATCTTGTCCACTAGTTCACTAACTGGTGTTCCCTTAAGTCGATCATTGAGGAGTTGAACGCATTTCACTATTTCATCAGGTTTGATGCTTTCATCCAAGATGAAGGTTTTGTTTTGAACATATCCTCTATCAGTAACAAAGATCGCGGTGATTGTGTTTTCGTTAATTGGAACGAGCTGGACGCTTGCTAAGTGCTCAGCGTTTTCATCTGGTCCCATAACGATACTGACAAGATTAGTCATATGAGATATAATCTCACAGCTTCTTTTGATTACTTCTTCAACCGATTGGATTTTGGAATCGAGAACTGATTGAAGTGAATAACGGATACTTTCGTTTAACTCTTTATCTCTAAGATGTTGACAATAATATTCATATCCTTTTGAAGAAGGAACACGTCCAGCGCTCGTATGAGGCTTTTCGATATATCCCATCTTTTCTAGAGCAGACATTTCATTTCTAATGGTCGCACTACTATATGGAAGTTGATATTCTTCAATTAATGTATGACTACCAACTGGTTCAGCAGTTTTGATGAAGTATTCAACAATCATTTTAAGAATTGTTTCACTACGGGTAAGTGACATAATCTGCTCCTTCCTTTTAGCACTATTCACTCTCAAGTGCTAATTCTATTATATTCCAAGTGTTAGCACTGTCAACAAATAAGTGCTAAAAATAAAAATTACCTAATAGGTAACTTTTTCAAAAATCATAAGAAAATATGTAATTTAATCAAATAAATCGACAATAATTTTGTCTAAAATCATCATTCCTTCGAAGGTTGCAGTGAGGTGATTGTCCTCTAATATTAGGTGTCCACTATTGATGTAAGAGTCGATTATTTCTTTTTTACTAATATATAAATCCTTATTAAATAATTTATTAAAGAGAGCGAGATCTAAACCTTCACTAGTTCTTAGATTTAATAAAATCTGATATTCATATAAGTCTTTAGCCGAGACTTTTTCCTCTATTTTTTCATTAATACCTTTTAGGTATAAAGACAAATTATCAGTGTTTTTATATCTAATGTCATCGATATAGCCTGACGCTCCTAGTCCGATTCCGTAATAATGTTCATTTCTCCAATAAGTGAGATTATGTTCGCTCCTATAGTTAGGTTTTGCCCAGTTTGAGACTTCATAATGTTCATAACCATTTTTACATAATAAATCATTCACCATTTTATATGCGTCATAAGAGAAATCATCGCTTGGAGGAAGGATGTTATTTAAGAAAAACACTGTGTGTTCATGAACAGTTAAGGAATAGCAAGAAATATGATTTGGATTTAAAGACAAGATATTATAAATATCTTTTTCTAACATTTTAATAGAAACATTAGGTAAGCCTAATATCAAATCTAAGTTGATGTTATTAATTCCTTCTTTTCTTAAATTATTAACCGCATTAATGACATCATTAAAAGTATGATGACGATTAATTGCTTTTAACACTGTGTCATCTGTGGATTCCACTCCGATGGAGACACGATTAACTCCATATTCTTTCATCATTTTTATCTTTTGTAAAGATAATGATTCTGGATTACATTCAAATGTATATTCGGTTACACCTTTAGAAAATGGTTCAATCATTTTTAATAATTCTAAAAACAAATCATCTTCTAAAGAAGTTGGGGTTCCTCCTCCAACATAGATTGTTTTAAGTGAAGTGGAAGGTACTTCACTATTAAGTTGTTCTTTGAGCTTTTCTAAATAAGAAAGAGCGAAATTACGAAAATACTGCAACTTCGTAAAGTCACAGTAATCGCATATAGATTCGCAAAAAGGAATATGAATATATAAGGAGTTAGCCTTATTCTTCTTCATCCTTATATTCTTCTACCGCTTTAGCGGTTTCTTCATCTTCGATTGGTTTAAGGACACGATCCATCTCTTCGTGAAGGATTTGTTCTTCAGTTGGTTTATCATCATGTTTTAAACGTGGTTTTAAATATAAATAAATCAAGAAAGCGACAACGGCAATAAGGACAGCCGCTCCAAGGACTACGAGGAAGGCAATTAATTCAGTTGACATATTTTATTCTCACTTTCTTTCTACTGGTGTGTAGACAAATTTCTTTCCAACTTGTTCTTTTCGGTAGTAACCGAACTCTACAAGTTGATCCATTGATGTACGAGCGGTTTCATAAACGCATTTGACTGCTTTCTTATATTGGTCGATTGTGTAATACATGCCAAGAGTGCAGTGTCTAGCGTAGAAATACGCTTGTCCTTTTTTAAGACGTACGTCTAATTCTAATAAATGTTTTTCTAATCTTAAAGCAGTTTTTTCATCGAGTTCTGGTGGAATGAAGTTGATTGCAAGTCCAGAAGGATGATTTTCAACAGGTTTCACAACTTGTTGTGGCTTTTCAATTTTCTTTTCTTCCACGACCACTTTTTCAACTGGAACTTCTCTAATGATTTCTCTCACTACTTCTCTAACAACCTGAGGCTGTGGTTGTGGTTCTTCTTTTTTGACTTCCTCTTTCTTTTCTTCAACAGGTTCACTAAATAGTGAAAGTTGTTCCGCTCCATTGCTAGATTCTTCGTGAGTAGATGGTTCATCATCCAAGCGATAGAAATCTTTTTTAAGCATTTCAGATGAGAATTCAACGATTCCATCAAGCATTTTATTGATGATTCTTTCCGTTGAATCAAGAGCGTAAGTCAAATAATAAGTGACATCGGAAGTTGCTTGAACTTCATCGAATAAACGATGAACTTCATTTTGATTATCGTTTAATAAAGCTTCAAAAGGAATATTAATTGCAAATTCCCCAAGACGGTCATGGGCTAAAACAGATTTCGCTAATAAAACAGCAATCTCATCATTATAGTCTTTAAATGGTCTAACAAATTCTACATAGTAGAATGTAATTAATGATTTGTTTAATGAACTAAGTTGTTGCCTGCTTAAGAAATTAAATAGGCCATCCATCATTTGGGAAATTAACGCAGCTGGGGCACTCTTATAGCGGCGAGAAATAACAGCAGTTGAGTTAGGATCTTCACTATCAAATTCACGATAGAAATAGGTTAATTCGTAATTGCCGGTAACCGCACTATATAAATCGGATAAATAATCAACATCAATAGTCTTTGAATAATTGTTTTTAATGTATTTAAGAGCTTCGTAATAGTTAGCGATATCAAGGTTTGATTTCTTTCCTTGAACGATTTGTCTAATGATATCTTCATCACTGACGAGGTTCTTTTTAACGGCGACGTTTTGTAAACATTTGATAATGTTTGTTTGTTCAAAATAACTAGCGTCTCCATTGACTCTATTAAGTTTATTGTATTCGTTAATTAAGTTAAGAATTCTACTATCGACACGGTCACTCTTATTAGCGACAGTTGGACATAAACACACTCTTAATTGATTTTTATCAATTCCTTTAATTAAAAGATATGTGTTGAATCCTGAACGGTACGCTAAAATCTTGTCCCAGATTCCGTCGATAACCGAAATCTTTAATTCATTTCTAACTTCATTTTTTGTCGCGTATCTTTTTTCTGTGAAACGCACACCGAGCTCATTATTTACCATATTTTAGTACCTACTGCTCTTATTATATTTGAGATTTTCTTGTAAAACAAGTTATTACCTAAAAATCTACTAATTTTCTACTATTCATCCTCATCGTCAATTGAGAGAATGGACATGAATGCTTCTTGTGGAACTTCAACAGATCCAACTTTCTTCATTCTCTTTTTGCCTTCTTTTTGCTTCTCTAAAAGCTTTTTCTTACGGGAGATATCTCCACCATAGCATTTAGCTAAAACGTCTTTTCTAACGGCCTTAACGTCCACTCTAGCGATAATCTTTCCTCCAATTGCGGCTTGGATTGGGATTTCAAATTGTTGTCTAGGAATGACGGTTTTGATTCTACGAATAATACCTAAGCCCCTATTATACGCCTGTGGGCGGTAGACGATGCTACTAAGAGCATCGACAACTTGTCCGTTAAGTAAAACATCCATCTTGATTAAGTCGCTAGCGCGATATGAAGATGGTTCGTAGTCAAAGGAAGCATACCCTTTAGTGCAACTTTTAAGTTTATCAAAGAAATTGTAAACAATTTCAGATAGAGGCATATCATAGACAAGAATCATTCTTGTATCATCAAAATATTGTAGATCCTCATAGATTCCTCTTTTCTCTTGGCAGAGTTCCATAATTGGACCGACATATTCTTTTGGAGTCATGATGTTAGCCTTAACGTAAGGCTCTTCAATACGGTTTATCTTAGAAGAATCTGGTAATTTAGATGGGTTATCGATTTGAATCATCTCTCCGTTAGTGAGATATACATTGTATATAACTGATGGAGCGGTCAAAATCAAATCGATATTGTATTCTCTTTCAAGTCTCTCTTGAATGACATCCATATGTAACAATCCTAAGAAGCCACATCTAAAACCAAAGCCTAAGGCTTGTGAGGTTTCAGGAACAAAATGTAATGATGCATCATTAAGTGTTAACTTTTCTAAAGCGTCTTTTAAGTCTTGATAATCATCACTATCGACTGGGTAAAGGCCACAGAAGACCATTGGATTGATATTTCTATATCCTGGAAGAGCTTCTTTAGCAGGTCTATCATAGATAGTAACTGTATCACCAGGTCTAACATCTTTAATGTCTTTAATTTGAGCGCAGATATATCCAACTTGTCCGCATTTAAGTTCTTTTAACTTAATTTCATTTGGTGTTCTAATTCCAAGTTCAGTAACAAGGTAATCCTTGTTTGATTGCATGAGTTTAATATGATCTCCAACTTTAACTGAGCCTTCTTTAATTCTCACCATGATGACCACTCCACGATATGAATCGTAGAAACTATCAAAGATAAGGGCTTTTAATGGAGCAGATTCATCTCCACTAGGAGCAGGGATATATTTAACGATGGATTCTAGTAAATCATGGACGTGATATCCGGTTTTAGCGGATACTTCAACAGCCTGATCACTTGGAATACCAATTCTCTTTTCAATTTCTTCTTTAGCCCATTCAGGCATCGCGCTTGGTAAATCAACTTTGTTGATAACTGGTAAGATTTCTAAGTTATTATCGATCGCTAAATAGACATTAGCAAGGGTTTGAGCTTCCACTCCTTGAGTAGCGTCCACTACTAAAACTGCGCCTTCACAAGCCGCTAAAGAGCGAGACACTTCATAAGTGAAGTCGACGTGCCCCGGAGTGTCAATTAAATTAAAAATATACTCGTGTCCATCATCACTTTTGTAGGATATTGTGACTGCGTTGAGTTTAATGGTAATTCCTCTTTCTCTTTCAAGTTCCATGGAGTCAAGAATTTGATCTTTCATTTCTCTTTCGGAGATTGCTCCAGTCAATTCTAAAATACGATCCGCAAGAGTGCTCTTGCCGTGATCGATGTGGGCGATGATTGAGAAGTTACGTGTATATTTTTGATTGAAATCCATAATAACTAGTGAATTATAACATTAATGTTAATTTTTGAAAAACTTTTGTAATGAGCTTATAACATCTTCTTCTGAAAGGACGATTTCATAATTCTCCCATTCTTTTTTAAAAAGAATACGGTAATCATTCCATGTATATCTTTCATCAATTAATAACGCTGCGCCTTTATCGGTTTCGCTTCTAATGAGTCTGCCAACTGCTTGCATGACTTTATTCATTCCTGGATATGTATAGGCGTAATTAAAACCATCAATCTCTTGATTTTTATAATATTCAACAACTTGATTGCTTTCGTAATTGATTTTTGGTAAACCAATTCCAACAATAACCACCCCAATAAGAGAATCTCCCACTAGGTCGATTCCTTCTCCGAAGGCTCCTCCAATGATTGCTAAGCCCACGACTGTTTTTTCGTTATCTTCTTTAAAGTGAGAAATAAATTCATTTTTATCTTTCTCGCTCATATCACGATTTTGGATATAAACATCGACATCTTCTGGGAAAGAAATGACATTTAAAAGATTATTTAAATATTCATAACTTGGTAAATATATGAAGTAATTCCCTTTTTTAGCGTTTATAAACGCTAGAATGTATTTAGCAACTTCTCCATATGTCTTATCTCGATTACGATATCTCGTTGAGATTTTAGGAGCGATTAATAGTTTTAGATTCTCTTTTGGGAAAGGAGATTCTAAAGCAAGTGTTGGGGTGTTACGATCTCCACCAAGAACATCAACGTAGTAATTGATTGGGCTAAGAGTTGCTGAAAACATCACTGTAGAGTTTACTTGGCTCATAGAGCC
>JBGURM010000002.1:0-37055 GCA_045132035.1 Bacilli bacterium
ACCTTTCATATTTGATGTGATTGAAGAGTAATATTCTTCAACACTTTTTAAAGTGTCGGCTTCACAAATAACAACATGAGTTTTGTTATCTAAAAGGTGATAACCAATCGCTAAACCGACAGAAAAAGAAATGATTGATAATGTTGTAATTAGCTTGCGCATACAGATAGATTATATAGCACTACAATTAAAAAATTAAATTTTTTATTAACAAACAAAAGATAAGCCCTTATAATTTGTGTAATAAAGGAGACAGACAAATGACATTTGATAAATGGTTTGAAGAACAATCCCTCATCGTTAAGGTTATCTTATTGATCATCCCATTCGTTGGCTGGATTGTTGAAATTCTTGTTAGAATCTCTGCTGTCTTAAGAAATTCCAGCACAATTAATATTCTTGGTTTAATCCTTGGTGTTATTGGAAACTGGATTTGGGGAATTATTGATTTAATCTTCCTTATTCTTCAAGGCAACTTACTCTTACTTGAATAATTGTTTTCTAACAAAGAGAAAAAATCTCCCAAATATAAGGGAGTTTTTTTATGTCTATTTGATGTCGTCTTTATGCGGAAGAGCGATAATTGCGCCTTTTCTAGTGACTGTTATGGAAGAGCATTTAGAGGCAAACTCCATTGCAGTTTTAATATCCGCTCCTAGCGATAATTTATTCACTAATGCACCTAAATATGAATCTCCAGCTGCGGTTGTGTCAATCGCGTGAACCTTATGAGGAGCGACCTCAATTATTTCATTATTATTAACTAGAATAGAACCTTTACTACCTAGGGTAACAATAACGTTTTTTACACCTTTAACAAGTAGGTTTCTTGCTCCTTTTATAACATCTTTCTCTCCACTTAATGCTTCTAATTCATGTTCGTTAGGCACTAAGTAGTCGATATATTTATATACAGATTCATCAACTTTTTTAATTGGGGCAGGATTAACTATTACCAGCATTCCTTTTTCTTTAGCGTGTTTGATGACATATTCAATCGTATGAATTGGACTTTCAAATTGAGTTAGTAAAATATCTCCTTCTTTGAATAGGTCTTCATTCTTTTTAATGTCTTCGATTTGAACATCATTATTAGCGCCTTGAATGATAAGGATTCTATTTTCTGCAGTTTCTTCTTCAAGCATAATGAAGGCTACTCCAGTAGGTTCTTTACTGCTAATGAGTCTTGTATTTAATCCGTTTTCTTTTAGAAACTTTCTTACCATGTCGCCGTTATTGTCATTTCCAACCGCTCCAATAAAGGTAACATTTGACCCTAAAAATAAAGCAGCGCATGCTTGATTAGCACCCTTACCGCCGATATTTTGAAAATAACTATCTGCAATAGTGGTTGTGCCAGCTTGAGGAAGTGATTGAGTAAAAATGGTGTTATCAATAGCGATGCTACCAATGACAACGATATGCTTGTTCATTACCTACATCTCCTTAGGTGCTTATAAATCTCTTTCCAATATAATTCTACATTAACTTTGGTCGCAACTTTAGTATTATGTGGCTCTTTTGTTGAACAAATAGTTTTTCCGGCTTGATCAGTATTAGATGTATCGATTTCAACATTCATATCTTCAAATGTAAAAACATCTTCATTAATTAAGGAGACAATTGTGGCGGGATCATGTAGTGGTCCAGCGCTTAAACCAAAGAAGTCTCTTTGATTTTTATTAAACACTTTCATAAGTTTTACAAATAGGTCTCCACCTCTAGTTGGAATTTTACTTGCCTCTTCTATGACTTCATCGGTCACTAAAATTTGTCTAGTAACATTTAAACCAAGCATTCTTAAAGGAATCCCTGAAGTAAAACAGATATTTGCGGCTTCTGGATCCACTAAAATGTTAAATTCTGCTGCTTTAGTGATATTTCCTTCTCCAGTACTTCCACCCATTAGAACAATCTCTTTAATATGACTTTTAATTCGTGAATTATGAGTTAACGCTAAAGCGAGATTAGTCATTGGGCCAGTAGTGACTACTGTCACATCTTCATTATGTAAAAGGGTGTCAATTATTAATTGATAACCTTGTCTAAAATCATATTGTTCTTTATATAAAGGAAATGTAAAACCATCAAGTCCACTTTCTCCATGTATCTCAGGACAAGTCATAATTTTTCTTACTAAAGGAGTGGTACTTCCTCTTGCTAAAGGAATATTACTTTTATTGAAGAAATTAAGTAAATTAAGCGCGTTCTTGCTAGTTTTATCGATTGTTTGATTACCAGCGCATGTTGTAACTGCGAGTAAATCTAATTCATCTGAATAGCATGAAAGTAGTAGCGCGATGGCGTCATCGTGCCCTGGATCACAATCTAAAATAATCTTCCTTTTAGACATCTAATTAATATTGTATTTGTTTTTGTATATCTTGAGTAGGTTCTCAATTAGAGAAAGTCTTGTTAATAGACCAACTCCTCCTGGAACTGGGGTCTGTAATTTAACTGGTAAATTAGGAAGAGCGTCACCATGTAATCCGTTTTCATCTCTAGAGATGCCAACATCTACAATGACTGCATCTTTTTTATAAGTATATTTGTCATCTAAGAAGAACTGTCTTCCAATGGCGATAACAATAATATCAGCGTGATTGATATAGAAGGCCATATCTTCTTGAGTGGTTTTAGAGTGGACAGTAGTAACATTGCAGTTTTCCTTTAAAAGGAGCTTCGCCATTGGCTTACCAACGATGTTACTTCTACCAATTACTAGAGCGTTCTTTCCTTGCATTTGAATGCCTTCTGCATGTAGGTAGTCGATTATTCCTTGTGGGGTGCATGGATTTAAATCGCTGAGTGGATGGAATCCATCAACATCTTTTTTAGGACTAACAGCGAGTTTCACTTTCTCTTCATTAATTTGTTTTGGAAGAGGCATTTGGACGATAAAAGCGTCAACATCGTTATCGTGATTGAGAGAATCAATTAGTTTTAATAATTCTTCTTCACTGGTGTCGATTGGGAGTTTGATTAATTGTCCATTAATTCCAAGTTCAGCGCAGTCTTTTAATTTGCCTTTAACATAAGCGTTACTAGCTTGATCTTCGTTAACTTGGACAATAACTAAATGAGGTTTGACTTCTAAGGTCGAAACATATTCTTTAATTTCAGCTTTTCTAGAAGCTACATATTCTTTAATTGTCATGTTTATTCACTTTAATATCTACACTTTGACCATCGAAATGACGTAATTTAACTCCAGCGAGTTCTAGCATTTTTCTACTTGCTTGGAAGTTGATTTGATCAGCGTATTTGTCATCAAGATAGACGATTTCTTTAATTCCTGTTTGAATAACTGCTTTTGCACATTCATTACATGGGAACAAAGTAACATAAAGAGTCGCTCCTTTAAGAGTTCCTCCAACTTGAACATTTAATATCGCATTAAATTCAGCGTGACAAACGTAGAGATATTTAGAATCTAAACCTTCTCCTTTGTTCCAAGAAAGTTGTTCTTCATCTACTTGTCGAGGCATGCCGTTATAACCAATAGAAATAACTTTGTTATCTGGACTAACGATAACCGCACCAACTTTGGTGCTAGGGTCCTTACTTCTTAAAGCGGATAAAACCGCCATACCCATAAAATATTCGTCCCAAGAAATATTATCGTACTTTTTCATGTCTTCTATTGTAGCAAAATATTTGCTCAATAGGTATAATAAATTTGATATGGAATTTGTTAGCATTAATAAATTAACTTTATTAGACTATCCTGAAAAGGTAGCCTGTGTTCTTTATACCCAGGCTTGTAATTTTATGTGTCCATATTGTCATAACTGGGAAACTTTGATTAATGGAGAAGTGGAACCAATTAACTTTGATGAGATTCTTGCTTTCCTTAAAAAAAGACAAGGAGTCCTTGATGGAGTGGTGATCTCTGGAGGAGAGCCAACATTAATGGAAAACTTGCAAGAAAAGGTCAAAAAGATTAAAGAACTCGGCTATTTGGTTAAATTAGACACGAATGGATCTAATCCAAAAATGCTAAAAAAGCTTATTGATGAAGGACTAATTGATTATGTCGCAATGGACATCAAACATTCTCCAAATAAGTACTATGACATCATTGTTAATAAAAATATTGATATGAAAGATATAAAAGAATCAGTGAATATCTTAATGGAGAATAAGATTGATTATGAATTTAGAATCACTCTTATTGAAGAATATCACGACATTGATTCAATATATGAAATTGGCAAATTCTTAGAGGGAAGTAAGAAATTATTCTTACAACAATATAAATTAAGCGATGGAGTTAGAGATAAAGAACTCCACGCGGTCAAAGAAGAAACCGCAAACAAATATGTCGATATCTTATCTCAATATATAGATATGGTGGAATTAAGAGGCTATTAAGTCTCTTTTTCTATATAGAAAAATTACTAATTTAAAGCCTTCTTAGATGTTAAAACATTTTTTTCACTTCTTCGTGTGAAAATGTTTTTGGGTCTTTTTCGTATTCTCTAAGCGCAGCATCTGCTAAGGCAATATCGTATTCTTCTTCTATTTTTTCAAAGAAAGCATTTTTCATTGAATCTTCTAAAGAAAGATTCTGCTCGGCTGCATATTTTTTAGCTATTTCTTTTTCTTCTTTTGTTAAGATAATGTTGACAGTCATTATTGATACCACCTTTCACTTATATTTAAATATAAGTAAGAAAAAAAAGAAAACCCTTTCTTAATTGAAAGGGCATATTTCTTATAAGTTGTTGCTATTAATATATTTCACAGCGCTCATAGCGGCAGTAGCACCATCAGAACAAGCAGTAATAACTTGCTTGTTTTCTTTGACTCTAGTGTCTCCAGCAGCGAATAAGCCAGGAACTTTTGTGGCCATTACTTCATCAGTAACAATGAAACCATGGTCTAAATCTAATAAATTAGATAAGAATTCGTTTTGTGGAACTTGTCCGATAGCGATGAATAAGTTATCAGTGTTATAAGTAACTTTTTCATGACTAATTGTATCTTCAAATTCCGCACTTTCGAGTTGGTCAACTCCATTTAACTTTTTTAATAATAAATTATGACGGATATCGATATTTTCTGTTTGAAGAACTCTGTCGATGAGGATTTGATCTCCAAATAATTTATCAAAGAGAGTTAACATATGAACTTTTGGACAATATCCTGAAAGTAGAAGAGCGTATTGTAACGCAGTATTTGCGTCACCTACCAAGTAGATTTCTTTTCCTTTATAGAATGGTCCATCACAAACTGCACAATAGGAGATTCCTTTACCAACTAAATCATCTTCGTTAGGTAAACCCATTTTTCTTGGTTTTACTCCATTAGCGATAATGACTGCTTTTGCTTCATATTCGTTATAGTCGGTAGTGACTTTGAAGGTGTTACCTTCTTTAGTGACTTTTTGAACATCTTCAAGTTCAAATGCTGCACCTAAATTTGTGATTTGTTCAAAGAGTTTATCGCTCCATTCACTTCCAGAAATTGACTCAATAGTTGGGAAATTTTCTAGTCGTGGTGAAGTAGCAATTTGACCACCGAAACCTTCTTTTTCTAATATGAGAACGGTTTTGTCTGCTCTTAAGGTGTATAGGGCTGCTGTCATACCAGCAGGACCGCCACCAATGACGATTACATCGTAATTCATATTATTTTAAGCTTTCAATGTAGCCTTTGATGTTTGAGGCGTTTTCAAATGTGAGAATTTCATCGCCATTTGGAACTAATAATGTTGGTGCTTTTCTTACTTTGTAAGAATTTGTGAGTTCAACATTCTCTTCAGCGTCGATCCATTTATATGGAACACCAGCTTTTTCAAGTAACATTTTTGCCATCTTGCAGTTTGGACATGTCTTTGTTCCAAAGAGTAATGTTTCACTTAATGTTTTGACTGCTTCTTCACAAGCTTCTTCGCCTTTTACACCATGAGTGAGTTTGCTTGTTTTAATATTGTATGTCTTACGGTTGAGGAATTCTTCACTCTTACCATCATTCCAGTTTTGAATTGGTCTATAGTAACCAGTAATACGGGAATAGACTTCGGTTCTTGAACCACATTTTGGACAAATATATTGTTCGCCTGTGATATAACCGTGTTCCTTACATACAGAGTATGTTGGGGACATTGTGTAATATGGTAAGTGATAGTTTTCAGCGATCTTTCTAACAAGATTCATACAAGATTTCCAGGTTGGGAGTTTTTCACCTAAGAAAGCGTGGAAAACTGTACCGGAAGTATAAAGTGTTTGTAATTCATCTTGAATATCAAGAGCGGCGAAGATATCGTCTGTGTAGCCAACTGGTAAGTGGGAAGAGTTAGTGTAATATGGAGTTCTTCCTTCTTCACTAGCGGTAATGATATCTGGATATTTTTCTTTGTCGTGTTTTGCTAAACGATAAGCAGTACTTTCAGCTGGGGTAGCTTCTAAGTTATAGAGGTCACCATAGAGTTCTTGATAATCAGAGAGTTTGTTTCTCATATGATTGAGAACTTCTTTAGTGAATTCTTGTGCTTCTGGGTTAGTTAAATCTTTTCTAATCCATCTAGCGTTTAAGCAAGCTTCATTCATACCAACTAAACCGATTGTGGAGAAGTGGTTATTGAATGTTCCAAGGTATCTCTTGGTGTATGGATATAATCCAGCTTCCAAGAGCTTGGTAATTGTGTTTCTTTTGACCTTTAAGCTTCTAGCAGAGATATCCATGATTTTGTCTAATCTTGAATAGAAGTCTTCTTTGTCGGTTGCTAAATAAGCAATACGTGGCATGTTAATAGTAACAACACCGACAGAACCTGTGGATTCGCCTGAACCGAAGAAACCACCAGATTTCTTTCTTAATTCTCTTAAGTCGAGTCTTAAGCGGCAGCACATACTTCTAACATCACTTGGTTCCATATCGGAGTTAATGTAGTTAGAGAAATATGGTGTACCATATTTAGCGGTCATTTCGAATAATAGTTTATTATTTTCAGTTTCTGACCAGTCAAATGTTCTTGTAATGGAATATGTTGGGATTGGATATTGGAATCCTCTTCCGTTAGCGTCACCTTCAATCATAACTTCGATGAAAGCTTTATTGACCATCGCCATTTCTTCAACACAATCTTTGTATTTGAAGTCCATTTCTTTTCCACCGACGATAGCGTTGAGTTCTGCCATATCATTTGGAACAACCCAGTCTAATGTGATGTTGGTGAATGGTGCTTGTGTACCCCATCTTGATGGTGTATTAACACCATAGATGAATGATTGAATACATTGTTTAACTTCTTTATAAGATAAGTGATCTTTCTTAACAAATGGTGCTAAATAGGTATCAAATGATGAGAAGGCTTGAGCGCCTGCCCATTCATTTTGCATAATTCCTAAGAAGTTAACCATTTGGTTACATAAGGTGGATAAGTGGTTTGCTGGAGCAGAGGTAATCTTACCAACAACGCCTCCTAAACCTTCTTGAATAAGTTGTTTTAAAGACCAACCGGCACAGTAACCAGTTAACATTGATAAGTCATGAATATGAATATCAGCGTTTTTGTGGGCTGCACCAATTTCTTGGTCATAAACTTCACTTAACCAATAGTTCGCGGTAACCGCGCCACTATTTGAAAGAATAAGTCCACCAACGGAGTATGTGACTGTGGAGTTTTCTTTAACTCTCCAGTCATTAATTTTTAAATAGTTATCAACAGTTTTCTTATAGTCAAGATCAGTGGCTTTTTGTTCTCTTAAGTTCGCTCTTGCTTTTCTATAAAGCATATAGCTACGAGCGACATCGACATAACCAGCTTGGATTAATGTAACTTCGACTGAATCTTGAACATCTTCGATATCAATAACATCGTTACGAATTTTGGAGTTCATAGTGGCAGCCACTCTAAGTGATAACATGTTGATGATGTCATCATTGTAGAACTTGTGTTCTGCCATGAAAGCCTTCTCAATGGCTTTTGATACTTTACTTAGATCGAACTCTTCAAGAGCTCCATCTCTCTTTCTAATGCTGAGCATAAAAAATCCCCCTTTTATGTTTATGGCATTTATATATATTTTTAACTATTGTTGCTATACTCTCGAAAATGCGAGTGTGTAAATACTAATTTATTAATACTACAAGTTCAATAAAAAAATATAAATATTTTCAATTATTTAGACACTGTCCAAAAATGTAATATTTATACTTTTATTTATAGTTGACTTGTGTATGTGTGTTAGAAATTTACTTTACTAAATCAACAACGACATCGATCATTTTTTCGAACTCTTGAACATCTAAGAATTCGTATCTACCGTGGTGGTTATAACTGCCAGTTCCTAAGTTAGGTGTAATTAAGCCGTTTTTTGAGAATGTTGCACCGTCAGTGCCACCTCTAATAGCTCCTAAGCTTGGTTCAACACCGTTCTTTTTAAGTGCTTCTTTAGCGCGTCTAATCGCCATAGGTTTTTTATCAACATATTTGCGCATGTTGACATATTGTTTTTTAAATGTTACTTCGAAACTCGCTGAAGGGTATAATTTGCTCATTTTTGCAACGATACCTTTTATTGTATCGATTCTTTTATTGATGCCTTTGTCTTTGAAATCTCTAAGAATCATATTGATCGAAGCGATTTCAGAATTACCATTTAAATTATTAATATGATAGAAGCCTTGTTTGTCTTCGCTTTCATATGGTGTTTCTTTTGGAATATAACTAATTAATTCACTTGCAAGGTTAATAGCGTTAATTAATTTGCCTTTTCCTTCTCCTGGATGGATAGAAACACCTTTAATTTGGATGGTTGCACCATAGGCATTGAAGTTCTCACATTCAATCTTATCAATTGCGCTTCCATCGATTGTGTAAGCATATTTAGCGTTCATTTCACGATAATTGAAATGTAGTGGTCCTTCACCAATTTCTTCATCGACAGTGAAACAAACACAAATAGTGCTATGTTTTTCTTCTGGGTGATCATGGAAATATTGTAAAGCGTTCATAATGATAGCGATTCCAGCTTTATCATCAGCGCCTAAAAGTGTATTTCCATCAGTAATAACTAAATCGTGTCCGATGTGCTTATTTAAAATTGGGAATTGTTTTGGATCCATTTTAAGTCCGTTAGCAAGTTTAATTGTCCCACCTAAATAGTTTTTAACTAAATGAGGTTTAACATTAGCGCCAGTGACTTCTAAAGCAGTGTCCATATGAGCGTTAAGTCCAATTCTTGAACCTTTGCCTGGTAAATGTCCATAAACATTACCAAACTCATCCATATGAGCGTCTTCTAATCCTAATTCTAATAATTCGTGTACGAGCAAATAGCCGAGATTCTTTTGTTTCTCAGTACTTGGAGTAGTTCCGGTTGTATCGTCAGATTGAGTGTCAATTTGAACGTATTTAATAAAACGATTTAGCTTATCCATATTGTTCCCAATTTCCTTGTTTTTAAGTTTCAATAATGAGTATATCACAAATATAATGAGTGCTTAATTGAATATTTATTTTTTGATTAAAAATTAAACTACAAATATATAAAAATCGATAACGAAAAATAAACGACTAATCACGAAAACTATACTTAATTATAAAATTAAAGTATAATAGTTAAGATGGAAATCGTAAAAATCAAGCATAGAGAATTTTCAATTATTCAGATTATATCTGATAATTCTTTTATCGCCGAAAGAAAAAATAAGAAATTTTTTGTTAGAAAATTCACTCCAAAGACTCAAGAGGGCGAGGAAGTGAGCTATGCGGTAGAAAAAATCTCAATGTCAGGTGTTAAATCCCCTAAACTTTATTGGATTGATAAGAAGGCTGGATACATCGTTAGTGAGTATCTTGAAGGCCAACTTATGAGCGAGTATTTAGGACAAAATGATATGAGCGAATCTTTATACGAAAAGCTCTTCAATAATGCCTATTTAGCAAAGCGCGCAAACATAACTTTGGACTATGAACCAGATAAGTGGATGATCGTTAATAATGAGCTTTATTACATCTATCCAATGTTCATCATTTATAAGAAAGAAAAGGATCTCACAGAGCGTTATATCAGACTCTGGTTTAACACAAAGGAATTAGCAAAATTCTTAAGCGAAAAAAACGTTTTTTACGACAAAAATCGTATTAAAGATGAATATTCCACTAATAAACAGATAGTTTTAATGGTGTGCAAATATTATAGGTGACATATGGAAAAGTATATTGTATTTTCAATCAGTTCCAACTCTGAAGTAGCTGAAAAAGTTGCAAGGAAATACGGGGCAGAACTAGGCGTTGTTTCAATCGATACATTCGCTGATGGAGAGGTCTTAGTCAAGTCATTGAGTGACGTCAAAGATAAGAACGTTATCATCATCGAATCAACCGCTAAAAATGCTCACGAAATTTTATTCGAACTCTTGCTACTTGTTGACTCAGTAAAAAGAGCGGGAGCAAAAACAGTTAGACTCTTCATTCCATACTTTGGATATTCTAGACAAGAGAGAGTGTCTTGGTTTAACGAGCCAGTATCATGTGAAGTTGTTGCTAGAATTTTAGACACTGCAAAAGTCGATGAAATATTAACCTTCGATTTACATCATCCAGATATTAAGAATTTTTTCCAGACACCTTTCAGAAGTTTATCGACAACCAAGTTATTTGCGGACTACTATAAAAATTATTTCCACGCCAATAATATCGATATTAAGGATGTTGTGATTGTTTCTCCAGATCATGGAAGTAACACTCGTGCTGACTTATTAGTTAAAGAACTTGAAGGATCAAGAAAAACAATTTTGAACAAATATCGTCCAAAGCCAAATCTTGCTGAACATCTTGAAGTTAATGTTGAAGAAGTTAAAGACAAGGTTTGTGTTATCATCGATGACATTATTGACACTGGTGGAACAATTATCTCTGCCGCTGATTTATTAGTTAGAAGCGGAGCTAGATTAGTTTTAGTTGGAGCATCTCATGGTGTTTTCTCTCCAAACAGCATTAACAAATTAAGAGAATCACCAATCGATGATATTGTGGTTACAAACACAATTGAAAAGAGATTGCCAAAAGAAATACATATTACAGATATATCTGAATTAATAGAGTTATAAGGAGTTTAAAAAAATGAAATACTGTACAAAATGTGGCGCATCAATGGAAGATGATGCATCATTCTGCCCACACTGTGGCGCAAAAGTTGATGGTGGTCAAACCATTGAACCAGAGCCAGCTCAGGCTAATACAAAAACCAAAAAGCGTGATAATACTTTAATGACTATCGCGTTAGTCCTTTGTATTATTAACACTGTATTATGTGGGTTTGCTCTCATCCCATTAATTTGGATGGTTCCATTAACCGTTGCTTTAAATAACAAAATCAATAACAAAGAACCAATTTCAGTTGCTTTTAAAGTAGTGATCTTGATCTTTGTTGAATTAATCGCTGGTATCTTACTCCTTGTTGGAGACGATAGCGATGAATAATTTCTATTTAGAAATTAAACACATTGATAAAAAGACAGGCGCAAGATATGGAATTCTTCACACTCCACACGGAGACGTTGAAGTTCCAATGTTTATGCCTGTTGGCACTTTAGCAACCGTAAAATCATTATCCCCTGAAGAACTTCACCAAATGGGAGCGGGTGTTATTTTAGCTAACACTTATCATTTATCCATTAGACCAGGCGCGGATATTGTCGCCAAAGCTGGTGGGTTACATAAATTTATGAATTGGGATGGCCCAATCTTAACTGATTCTGGTGGATTCCAAGTCTTTTCCTTAGCAGAAAAAAGAAAGATTACTGAAGAAGGAGTACATTTTAAAAATCACCTTAATGGTGATAAACTCTTCTTTTCTCCAGAAACTGCGATTGAAATCCAAGAAAAGTTAGGTGCAGACATTATAATGTCTTTTGATGAATGTATTCCTTATCCATCCAATTATGAATACACAAAAAAGTCCACTGAAAGAACCTTAAGATGGGCTAAAAGAGGACTAGAAGCACATAAAAGAGAAGATCAAGCTCTCTTTGGAATTGTCCAAGGTGGAGACTATGAAGATTTAAGAAAAATGTGCGCTGAAGAATTAGCAAAGATGGATTTCCCTGGTTACTCAATTGGAGGAACTTCAATTGGAGAACCTAAGGAAGTCTGCTTTAGAATGATTGATTACGCAGTGAAATATCTTCCAAGTGATAAACCAAGATACCTAATGGGTGTTGGTTCTATCGACTATTTATTAGGCGGCATTGCTCGTGGCATTGATATGTTTGATTGTGTTTTACCAACCAGATTAGCACGTCATGGAGCGTTAATGACACATACCGGAAGAGTGAATATTAGAGACGCTAAATATAAAGAAGACTTCACTTCTTTAGACACAAAATGTGATTGCTATTGCTGCAAAAATTACACAAAAGCATACCTCAGACATTTATATGTCTGTGATGAGATATTTGGAAAGAGATTACTTTCAATCCATAATATTCGTTTCTTAATCAATTTAATGGAAGGTGCTAGAGAAGCAATTAAAGAAGATCGCTTTGAAGAATATATGAAAATCACTCTAGCAGCGTTTGGAGATTCAAGAGGATTCTAATATGGATATTAATTTATTTGATTTTTATCTTCCTGAAGAACTAATCGCTCAAAAACCATCAGATAAAAGAGACCATTCTCATCTTTTAGCAATTAATAAAGATACACATACATATGAAGATAAGATGTTTTACGACATCATTGATTATCTTAGACCTGGAGATGTTTTAGTAAGAAATAACACAAAAGTTATCCCTGCTCGTTTAATCGGAATAAAAGAAGTTACAGGCGCACACTGCGAAACTTTACTTTTAAAACAAGTTGGAGATGACACTTGGGAATGTTTAACTAAACCCGCTAAATCACTTAAAGTTGGTGCAAGAATCAACTATGGTGAAGGTAAACTAATTGGCGAAGTAGTGAAAGAAAAAGATGAAGGAATTAGAGATATCAAATTCCATTATCAAGGCATCTTTTTAGAAGTGCTTGATTCGCTTGGTAAGATGCCGTTACCTCCATATATTAAAGAACAACTCTGTGGTAATGATAGATATCAAACAGTCTACGCAAAATATGAAGGAAGTGCAGCGGCGCCAACCGCTGGTTTTCACTTCACCGAAGAATTATTTGAAAGAATAAAAGCTAAAGGAATTGAAGTTTTAGACATTACACTACATATTGGACTGGGTACCTTTAGACCTGTTAAAGTTGAAGACACCGATAATCACGTTATGCACTCAGAAGAATATGAGATTACTCAAGAGGTGTGTGATCGACTTAATTTAGCGAAAAAAGAAGGTCGAAGAATTATCGCTATTGGAACTACTTCAGTTAGAACATTAGAAGCCAATATACAAGAGTTCAATGCCTTCACTCCAATAAAGAAAGAAACCAATATTTTTATCACCCCTGGATACACCTTTAAGGCAGTGGATTGTATCATCACAAACTTCCATCTTCCTAAGAGCACCCTCATCATGCTAGTGAGTGCTTTCCTTGGTAGAGAATTCACCCTTGAAGTCTATAAACACGCCGTTGAAAAAGAATATCATTTTTTCTCATTTGGGGACTCAATGTTCATTTATGGAAAATAACAAAAATTACCAGCGAATTTTAGAAAAACAACTGCAAAACATCGAAATTTCTGGAAAAAAACCAAAATTATTGATACATGCTTGCTGTGGTCCTTGCTTCACAATTCCTCATGAAATTTTGAAGAATTATTTTGATATTACGATTCTATATAACAACTCAAACATCTACCCAAAAGAGGAGCATGATAGAAGATTGAATGAACTCAAAAAGTATCTCTCTGATATCGGAGTTAAAATCAAAGTAATTGAGACCGAATACGATAACGAAAATTATAATAAAGATTTAGAGCCTAGAGCGGCTGATAAAGAAGGTCACGAACGTTGTCGAATCTGTTTTAGAAAACGTTTAAGAGAAGGCTTTGAATATGCCTATAAAAACGGCTACGAATATTTTGGAACTGTTATGACAATCAGTAGATATAAGAACGCTCAAGATATCAATAAAATTGGAGAAGAACTTAATAAAGAATATCCTACAGTTAAGTGGTTATACGCTGATTTTAAAAAGAATGATGGATATGAAAAATCACTAATCATCATTAAAGAACATGAGATGTATTTCCAAGAATATTGTGGTTGTAAATATTCTTATGAAGCTTATTTAAAGAAGAAAGCTATAGAGTAAAAAGTAACAAAATTGTAGAAGCGGCTATTGGACAGAAAACATTGTCTAAGCCGTTTTTTGTTGTTGCTTCAATTAAAGATAGGACGATTGATATGACAAGTGATTCAACTAATACTTGATTAATTGGATAATCCATTGTCAACGCTAAAACTAATACAGTAATCAAAAAAGAAGAGACAAGCATCGCAAGCGTTCCTTCAATTGACTTGTTATTGTCAAAAAAGAATGTTTTGTATTTATTCTTTCCAATTTTGTGACCAATGATTGCGGCAGAAGCATCACCAACACCCCACGCCATAATTGCTGCAATTGCTAAATACTTGTTATCATTTCCAAATCCACCAAAGAATAAAGCAACTAAGGCTGCCATTATGAGATAGTAGACATTTATCATCTTTAATATTTCATGATGACTCTTATCGACAAATAGCATCGTGTAGAGTTTAGTTCTCTCAAGTATCAGCAATGTTACATTAATTAAAAAAAGTATCGTCAGGATGTCTAAAACTGATATCCACCAAGTTGAAGCAGGTAAAATAAAACACAAAATCGTGGAGACAGCGCAAATATGGAGCACCTTTCGATAAACATAATCTTCTGGTTTTAAAACAAATCTAATAAATAAAACAATTAGTCCAGCGCAAAAGCAAGGAACAATGTACCAAAATAGAATTGAAAGATACTCAAATAGAAGTGGATTCATATCGTTCAAATAATATTCAAACACAAAAACAGTCAAATAAGTTACTTTTCTTTAATTTTATTCGACAAAGTCGTATAATATTTGTACTTAGGAGGACAATTGAATGAAATGTCCACAATGTGGGAAAGAAGTCCCAGACAATACAAAATTCTGCCCTGAGTGCGGATTTAATTTTGCGAATATGCCAAAAGATAACATTAACGATCCAGCACATGAGGTAATTAATACATCAACAACAATCGGTTCTGCAGTTAGCGATTCATATCGTGATGATCCAAACTTCAAAAAGAAAGTTGGACTCATGAATATTTTAGGAGCGATTGGATTCGTCTTTTCTGGCTTAGGTGTTTTTGCTTCCTCAATGCTATCGTTCAATAAGGACAATATTGGGCCAAATGAAACTGCAATTTATGTCGTTCTTTTAGTTCTTGGAGTAGTGATTGGTTTAGGCATTGCTTTTATTGGTTTAGTACCAATGAGTAAGAAATATTTTCCAGACGGTAAAGCCAAAGGCTTTTTAGAAAATTTACCAGGCGTATTCTTAGGATTTATGATTTCTTTTGCCGCGGTCGCATTAGCGTTCCAAGGATTCATTTTAGTCATTAGATAATTTAATTAAAAAACCAAGATTTTTAGTGGGTTTATCGACCCACTTTTTTAATGCCAAAAAATCAAAAAATTAAGGGTTAAAAACACTAAATGGAGTCAAAAAATTGAAAAAATTGAAAAAAATTTTGAGAGTAATTTTGTGTCCTTTTCTTCTCTTTAAAAAATATTTAAATAAATTATTGACATGTGTATACGCATAAGAGTATTCTTTGAATGTTGACTGCTCGCGATGATGTGCGAGGTTGCGGACACACCCACAGGCGTTGTCATGAAGGTATGTTCGGTAATTCGCATTGAGTGAGATATGAGTCAAAGCCTGAAAGTGATATAGGAGGAAATTTCATGGCAAAAACTACTAAGATTAGAGTTCGTCTTAAAGCCTATGATCATGTCAACCTTGATCAAAGCGCTGAGAGAATCGTTCAAGTAGCGAAGAACTCTGGGGCTACTGTTGTGGGCCCAATCCCATTACCAACAGAAAAACAAGTATTCACGATTTTGAGAGCGGTTCACAAGTACAAAGATTCCCGTGAACAATTCGAAATCAGAACACACAAACGTATTATCGATATTACAAATCCAAAGAAGGAAACCCTCGATGCTCTTAAGAACCTCGACCTTCCATCAGGAGTAGATATCGAAATCAAACTTTAAGGAGGTAAGACAAAATGAAAGCAATTTTAGGTCGTAAAATGGGCATGACTTCTGTCTTCGCTGAAGATGGTACCCTCTACCCAGTGACAGTCGTTGAAGTCTTACCAAACGTTGTTACACAAGTCAAAACCCTTGAAAAAGATGGTTATGTCGCAGTTCAAGTTGGCTACGAAGAAAAGAAAGAATCTCGTGCTAACAAAGCTGAAAAAGGTATTGCTAAGAAAGCAAATACCGTTCCACATTATGTCTCTAAAGAATTAAGAGGCGATGAAATGGGTGCTTACCAATTAGGCGATACAATCAAAGCTGACTTATTCAAAGATGGTGACATCGTTGACGTCATCGGAACAAGCAAGGGTCATGGTTATTCTGGAACAATCAAGAGATGGCATATGCACATCGGTCCAAAAGGACATGGTTCAGGATATCACAGAGGACAAGGTTCCTTCGCTAACAATGGTCGTTACAACCACGGTGTTATGCCAGGAAAACACATGTCCGGACATCACGGTAACAAATCTGCAACTTTATTAAACTTATTAGTTGTTAAGGTCGATGCAGAAAAAGGTTACATCTTAATTAAAGGTGGATTACCAGGTGCAAGAAAGAGCATCGTTACAATCCGTTCCGCAGTTAAGACAGTCAAAAACAAAGAAAGTGTTAAACCTTTAATTAATAGAGCACCAGCTCCAGTAGTTGAAGAAACACCAGCCGCCGATGAAGGCAAGGCTGAATAAGGACGAAAGGAGATAGAAAGTAATGGCAGAAAAGAAATCCGTCAGCGTTAAAGTTCTTAACATGGCTGGCGCAGAAGTCAAAACAATCAACCTTGCTGCTTCTGTCTTCGCCGTTGAACCACACAAACAAGCAATGTTCAACGCCGTCCAAGTAGAACAAGCAAATTCACGTCAAGCCACAGCGAAAACTAAGGTAAGACATGAAGTCTCTGGTGGAGGCAAAAAACCATGGAGACAAAAGGGAACAGGTAGAGCCCGTGCAGGTAGCTCTAGATCACCAGTGTGGGTTGGTGGTGGAACAGTCTTCGGACCAGTTGGCAACCAAAACTTCACAATTTCCCAAAACAAGAAAGAACATCAATTAGCCTTAAGAAGTGCATTATCTCTTAAGACCCCAGCTGACTTAGTGGTCGTTGATGAAATCAAGTTTGCTGATAAGAAAACAAAAGAATTCGTCAAAATGTTAAAAGCTCTCAAGTCAGAAGTTAAGACCTTAGTTGTCGTAACTGAAATTGATGAAAATTTATTCGCAAGCGTCCGTAACGTCGCTTACGCAAAAGTGGTCACAACCGACAACCTCTCCGTTTATGATTTATTAAACGCTGACAAATTAGTCGCAAGTGAATCCGCTATCAAAGTAGTTGAGGAGGCATTGAAGTAATATGGCAGCCAAGAAAAAAGTTGAAGCGGCACCAGCAAAAAAAGCAGGCTTCCCAAAGGCAACTGAAAAAGACTTCTCCGTTATCATCAAACCAGTCATCACTGAAAAGAGTATGGCTAAGATGCAAAACGAAAACAAAGTCACAGTTAGAGTTGCGCCAACAAGTAACAGAACTGAAGTCAAACTTGCATTTGAAAGAATCTTCCAAGTCAAAGTTGTTGATGTCAGAATCGTGAACGTTCACGCAAAAGCAACAACCAGAGGAACTCGCTATCAAGGCAGTATCCAAGGTTACAAAAAAGCGATTGTCACCATTGCTGAAGGTGAAGCAATCGATTTATTCAGAGAATAATTAGTTCGTATTCTCAAAATATAGGAGGAAAAAGTAATGTCAATTAGAACTTACAAGCCTACTTCACCAAGTAGACGAAACATGACAAACTCGACATTCGAAGAAATTACAACTAGCACTCCTGAAAAAAGTTTATTAGTCACTTTATCTAAGAGTGGCGGAAGAAATAACCAAGGTGTTATCACTTGCCGTCACATTGGTGGAGGTCACAAAAGAAAATACCGTTTAGTTGACTTCAAACGTAATAAGGACAATATCCCTGCTGTTGTAAAGACTGTTGAGTACGATCCAAACCGTAACGCTAACATTTGCTTAGTCGCTTACTTAGATGGTGAAAAGAGATACATTCTCGCACCAAAAGATCTCAAAGTCGGGGATAAAATCATATCAGGCGTCGCCTGCGATATTAAAGTAGGAAACGCGATGTGCCTCAAGAGTATTCCTGAAGGTACATTCGTCCACAACGTGGAATTAGTTCCAGGTAAAGGTGGACAAATGTGTAGAGCAGCTGGTGCTGCCGCACAAGTCCTTGGTAGCGAAGGTAAATACGTTATGCTTCGTTTAGCAAGTGGCGAAATGAGAAAAGTTCTCGCTGAATGCCGTGCCACAATTGGTACCGTTGGTAATGAAGATTGGAACTTACTCAACTTCGGTAAAGCTGGTAAAACCCGTTGGTACGGTGTTAGACCAACAGTCCGTGGTTCAGTTATGAACCCAAATGACCACCCACATGGTGGTGGTGAAGGCAAATGTCCAGTTGGACGTGATGCACCAAGAACTCCTTGGGGTAAACGTGCTCTTGGCGTTAAGACCAGAAATAACAAGAAAAAGTCTACAAAATTAATCGTCCGTAGACGTAACGCGAAATAGGAGGTAGCGAATAATGGCAAGAAGTTTGAAAAAAGGCGCATTCGTTGATGACCATTTAATGAAAAAAGTCGAAGCTTTAAACGCTTCTGGCAAAAAAGAAGTCATTAAGACTTGGTCACGCCGTTCTACAATTTATCCATCTTTCGTTGGCCACACCTTCGCGGTCTATAACGGAAGAGAACATATCTCAGTCTATGTCACTGATGATATGGTCGGACATAAGCTCGGTGAATTCTCTCCAACAAGAAAATACACCGGACATACAGGCCACACTGCTGAAGATAAAGCAGCTGCGGCAGGAAAATAATTAGGAGGTAAAGCAAATGGCAGAAGCAAAGAAAACTGCAGCTAAGAAAAAAGCTGAAACAGCTGTTGAAGAAAAACCAGTTGAAGAAACTCCTAAAAAGGCCGCTAAAGCTAAGAAAGCTGATAAACCAGCCGAAAAGCCAGCAAAGCCAACCCCAACAGAAGCTAGAGCAATCGCCTACAACGTTCGCGTTACTCCTAGAAAAGTTAGACTTGTCATTGATCAAGTCAGGGGCAAAGATGTCAAAGTCGCATTAGGTTTATTAAAGAATATTAATCGCGCGGCGAGCGAACCAGTTACAAAAGTAATCAAGTCCGCAGCTGCTAACGCCATCAACAACTTCGGTTTTGATGAAGATAGATTATATGTCGCAGAAATCTATGCTAACGACGGCATTAAAATGAGAAGATACTTACCAAGAGCGAAAGGTTCCGCTTCTGGTTTAGTGAAAAGAAACAGCCACATCACAGTTGTGGTCAAAATGAGATAAGGAGATAGATACAATGGGTCACAAGGTTAATCCAGTAGGAATGCGTGTCGGTGTCAACAGAGATTGGAATTCTCGTTGGTACGCATCAGACAAAGAATTCCCTGTTTACTTAAACGAAGACATCAAAATTCGTAAATATCTCGAAGGTTCATTAAAAGAAGCATTATTATCTCACGTCGAAATCGAGAGAACCAAGAGCGATAAAGGCAACACAATCGTTGTTAAAGTGTTTGTTGCTAGACCAGGCGTCGTCATTGGCACTGATGGAAAAAACATCCTCGCTGTCAAAGAAGCCTTAGTCAAATTAACAGGCAATAGCAGCTTAAGAGTTGACGTCGTTGAAGTTAAGAATCCAGATTTAGATGCTAACATCGTCGCACTTTCAATCGCTAAACAACTCGAAGAAAGAGCAAGCTTCAGAACCGTTCAAAAGAAAGCAATTCAAAGAGTCAGAAAAGCAGGCGCTAAAGGATGCCGTACCGTTGTCGGTGGACGTCTTGGCGGTGCTGATATCGCTAGAGCTGAAGGCTATAAAGAAGGTATCATTCCTCTTCATACCTTACGTAGCGACATTGACTATGCTCATGCCGAAGCTGCCACTCAATATGGTCGCTTAGGTGTCAAGGTTTGGATCTGTCGTGGAGAAATCCGCCCAGAACTCGCCAAAAAAGAGAAAGGAGAATAGGCCATGTTACAACCAAAACGTGTTAAATATCGCCGTCCACATATCTTAAGATATGAAGGACATTCCAAAGGCGGAACAGAAATTAGCTTTGGTGAATTTGGCTTACAAGCTCTTGAAGGTGCTTGGGTTACAACCAGACAAATCGAAGCCGCTCGTATCGTTTTAGCAAGATACACAAAACGTGGAGGACAAATTTGGATTAGAATTTTCCCTCACTTAGCAAAAACAAAGAAACCTGCTGAAGTCCGTATGGGTTCCGGAAAAGGCTCACCAGAGGATTGGGTAGCAGTCGTTCAAAAAGGTAGAGTTATGTTTGAAATCGGAGGCGTCGCTCCTGAAGTTGCTCGTGAAGCTCTCAGACTTGCCGCTTATAAACTCCCAATCAAATGTAAAGTTATCGGAAAAGGAGAGTAAGAGCTATGAAAATTAGTGAAGTCCGTGAAATGTCTACAAGCGAGCTTAAAGAAAAGCTCTACTCGCTTAAAGAACAACTCTTCGAATTAAGACGTAAGAAAAGCGTTGGTACCCTTGAAAGAGGAGAAGACGTTATCACCGTCAGAAGAGATATCGCTCGCGTCAATATGGTGTTACGCGAAAGAGAATTAGAAAGTAAATAAGGAGAACGAAAATGGAAGAAAGACACTTAAGACGTTCCATTCAAGGTGTGGTTGTTAGTGATAAGAACGACAAGACCATTGTTGTCCTTGTTGAAACTCACAAAAAACACACCAAATATGGTAAACGCGTTAAATATAGAAAGAAGTATTACGCGCACGATGAAAACAACGAAGCAAAAGTTGGCGATACAGTGACCATTATGGAAACTCGTAAATTAAGCGCCACCAAGAGATTCAGACTTGTTAGCATCGACAAAACTGCTGAATTAAGTGTTAAAGAAGCAGAGAAAGAATTAAAAGAAGAAGTCTTAAACGCAGCTGCCGCAGAAGTCGAAGAGAAACCTGAGACAGAGAAAGAAGTAGCTGAAGAAGTTAAAGATAATAAGGAGGCCGAATAATTATGATCCAAAAGGAAACTAATCTTGTCGTCGCAGATAATAGTGGCGCTCGTAAAGTTCGCGCTTTCACCCTCTACGGAGGAAGTAAAAGAAAAACATCAAGTATCGGTGACATCATCAAATGTTCTGTCAAAGAAGCCATTCCTAACGGAAAAGTTAAGAAAGGTGACGTTGTCAGATGTGTCATCGTTAGATGTAAAAAACCAATTCAAAGAGCAGATGGCAGCACAATCGCCTTCGATGACAACGCAGTTGTTATCATTAATGACGACAATGCTCCAATCGGAACACGTGTCTTCGGACCTGTCGCTCGTGAATTAAGAGATACTGGAATTGATGGATTCATGAAAATTGTTTCCTTAGCTCCAGAAGTGTTATAAGGAGGACATCATCAATGAACTTATTAAAAGGTGATAAAGTCATTGTCATTGCCGGTAAAGACAAGGGCAAGACTGGAACAATCCAAAAAGTTGATCCAAAAGCCAATCGTGTTGTTGTCGAAGGTGTCAATCTCCGCAAGAAACACAAAAAACCAACCCAAGCTAACCCAGAAGGAACCATCATTGAGATCTACGCTCCAATCGATGCCTCTAACGTTATGCTTGTTGATCCAAAAACCAAAAAACCAACAAGAGTTGGTCATAAAGTGGTTAAAGGAAAGAAAGTCAGAGTCGCTCTTAAGAGTGGCACTGAGTTATAAGGAGGAAAACAGAGATGTCAAAATTTGCTGTTAAGAAAACTAACACTGGTTACAATTTCTTACTCGTCGCAACTAATGGTCAACCTGTTGGTGCCTCCCAAGTGTATAAATCACTCAAATCTGCTTTAGCAGGTGTTGAATCAGTCAAAACTGTTTCTGCGACTGCTGAAGTTGAAGACACAACTGTCGCTGAAGTCGAAGAAAAGAAAAATCCAAAATTCGTCATCTATACTGACAAAGCTGGTGAATTCCGTTTCAGACTTCAAGCCGCTAACGGACAAAACGTTCTCGCTTCTGAAGGTTACACAACTTTAGCAGCGTGTAAGAACGGTATTGCCTCAGTTGTTAAAAACGCTGCTAGTGCAGACACTGAACTTCCAGAAGAAGAAGCTGATGCTCCAAAAGCTGAAGAAAAAGAAGAAGCTCCAAAAGCCGCTAAACCAGCTGCTAAAAAAGAAGCTGCTCCTAAAGCTGAAGCCAAGAAAGTTAGCAAGAAAACTGGAAATGGCAATAAGAAAGCCGCTATTTCTCCAAGATTAAAAGAGAAATATGAAAACGAAATCAGAAAAGCCTTACATGAAAAATATAACTACAAATCAGTTATGGAAATTCCAGGCTTAGACAAGATCGTTGTCAACATCGGTGTTGGTGAAGCAACTCAAGACGCTAAGAAATTAGAAGAAGCAGTCGCTGAACTCACCCAAATCACTGGTCAAAAACCAATCATTACACACGCTAAGAAATCCATCGCTACCTTCAAATTAAGAGAAGGACAAGCCATCGGATGTAAAGTTACTCTTAGAGGTGTCAGAATGTGGGATTTCTTCGATAAATTAGTTTCTATCGCTCTCCCACGTGTTCGTGACTTCCGTGGTGTTAGCAAAAACGCCTTCGATGGTCGTGGTAACTACACATTAGGTGTCAAAGAACAATTAATCTTCCCAGAAATCGATTACGATAAGGTGGCGAAGGTTAGAGGTATGGACGTTGTTATCGTCACAACCGCTAAAACAGATAAAGAAGCATACACATTACTCGAATTATTGGGTATGCCATTTGCTAGATAAGAAAGGAGTCCAAAATAGTCATGGCTAAAACAAGTGCTAAGGTCCGCTGCGCGAGACCACAAAAGTACAAAGTTAGAGAATATACTCGTTGTGAACGTTGCGGACGTCCTCACGCTGTCTATTCAAAATTCCATTTATGCCGTATTTGTATTCGTGAACTCGCATACAAGGGTGAAATCCCAGGCTTAAAGAAATCATCTTGGTAATATAGGAGGAAAACGTAAAATGATGACAGATCCAATTGCGGATATGCTTACCCGCATTAGAAATGCTAACGCATTAAAATATGAACAAGTCAAAATGCCTTCTAGCAAGATGAAAGTTGAAATCGCAAAGATTTTAAAAGAAGAAGGCTTCATCGTTGACTACAAAGTCAAGGGTGCGACCAAAAAAGAGTTATCACTCACATTAAAATACGCCGCCGATGGCACACGTGTTATCTCCGGCTTAAAGAAAATTTCTAAACCAGGCTTACGTGTTAACGTTGGCTGCGACAAACTCCCAAGAGTGTTAAAAGGTTTAGGTATCGCGATCATTTCCACCTCCCAAGGTGTTATGACTGATGCTAAAGCAAGAACTTTAGGTATCGGTGGTGAAGTTATCGCCTATGTCTGGTAGGAGGTAGAAACAATATGTCACGTATTGGTAATAAACACATTACACTTCCTGCTGGAGTTACAGTTGATGTTCATGAAACTTCCGTTACAGTTAAGGGTCCAAAAGGAACATTAGATGTTCAACTCAACAAAGGTATCTCTGTTGAAATCGAAGGAACTACCTTAGTTTGTAAGAGAGCTAATGAACAAAAACAAACAAAACAAAATCACGGTACAACCCGTGCTAATATCCAAAACGCAGTCGTCGGTGTCTCACAAGGATACAAGAAGGAACTTGAAATGAGAGGTATTGGTTACAAAGCTCAACTCCAAGGCAAAAACGTTGTCTTATGGGCTGGATATAGCCACACCACAACAATCGTTCCAAACGAAGGCGTTACAGTCACATTACCATCTCCAACTGAAATCGTTGTTGAAGGTATTGACAAGCAAGCAGTTGGTCAAACCGCTGCTCGTATTAGAGAAGTCAGACGTCCAGAACCATACTTAGGAAAAGGTATTCGTTATAAAGATGAATATGTTGCTCTTAAAGAAGGTAAACGCGCTGGCGGTAAGAAATAGTAGAAAGGTAGGTATATAAGATGATTTCTAAACAAAGTAAGAACATTTCTAGAGTTAGAAGACATGCTCGTGTTAGAAGTAAGATTTCTGGAACACCAGAATGCCCAAGATTATGTGTCTATCGTTCTAACAAAAACATTGAAGCTCAATTAATCGATGATGTTAACAAGGTTACTCTCGTTGCTTCTTCATCAATGAGCTTAAAGCTTGAAAATGGTAGCAACATCGACGCTGCTAAAGCAGTCGGTAGTGATATTGCTAAGAAAGCTCAAGCTAAAAAGATTACAAAAGTTGTCTTTGATAGATCCGGATATATTTATCACGGACGTGTCAAAGCACTTGCAGAAGCCGCTAGAGAAGCTGGCTTAGAATTCTAATGGAGGAGAAGAAAATGGCAGAAGAAGAAAAAGTTGTTGCTCAAGAAGCAAAAACAGAAGCTCCAGCTACTGAAGCTCCAAAAGAAGAAAGAGCCCCTCGTGGTGACAGACGCCCACATGGTGATCGTAAAGGTGGTAGACCAGACCGCAAGGGTGGCGACCGCAAAGAAAGACGTGAACCAAAAGATGACATGGAAGAAAGAGTTGTCTTCATCAACCGTGTTAGTAAGACCGTTAAAGGTGGACGTCGTATGAAATTCACAGCCTTAGTTGTCGTTGGTGATCACAAAGGACAATACGGATTCGCATTAGCGAAAGCCGCTGAAGTCCCAGATGCCATCAAAAAGGCTAGTGAAGCTGCAAGAAAGAAACTTTATACCATTCACTTGGTGAAAGGTAACACCATCTCCCACGAAATCGTTGGTAAATATGGTGCATGTAATGTTTACTTAAAACCTGCTCCTGAAGGTACCGGAATTATCGCCGGTGGTCCAGTGAGAGCAATTCTTGAACTTGCAGGTGTTCAAAACGTGTGCTCCAAAGTCTATGGTAGCCGTGCTCCAATTAACATTATTAGAGCAACAAACCAAGGTTTAAATAACCTCAAGAGCTACAAGACAATGAAGGAATTACGTTCCAAAGAATAATTAAACACTACACAGTTTAAGGAGGTGCACAAATGAAATTACACGAACTTCAAACAACAGAAGGCAGCAGACAAGAACACTACCGTAAAGGTAGAGGTATCGGATCTGGTAATGGCAAAACTGCTGGTAAAGGTCACAAAGGACAAAACGCTCGTAGTGGCGGTGGAGTCGCTTTAGGCTTTGAAGGTGGACAAATGCCATTATGGAGAAGACTCCCAAAAAGAGGCTTCAATAATAGAGGACGTACCGTTTACGCTGTTGTTAATGTTTCAGATTTAAACAGATTTGAAGAAGGTACAGTCGTCACCCCAGCGTTATTAAAAGAAGTTGGATTAATTTCCAAGGAATATGATGGAGTTAAAGTTTTAGGAACTGGAAAACTTGAAAAGAAATTAACTGTTCAAGCTAACAAATTCTCTAAAACCGCTCAAGAAGCTATTCAAAACGCCGGTGGTTCAGCTGAGGTAATCTAATATGAAAAAGATTGCTTCGATTCTAAAAAATAAAGAAATAATGAACCGTATTTTGTTCACGGTTCTCATCCTCTTTATCTTCCGTATCGGAGCACAGATAACAGTCCCAGGTGTCAATCCTGAGGGATTAGAAGAATACCTCAACTCTGGTACTGCCTTATCACTTATGAATATGTTAGGTGGTGGAACACTTCAAACGTTCTCCATCTTCGCTCTTGGTGTCTCGCCATACATCACTGCGCAAATTATTGTTCAGTTATTATCAACCGATGTATTACCCGCATTAAGCGAGTTAAGACGCCAAGGCCAATACGGAAGAAAGAAAATGGAATATGCTACCCGTTACTTAACACTCTTGTTAGGTGCGGTCCAAGCATATGGTATTATCAAGACTATTGAAAACACAACTGAGGTTCAATTCCCACTCATGGAAACCCTCAAAGCCTCTAACGCTGAATGGCTTGGATATCTATATATCATCATAGTCATGTTAGCAGGTACGATGATTGTCATGTGGTTAGGTGACCAAATCTCTGTTAAAGGTATCGGAAATGGTATCTCAATGATCATTTTCGCGGGTATTGTTTGTTCTTTACCAAATCAATTCGCCCACGCCTTCACAACCTATATTTCTACGACTGCAGGAAGTCCAGAAAACTTAGTCATTGCTGGTGTCTTCAAGTTTATACTTTATGTCCTAGCATATCTCGTCATCATTGCATTCGTTACATTTGTTGAGTTGAGTCAACGTAAAATCCCTATTCAACATAGTGGAAAAAGCGGTGGACAAACTCAAAGTATGGCAAGAGCAAGTTTCTTACCTATCAAAATTAATAGCGCCGGAGTTATTCCTGTCATCTTCGCTAGCTCATTAATGATGGCACCAAGTGTTATTGCTGGTTTCTTAGGAAATAGTAATGACGCCGCTTGGTTAAAGATCTTCTCAACCAGTGAAATGTATGACATGGGAAGTTGGTCAATGCCTTGGGGATTATTAATCTATATGGTCCTTACAGTTGCCTTCACTTTCTTCTATGCAAACTTACAAATTGATCCGCAACAAATGGCGGAGAATTTCCAAAAGAATGGTTCCTATATCCCTGGTGTTAAACCTGGTATTGAAACCGAAAGATACATTCGCCGTGTCTTAAATAGAGTGACTTGTATCGGTGCAATCGCACTCGTTATCATCGCTTCACTCCCATCAATCCTCACATTAAGTGGTGTGTTTGGTGGCGATAACTCATTAGTTCTTGGTGGAACTGGTATGATCATCGTTGTCGGCGTCTGTCTCGAACTTAATAATCAAATCGATGGCTTACTTGCTGGTAAATCATTCGATGAAGTTGTTGCTTCAGGAGGTCATTAATAATGAAAAAGAATATTATCTTAATGGGCCCACCAGGGGCTGGCAAGGGAACACTTGCTAAACAACTAAAAGAAGAATTCCATCTCGTTCATATTTCCACTGGAGATATGTTCAGAGATGCAATAAAAGCACAAACAGAACTCGGTAAACTTGCCCAAAAGTATATTGACGCTGGTCACTTAGTGCCAGATGAAGTTACAATTGGACTTGTAAAAGAGAGACTCAGTCAAGATGACTGTGCAGCTGGGTTCCTCCTTGATGGATTCCCAAGAACTTTGCCTCAAGCAGAAGCTCTTAGCGTCCTCACCAAGGAAATCTCTCGCGAAATCGATGTCGTGGTCAATCTTGACTGCGACAACGACGAACTCGTTAGAAGAATCTCCGGTCGTCGCGTTTGTAAGAACTGTGGCGCTCCATTCCATGTCGTAACCATGAAACCAAAAGTTGATGGTGTTTGCGACTTATGTGGCGGACCACTTTATCAAAGAAAAGACGATAACGAAGAATCTCTTAAAGTTCGTTTAGGACATTATGTTTCTGAAACCAAACCATTATTAGATTATTACGCTAATCTTGGATTATTGAGATCATTCAACTCATTACAAGGTAAAGAAGCATTATTCGATGAAGTTTCTTCATTTCTTAGAAAGTAAATATGGTAAACATTAAATCTACACGTGAATTATTATTAATGAAAGAAGCTGGCCGTGTTGTTGGCTTAGTCTTTAAAACCTTAGAGGAAAAGATTAAACCAGGCATGACTACTCTTGAGATTGATGAAATTGTTGAAAAGACAATGCTCGATAATGATTGTATACCTGCTGAAAAGGGGTATTACGATTATCCAGCAAGTGCTTGTGTAAGTGTTAATGACACTCTAATCCATGGCATCCCTTCAAGTAAGATTGTTCTTAAAGAAGGAGATATCGTCAGTGTAGATATTGTTGCTAATTACAAAGGTTATATGGCAGATGCGTGCCGAACATTCAGAGTCGGCACCATCTCCAGTAGAGCCGAAAGAATCGTCAACGTAACTAAAGAAGCGTTCTTTGAAGCTCTGAAGTTAGTTAAACCAGGTAATCACATCGGGGACATAAGTCATTCAGTCCAAGAATATGTTGAGAAACATGGCTATAATGTCGTCAGGGAATATACAGGACACGGAATTGGTTCTCAAATGCACGAAGACCCTGCTATACCAAATTATGGCAAAGCTGGAAGTGGAATTCGCTTAGAGCCAGGAATGACTATTTGCATTGAGCCAATGGTCCTTGAGGGAAGAAAAGATGTACGTGTTCTTCCAGATGGTTGGACGGTGAAAAGCCGAGATGGAAAATTAACCGCTCACTATGAGAACACAGTGGTAGTTACTGAAAGTGGTTATGAAATAATCACAATGTACGAAGGAGAAGAATAAATGTCAAAAGCAGATGTCATCGAAGTCCAGGCGGTCGTTACGGAAACATTACCAAACGCGATGTTCCGTGTAAAACTTGAAAACGACATGGTAATCTTGGCTACCGTTTCTGGTAAAATCCGAATGAATTACATTCGCATTCTCCCAGGTGATAAAGTTACCGTAGAAATCTCGCCTTATGATTTAACACGGGGCCGAATAACATTTAGGTTCAAATAGTCCTAAGAACAAAACTATTTATTAGGAGGTATAATTTTATGAAAGTCAGACCTTCAGTCAAACCAATTTGCTCAAAGTGCAGAGTCATCAAAAGACATGGTAAAGTCATGGTCATTTGCTCTGATCCAAAGCACAAGCAAAGACAAGGTTAATTTAGGAGGAACATTGAAATATGGCACGTATCGTTGGTGTTGATATTCCAAATGACAAACCAGTTGCCTTCTCCCTTACTTACATTTACGGTATTGGAAGAACAACTGCGAGAAAAATTTGTGAAGCTGCTAAAGTAGACGCAGCAATCCGCGTTAAAGATCTTACTGATGATCAAATGAACGCAATCAGAAATGAAGTTAGCAAACTCAAAGTCGAAGGTGATCTTCGCAGAGAAGTCGCTTTAAATATCAAGAGACTCACTGAAATTGGCTGCTATCGTGGACAAAGACATAGAAAAGGCTTACCAGTCCGTGGTCAAAGAACCAAGACAAACGCCCGTACTCGTAAAGGCCCACGTAAGACAATCGCCAATAAGAAGAGTGCTCCACAAGGTTAATGAAAGGAGAATAGTACAATGGCTAAAACTACTACACGTAAAAAGAAAGTCAAACGTTCATATACTAAAGGCGTTGCTCACATTCATTCAACCTTTAATAACACAATTATTACCATCACAGACTCCGAAGGTAACGCAATTGCCTGGAGCAGTGCTGGTGCATTAGGTTTCAAAGGTGCGAAGAAATCCACACCATTCGCCGCTCAACAAGCTGCTGAAGCAGCCGCTAAGAGTGCGTATGATCAAGGTATTCGCCAAGTTGATGTTGATGTCAAAGGCCCAGGCCCAGGTAGAGAAGGTGCAATTCGTTCCCTCGCTGTCAGTGGCTTACAAGTCCTTAGTATTGTTGACACCACACCAATCCCACATAATGGTTGCCGTCCACCAAAACGCCCACGTGGTTAATTAATTTATTAGGAGGAAAAGAAAATGAAAATCGCTAATCCTTTTGAAAGATTTGGCATTACACAAGCCGATTATGATGGAAACGAAAATTATGGTCGTTTCATCATTGAACCACTTGAAAGAGGTTTTGGTTTAACTCTCGGAAACGCTTTGAGAAGAGTCTTATTATCCGCACTTCCAGGTGCTTCAGTCTATGCGATTGAAGTTGAAGGCGCACAACATGAATTCTCTTCCTTAGACGGAGTTGAAGAAGACGTCACAAGCATCATCCTCAATTTAAAAGATTTAGTTTTGAAAATCGATGATGAAGATAGTTCCAACAAGAGACTTGAAATCAACGTCGAAGGACCAAAAGTTGTCACCGGTGCAGACATTGTTTGCCCAACAGGTGTCAAGGTCGTTAATGAAGATGTCGTCCTCGCTCATGTAGCGGAAGGCGGCAAATTACACGCTGTCTTACATGCCCGTAATGGTAGAGGTTATGTCACTGGAGAACAAAATAAAGTCCTCCATCCAAACTTCCCAGTCGGAGTTATCGCAACAGATAGTAACTATTCTCCAGTTAGAAAAACAAATTATGTCGTCGACAACACCCGTGTTGGTCACGATTCCAAATTTGACAAACTCACTCTTGAAGTTTGGACCGATGGTTCAATCCTTCCTCAAGAAGCTGTTGTTTGGGCTGCTGAACTCTTAATTAAGCACTTAGAAAAATTCCTCAATCTCGCTGATATCACAACCGATATCAATATCGAGAAAGAAGAAGAAAAAGTCGAAGAAAACAAATATGAGAATATCACAATTGAAGATCTCGACTTATCTGTTAGAAGCTATAACTGCTTAAAGAGAGCACAAATTCAAACTGTTCTTGAATTAACAGAAAAGACAGAAGAAGACATGATGAAAGTCAAGAACCTTGGTAAGAAATCCCTTAAAGAAATTAAGGAAAAACTTGCCGCAATTGGTTTATCATTCAAGGATTTCGAATAATTTAGGAGGAAAAGTATATGCCAGCACAAGGTCGTAAAAATGTTCATGGTAAGACCGGCGTGAGATTCAAGGCCGCCTATACCAAGAGTAAATATGAAAACATGCTCCGCAATGTTGTAACCGATTTGATTATTCATGAATCCGTCAAAGTTACAGAAGCAGTTGCTAGAGATGTCGTTAAAGAAGCAGATAGACTTGTTACTTTAACTAAAAAAGAAGATGTCATGAATGCGAAAAGACAAGCTGCTAGATTCGTTAGAAATATCGAAGCTAGTGAAGGTGTCTCCGCTCTTGACAAACTCTTCAACGTTATTGGTCCAAAAATGAAAGGACGTAACGGAGGTTACACCCGTAGATTAAAACTTGAAAATAGACGTGGTGATGACGCTCCAGTCGTCTTAGTCACTTGGGTTGACTAATATAGCTTATTTATCAATTACCGAGATGTAAAAGTCTCGGTTTTTGTTTGCACTTTTGAACGCATTTGTGCTATCATAATGTCGAGGATAATAGATGTGTATCAAGTAGTATTTTATGAAGATAAAAACGGAAAGTCAGAATTATATGATCAATTAATAGAACTTGCAAATAAGTCTAGCAAAAGTAAGGACGCAAGAATCCAATTGAAACAGATAACATTACAAATTGAATTGTTGAAGAAAGAGGGCACAAGATTACCAAACAATATTACAAAACATCTGGTTGATGATATTTGGGAGCTTAGACCAGGTAATAATCGTATCATATATTTCTACTTCAAGAATAATACATTTGTATTGTTGCATATGTTTAGAAAGAAAACACAAAAAACACCAAAATCTGAAATTGAAAGAGCAATTAAAGAGAGCAATGATTACAAAAATAGAATAGGGGAATGAGCAATATGAGAACATGGGAAGATTATAAAAAAGAAGCAAAGGCTATTAATGAAATGACAAAACAGGACATTGAAGAAATGGAAGTTTTAGCAGTTATCATTAATTCTATTATTGAGAGAAGGAATGAACTTGGCTATTCACAAAGAGAATTAGCAGAGATATGTGGAGTTCCACATTCTTCTGTGGCTAGAATTGAAGCGTGTACCGTTAAACCAAATGTCGAGACATTAATAAAAATAATGAGGCCACTTGGATTATCGCTGTCAGTTATTTCTATGTAAAATTTTATAATATCAAATTACCGAGATGTAAAAGTCTCGGTTTTTTTGTTTGCTAAAGACGTCCTTAGTATAAATCATAAATCATTATTGTTTATCAGTTTGAGTGAAAAATTTTTTCTCAAGTCTTTTATGTGCTTCTTCAATAGAGATTGGTTTCGCACCATTTTTAAGTTCTTCTTCAGCCTCAAAAATAGCATTATCAATTTTACTATCTAAATTCTTTTGTCTATTTAAATCTTTTTCCATACTATCAACCCCATTATAACTTTTTAATATAGAAAATAGACACTATAAAATAATTAAAATTCAAAATAATTTTTGTGCTATAATCATTTGACGAAAGTATGCAATAAAACGCATATTTCGGCCTTAAACTGATAAATAACCACTTTTGCAACCAATAGTTGCGTAAATTCTAACTAGAGTATGTAGAGGCAACCAAACGTAAAATGCTAAAGTAGTGGCAGTTAGAAAAGGAGAGCGAAATTATGACAATCGAAATCGCTGATAGATTAATTAAATTAAGAAAAAAACATGGGTACTCACAAGAAGAGTTAGCGGATAAATTAGGTTTATCTCGTCAAGCAGTTAGTAAATGGGAAAGAGCGGAAGCTTCTCCAGACACTGATAACCTTATTTGCTTAGCTAAATTATACGATGTCTCTTTAGATGAATTATTATCCACTGATGAAGATGTTGAGACAATCGTTAAAGAACAAGTAAAAGAAGATAGTAAACCAAAAGAAGGAATCCACATCTCTGATAGTGATGGTAGCAGCGTCACTATTAATAAAGAAGGTGTCACATGCGTAGACGAAAAAGGAGAAACAGTCAAGATTGGTAAACACTTTAAAAGAGATAAGGGATCACTAATCATTGACGCAGTTGAAGGAGTATTACTCTTCTTCGCTTTAGCAGCTTATCTCTTATTAGGAGCCTTGCTTGGTATGTGGGCAAGTGCATGGGTCTTCTTCTTCGTTCCAGGTATCTTATGTTCAATCGCTAGATGTATTTATAAAAAGAACGCGAACAAATTCAACATGGTGTTTACTGCCTGCTTTGTCTTCTTCTTCGTTTGTATGTTCTATCCTGGATTATCCGCTTCGTTGTGGCATCCAATGTGGGTCGTCTTCCTGGCCATTCCTGCTTATCACATTACCATGGGATCAATTAATAAAGCCCTTGGTAAAGAAGATGACGAAGATGAAAAAGACGTCGAAGAACCAGAAGCTGATGATTAACTGAGATTCAAAATTCTCAGTTTTTCTTTTATCTTTTATCGGATAGAATAATTATTGAGGGTTATTTATATGAAAAAAACGAGATTGGGTGTTACATTTTTATCCACTTTATTTATTTTTGCTTCTTGCTCTCCATCTAGTTCGGGTGGTAGTGGCGGAAGTGGCGGTGATGGCGGTGGCCAAGATAATCCGCCAGTAGTGTCCACCAAAACATATTTTGATGAAGCGGTTGAAATTGCTAACCACGTTGATGATATTAATGTTGGAGAAGCTTCAACTCCTATAAAAAATAAATTAATTAATAATAAAATCTCACGTAATGGAGACACTGTTTTTACATATAACTATGATCCTAGTTCTCTTGATAATGTTGACACTTCCTATTTGGATAGTTGGCAAAGAAGTTTAATTAGTAATGTTGGTTATTTTAAGTCTTTAAAAACAAGAGTGTTACAAAACTGCAAAACATTAAATACGTGGGTTCTTACGCGTGAAAGCGGAAATGGAATCTCTGAATATGTCCGTCTAAACTATGAAGCCACACACGATGTTGCTACTATTGAAAGTTATTATTGCCTTAATCGCGATGGTCAAGAAAAAGAAACGTATAGAACCGCTAATGTCACTAGATTAGCAAGCGGTAAATATGCAGTTGATGGAATCTATTACGATTTCAAAAACGAAGACCATCAATATTTACATTATCTTGAAGATGAATATATTGTAGAGGTAAATAGAAATGCCGAAGAGCAATCTTCAAGAATCATTCATCTTGATTTAAAAACAACGCAAAAAACACAAGTGTTTGTTCCGTTAACCATTGAAGATGATAATGTTATTTATGGCGACCCATTAATAACTGTTATGGAGAAATTAGATTCTCCAGTTTATTACACAAATAATTTAACTGAGACGTCCAATTCATATTGGACTAACACCCCTGGATTTGTGTATTCTATGAGCTTTAATCTTAATCTTTTTGCTGGTTGGGATTCTTTATCTATTGATAGTGAAGGAGCTTTGACACTTAACAAGAGCAACGGCTCATCCGTTCTTATCCCAAATCAAGGTGGCGCATGGCAAAATGATTATCAGAATAATGTTGGAATTGGAATAAGTGGATATGATGCCTCTAACCCAAACGAATCTATGTTCACTTTAGACATTTTTGAAGCCGATATTAATCAACTAAATAGAACCGATTTCTTCTCTTGGGCTAATAGAGCGTATGAATATATGGTTTCTAAACTTGGATTATCTTTCTCAAGTGATGCAGTAAAAGAAAAGATGCTTAATGTTATGAATCCAGAAACACTTACGAAAAAGACTCAAAATGTGGTCTTTCCAAACGGAACGAGGGCTAGTGATATAGATAACTTTGAAAAGTTTAATAGTCTTGAAAATGATTTAGCTGGTACATTTAGTCCAAACGATATTAAAGCAATGCTAGATAGCGCGACTGCATATACATATTATACTCAACCAACTGATAACCCAATATTTAATCTTATCTCTGTGACTAGTAGTGGCAAAGCCATAATTGATAAAGATGGACATGTTTCATTTAAGAATGTTAAAGCCACAATTAAAGATAGTACGATTGTTTCTGAAGGAAGATATTGTTTGAACATTAAAATCAATGGTGCTGCTCATGAACAATATTATCGTAGCGATGTAGTTAATCATAGTAGTGGCCAAGACATTGAAATTACTCATAATGGAGAACTTGATCTAATTGGCGTCATGATTAGCTTACCTTTAGGCGAATATACATTCTCTATGTTTGTTGAACATAATGAAGAAAGATATTCTGACTTTGCGCCAGTTATCTTTGAACAAGAAGGATATAACAAAGAATATATCTATAAAGGTGATGGTGATGAAAACGATGAATCAAATGATGTCGTTATCACTATTACCACCAACTCAAAAGGAGAATTAGTAGCGCGTTCAAAAATGAAAGTGCTTTCATAAAATATTGGCGTTCTTATATGCTTTTTCAAATAATTTATTGCTTTAAGATGTTTTTTGAATGCACTTTTAACAAACAACATATTGCAAAAGTTTGTTAAATTTCTGTAATATAATTACATGGCAACATTAAGCGAACTTTTAAAAGAAAAACAAAGTCTACCAATTGGTAATGTTTACCAAAAAACCATTAATGGAAAAACATATAACTATTACCAATATTTTGAAAGTGGACAAAGATACACAAAGATTGTTGATGAAAAGGCCGCTAAAGAATTAAAACAAAAAATTCTTAGACGTAAGGAAGTTGAAAAACTTATAAAAGATATTAAAAGCAAAGAAAAGACAGTTGTCTTATCTAAAAAGTCTCTTTCATACACTGGAGAAGTTATGAGTGGAGATACTCCAGTTGCTAAATTTGAAAATGGTGTTCTCATTAAAATTGATGAATCATTAGCGCCACTAATTATCAAAAGAACTCATTCATTAGAATCATTCCTTAAATTAAGAGTTATTGATATTAGTAGAACTAACGCAAGATTACTAAAAAAATCATTAGGAATAAAAGTTAATGATGATACGAATCTCTCTTTATATTCCTATGCTTTATCCATCAGTGATAACTATTGGTTCAAACCAAAGCATTCAAAATATAAATATAAAGATGTTTTCTTTAAAGATGACTCATTATTTGATTTGTCTTTAAAAGGTAATTCCATATATTTTGCTAACGCCGCTAAGATTACCCCTGAATTAACTACCACTGGTAGTTTTGAAAAAGGATGGAAAATCATTAATGGTGAGTGGTGGCTATATAAAAGCGGAAATTCAAAACAAATATTTTCTGAATTGTTTTGCTATCATTTTGCCAAGTTAATTGGATTAGACACCGCGATATATGAATATGATAATGGATTTATCAAAAGCAAAAACTTTGCAGGGAACTACAATTTTGAACCGCTTGCCTCATTAATTGGAGATAATGATAGTTTTCAATATATATTTGATAGTTTGATGTCTATTAATGAGAATATAGCAAAACAATATCTCTTCTTATCTTTCTTTGATTCGGTTGTATATAACGTTGATCGACATAATGAAAACGCCGGCTTATTAAGAGATAGAAAAAGTGGAAAGATAATTTCTTTAGCACCAAATTTTGATAACAATTTAGCGTTAATAAGTACGATTGATCAACTAAATAACCCATATGATGATGGTTTAATAAAACTCTTTGTTGGTTTCTTAAAAAAGAATGAGAAAGCAAAAACATTATTTAAAGAATTAGATTTAAAAACAATCTCACTCGATGACATTAAAGAAATCATTTTGTTAATTCCCATTAATATTGATGATACTGATTCAATTGCTGATAAAGTGTATAAAAGATATAACTATCTCAAAAATATGTTTTAACAAACAACATATTGCAAAAGTTTGTTAAATTTTTGTAAGAGTGATTTTTTCCTAAGTTTTTTATCGTTTTGTTTCTTTTTCTATTCTTTTATCGTAATGTCAAAGAAGACCCCCACACCGGTTTTTTAAATTGATGGATACCTCTATAGGTGGGGGATGAACTTGAAAAAAATAACACAAAAAAACTATAGATATTGCTATTAATATAGGTGAGATTTTGATATAATTAATATGTAAGAAAGATATCAATTAATTGATATCTAACTTAAATATTGAATATTATGAAGCTCATAAAAAGAACCTATCGTTTTCGTCTATACCCTGATGATTCTCAAAAGCAATTAATTGAGAAAACTTTAGGCTGTTCTCGCCAGGTCTATAACGAACTACTTTCTTTATGTAAAAAAGAGTATGAGAAAGATCATAACTTTAAAATTAATAAATATGAACTCATAAAGCTTCTACCAAAATATAAAGAAAAGTATCCATATCTTAAAGAAGTTGATTCTATTGCGTTACAGCAGACTGTTATTCATTTGTATACTGCCTATATCAACTTCTTTAAACATAACTCTGATTTC
>JBGURM010000003.1:0-20336 GCA_045132035.1 Bacilli bacterium
CACTTATTCTTAGATATTAGTGATGAAAGTGTTAAGAACGTTCTTAAACCAATTTATAACGATTATGTTGCTTCTTCAGGTGCGACAGGTACACCAACTTATGAACAAGTTGTTGGAAGCGGAAAGTTAAATCTTAATCTTACTTCAATTCTTTCTATGCTTGCTATGCTTGAAATGTTACCTCCAGAACTCTCAGACTTACCAGTTGATGTTATTGGTTACGCTGTTTCAACAGGCTTCCCAATGATTAAACCTATGGTCACTTCTTTTGGTAGCATTGTTTTAGGTACATTTGCTGAAAACTTACCACTCTTCAAGCAATGGAAAGATAACGCTGGTGCTGTCAATCGCATGGGATTATCTGCTGAACTCAATGTTTTAGATTTAATGCCAAAAGATAATACAGGTCCTCTTGCTCTTGTCGAAGATGATCCAACAGGTCTTCCTGATGCAGAAGAGCCAGTTATGCCAAAAGCTCCAGAATTTGAAAAAGCTAAAGTTGGTGCTGCGATTGTTGTTGGTTCAACAACAGGTGCGGAAAAAGGTATGGCTTTAGAATCAATCGATCTCAAAGCTGATCTTGCTGCTAAAGATACTTTCAACGCTCACGGCGAAATTAAACTTGGTGTTAGTTACAATAGCCAAGTCAACTACAAAGGCTTAAGTGCAGAACAAATTAAAACATTTGATGTTGATGCATTGACTGTTATTGCGATGTTCGCTGCAATGTTTATGCCAACAAGCTTACCACAAGGCTTAGCGTTCTAATAAGATAACTTACATTAAAAATTAAATGAAACAAAAGAGCGGCTATTTTTCAAACATTAAAAACTTAATCATGTTTGTAATATGCATGCTCTTTTTGTTTGCTATTATTGTTTGCTCCGCAATTCTAGTTATTGATGCTGGTAATCAAGCTAGAAGCGGGGCAAGCGAATATGTTCCGAATAATTCATTTTTATATTTCTTTGCTACATTAGTTATTGCGTTTGTACCATATTTAGTAATATATCTTATTACTGTCTTTATTTATTATTTTGATAAAAATAAAAAATTAAAAGAACCATCGGTGGTTGTAAGAGTCAAAGGAGATAGCGAACAAATGGAAGACTTATCAAGTAGATTTGAAGACGAGATAACTGAAGAAGATACACATAATAGTGTACCTTTATTCATCCACGTCGAAGAGAAACACGAGTTTTCTAGAGGCGACATTTTTAATTTCGTCATGTACCTCATTTGGCCACATATCTTAATTACGTTTGCAATTCTAATTGGCTTATTTTTAATGCTATTCTTTGTGGTTTTACCGCTTAATTCAATCTTATTCTATATTGCAGCAGGATTTATTGGATTTGTCGCTCTTGTAGCTATTTACATTTATTTCTTTTTCATACCTTCAAAAATATATAAAAGAATAGTAAATAATAAACTTCCTACATCTTTTAGAGTGTTTAATGACCGTTTAGAAGAGGTTTCTTTGCTTGTTGATGGAAGTGAATTCAGCTATGTATTTAAATATGATCAAACTAGATTTAAAGAAGTTAAAAAATACATCTATATTAAAGGTGTAATGGGTAATAAAGATAGAACTACTATTGGCGCTATAATTAGCAAAGAAAGAGTTAAACCAGAAATAATAGACTTTATTAGAGAGAAATATAAAAATAAATAATTCGTTAATTTTAATTAACAACTATTATATTATTACTACATATGAAATTAATTGTCGGACTTGGAAATCCAGGAAAAAAATATGAACACACCCGCCACAACATGGGATTTGATGCTGTGGATCTTTTTGGTGAATTAGCCCAAATTGATATCGATAAAGAATCGTTTAAGGGATTAGTTGGAAGAGGTAAAGTCTTTGATGAAGATATATTCTTACTTAAGCCACAGACATTTATGAATCTTTCCGGAGAATCTGTTAGAGAAATAGTTAATTATTTTAAAATTAATATTGAAGACATTATTGTTGTTTATGATGATATGGCATTAGAGCCAGGAAAAATTAGATTAAGATTAAGCGGCTCTAGTGGTGGCCATAAAGGTATGCAAAACATCATTGATAATCTTGGAGGAAGACAAGATATAAAGAGAATTAGAATCGGCATTGGTGAACCTCAATACGACACAATTGATTATGTCTTATCTAAGCCTTCAAAAGAAGAAAGAGAATTAATTGATGAGGCAATTGAAAACGCTGCTAATGCGATAAAAGAAATTCTTAAACATAACTTTGATATCGCGATGACTAAATTTAATTAGGAGGTTAATAAACGAAACTATTTGATTATCTAAAATCTAACCGTGCGTTACCCCCCTTCTTGTCAAGAAGTGGGCATTTTGTCGTTGATGATTTAGCAGGTATTTCTCTATTAGTTGCTTCTAGTTATCAAGAAGAAAAACATAAATATTTAATAGTTACATCAAATTTATACAAAGCTCAGAAAGTGTTTTCATTTTTGAAGACTTTACTACCAAAAGCGAAGATTTCAATGTTCATGAGCGATGAGTTGATTCGCGCTGAAAACTTATCTCTAAGCAAGGAAATGGCGGCTAACCGCATTTACACTTTAAACGAGATAAAAAACGGGAAAAACGAAATTATTGTGGCAAATCTCGCTTCAATTTTAAGATATTTGCCGAATAAAGAGCTATTTAGTAGTTGCGCGTTATCTTTTAAAATTGGCGATGAAATCAATTTAACAGAGGTCAAAAGATCTCTTGTTAGAGCAGGATATTACCAAGTTAATAAGATTGACCAATCTCTTCAATTTGCGTCTAGAGGTGACATCTTAGATATTTTCTCAGTTAACTATGATGACGCGATTCGTATTGAACTATTTGGTGATGAGATTGATTCAATTAGATACTTTGATTTAGCAACTCAGACTAGTAAAGAAGAGATTAGAAAAGTTGATATTTTGCCAGCGAATGATTTCTTATTCACTGAAGAAGAATGTAGGTCAGCACCTGAAAAGCTTCTGTCTCAATTAGAGAAAGATCAAAAGATGCTTCCTCCTAATGAATTTTCTAATTTAAGAAATGTAGTGGAATCGGATATTAATGATATTTTGGAGCACAATTATTCTCCTAATTTATATCGTTATTTTTCTATGATTAGTGATAACACTTGCTCACTAATTGATTATTGTAGAGACTATGATGTTGTTTTAGTTGATGAGAACGGAATTAGAGAAAATTCTCAAATGATTATGGAGGAATCTATTACCTTCTTATCTGAATTATTCGAACAAGGTCACGCTTTAAGCCACTTATCTATTTTCCAAGATTATTCACGTTTACCATTTAATAGAAGTAGACTTATTCGTACATCTTTACTTCAAACTAGTGCAGATGATATTACCTTTAACTGCAAAGCTGTACCATTTGAAGCAAGCAAAGAAAACGATATAACAAATATTATTAGGTCCTACACTAATCAAAACTATAAAGTGAATATCTCTTTAGGAAGTAAAGATCAACTTGAAAGTGTTATTGATTTATTAAATAGTGAGAATCTTCCGTTTGAAATGGTGAGTGAGTTTTCTCTTCCAGATAAAAGACAAATTGGTTTAGCAATATCGTCCCTTCCACTAGGTTTTGTATTGGAGGATGAGAAAGTTGTCTTTTTAACTAGTAAAGAGTTATTTAACCATAAAGTTAGAGTTACCAGATTTGATAATAGATTTAAAGAAGCAACAATTCTAAGAAGTGGTGATGAACTTAATCCGGGCGATTATGTTGTCCACGAATATCAAGGTATTGGTGAATTTATTGAATTACAAACTTTAGAAGTTCAAGGAAAGCATCAAGACTATTTAAAGATTGCCTATTTTGGTGGAGAAATCCTTTATGTTCCTCTAAATCAATTATCTTTAATTAGGAAATATATTGGCAAAGAAGGCGCAAGACCCCGCCTATCTCACCTTCACACTAAAGATTGGGAAAAGCAAAAAGAGAAGATTAAAAAGAGAATTCATGACTTGGCTCAAAGACTATTTAACTTATATGTTGAAAGAAGCAAAATTGAAGGCTTTGCGTTTGATAAGGATGATGAATTCCAAAAAGCTTTTGAAGATAGTTGTGAATTCGAATTAACGAAAGACCAAGAAAGATCGCTTAGTGAGATTAAAAGTGATATGGAAAGTACTCATCCAATGGACCGCTTATTATGCGGTGATGTTGGATTTGGTAAGACAGAAGTTGCTTTTAGAGCGATATTTAAGGCAATTAATTCTGGAAAACAAGTCGCTTTACTTTGTCCAACTACTTTATTAGCGAGACAACACTTTGAAACTGCGACCGCTAGATTTGCTGGTTTTGATATAAAGATTGCTATCTTTTCTCGATTAATTCCAGAAAAGAGACAAAAAGAATATATAAAAGGTGTCCAAGAAGGAAAGATTCATCTTATTATTGGCACTCATCGACTTTTATCAAAAGATATTATTTATAAAGATTTAGGATTATTAGTCGTAGACGAAGAACAAAGATTTGGTGTTGAACAAAAAGAGAAGATTAAAGAGCTCAAAAACAACATCGATGTTTTGACATTGAGCGCGACACCTATTCCTAGAACGCTTCAAATATCACTTCTTGGTGTAAGGAGTTTATCTCAAATTAACACTCCCCCAGGAGAAAGAATGCCAATTCAAACATATGTCACTCCTTTTAGAGCGGACATCGTAAAAGAATTAATCCAAAGAGAATTAGGAAGAGAAGGACAAGTATTCTATCTTCATAACAATATTGAGACTATTTATGAGATTGCAAATCGATTAAAAAGACAACTACCTGAAGTTAATATCGCTGTTGCTCATGGAAAAATGGTGAAGAATGATATCGAAGACGTAATGATTAAGTTCTATAGTGGAGAGGTACAAGTTTTAGTGTGTACGTCAATTATTGAAAATGGTATTGATGTCCCTAACGCTAACATGATTATCGTTGATGATAGTGATCATTATGGTCTAGCTCAGTTATATCAAATTAAAGGTCGTGTTGGTCGAGGAAACCGTATTGCGTATGCTTATTTGATGTATAACGGAAACAAGGCTTTGAAGGAAGATGCACAAAAAAGACTCAAGACCCTACAAGAATTCACTGCTTTAGGTAGTGGATATCGTATTGCACAAAGAGACTTGATGATTAGAGGAGCAGGAGATATTTTAGGGCCAGAGCAAGCTGGATTCATCGACTCAATTGGTTTAGATATGTATATCAAACTTTTAAATGAGGCAGTTAAAGAACAAGCCGGAGAAGCAGAAAGAGAAATACCTCAATATAACTTAAATCTTGATGTTAATTTTGATGCTTACATTCCTCAAGAATACGCAAACCAAAGTGATAAGATTGAACTTTATCAAGAAATTATGTCTGCTTCAACAAATGAATCTTTAATGCTTATTAAGTCTAAAACTAGAGATATTTATGGCAAACTTCCTATTGAAGTAGAACAGTTATTCACTAAAAGAAGCATTGATTTAATGGTTCAAGAGTGTGATATACGAGAAGTTAAAGAAACAAAATATAATCTCGAGATTAATTTAGGCGATAATTTTATTAATATTAGAGGAATTGGAAATATTTTATTTGAAGCACTTATTCCATATTTAAATATAATAAAAATAAGTTATGTTAATCATCGTTTTAAAATAGTGATGACAAAGAAACAAAATTGGTTAGCAGATTTTGAAAACATTCTTAAATCATTAGTGAACATAATTAGAACTAACAAGGTGGTCGAGACAGCATGAGAATTGATTTGTATTTAAAAGATTCGAGAATCATCAAAAGAAGAACAATCGCTAAGGAGTATTGTCTTAGAGGACTAGTTTTAATTAACGGAAAAGAAGCAAAACCAAGCAGCGAAGTTAAAAATGGAGACATCGTTAATATTAAGTTTGGAGATAAGAATTACGATATCAAAGTAGTGATAGAAATTGTAGGTAAAAAAGAAAAGGCATCATATGAAAGAATTGAACCTTGATAAAAACAAGAAATATCTTTTAGCGTGTTCATTTGGTCCAGACTCAATGGCCCTTTTCTATATTCTTAAAAAAGAAGGCTATGATTTTGACGCAGCAATAGTGAATTACCATATTAGAATTGAGTCAACTTCCGAGGTGGATGGCTTAGTTGAATACGCGAAAGATAATGACATTAAGGTTTACATTAAAGAGTGTGACAAAAATCCAGTTGGAAAAACCGAAGCTAAATGCCGTGAAATCCGATACTCATTTTTTGCTAAGCTTTTTAAACAAAATCACTATGACGCTTTACTAGTAGCCCATCATCAAGATGACCATTTAGAAACTTATATTATTCAAAAACAAAGGCAAAACTGCCCAATTTATTTTGGAATTCAAGAAAAAACACAGATAAAGGGGATGACAGTCGTTCGCCCACTTCTCTCTTATAGCAAGAAAGAATTAGAAGACATTTGTGCAAAAAACAATGTTCCTTTTGCAATTGATAAAACCAATTTTGATAAGACAATTTTAAGAAACAAAATTAGACACGAAAAGATTGCTAAAATGTCTCAAGAAGATCGAACAAATCTACTTAAAGAAATAGAAGAAGAAAATAGAAAGTTACAAGTAGTTTTGAACTCAATCGATAAAAAGAGAATTCATTCATGTGAATATTTATTGTCTTTAGATGAATTAACTCTAAAATACTCTCTAAACTTTTTAGTTAAAGATATTAGAGAAAACCTTTATCTATCTAAAGAAAATGTAGGTGAAATATCAAAAGCTCTAAATAGCAAAAAACCAAACATATTTTTCAAAATTAAAGACAACTTATTTTTCATCAAAGAATATGACTTTGTCGATATTGTGAACGCCGGCATTCCTTTAATTGAATATTCGTATATTTTAGATAAGCCAGGTATTTTAGACACTCCATATTTTTACTTAGATTTTTCAAAAGATAGCAGTAATCGAAATGTTAGAAGTAACGATTATCCAATTCAAATTAGAAACGCTAAACTTGATGATTATATTTTCATTAATGGCTACAAGGTTTTCGTTCGTAGACTTTTTATTGATTGGAAAATGCCGCTAAGACTCAGAGCCAGATGGCCAATTATCATCAGCGATAATGGTGATCCGCTTTATATTCCTCGTTATCAAAAAAATTTTGTTCCAACTGATGGAATTAATTTTTACGTAAAATAACTACAAATCACATTTAAATGTGTTTTGCTTTTAAATATATCGAAAAACTAATATAATCTATTTATCAAATTTTTTTGATACCTTATCTTATTGAGATATTAGGAGGTAGAAATATGCCTGAAAATGATCCAAATGCTAATCTTCCACGTCGTCGTATATCGATTGGTTTCATTTTAATCATCATTCTTACCGTTGGCTTGATTGGTATTTTAATTTATAGAATTTTTGGTGGAGTCGATAGATCAACTCATTTAAGTAGAAATGATTATGTTACAGCATTAGTCAACGACCGTGTTGAAACCGCAAATATTACTCACCATTATGGTAGTGAATTAACAACAATCACTGGTTCTTTCAAAGATAAAAACGGAAAAACACTTTCTTATACTTTTAATACAGATAGTTACACATATAATAACGACACTTTTAAATATTCCGTTACAGTTGATGTGGATAAGACCATCTATTTTGATGGTGTTGAGTATCACTTAAATGACACAATCAACTTCACAGGATATAGCATCAATACCTTAGTTAACGAAAGATTAACAAGCACAAGTCCTACTGCTTTATCAATTAGCGATGTTTATCAAACCACATGGTGGGATCAATGGGGACCAACAATCATTATGCTTCTTGGCTCTGGCATTGTTGTCTTCTTCTTATTCTCTCGACTTGCTGGTTCTGTTAATAGTTCTAATAGACAAGCTATGGACTTCAATAAATCACGCGCTAGAAGAATTCAAGATTCTAAGACAAGATTTAAAGATGTCGCAGGTTGCGATGAAGAAAAAGCCGAGATGGAAGAGATTGTTGAATATCTCAAAGATCCACAAAAATACACAAAATTTGGTGCTAAGTTACCTAAAGGTATCTTATTAGTTGGTAGCCCAGGTACTGGTAAAACTTTACTTGCTAAAGCCGTTGCGGGTGAAGCTGGTGTTCCATTCTTCTCAATTTCTGGTTCCGACTTTGTCGAAATGTTCGTTGGTGTGGGTGCTGGTAGAGTTAGAGATATGTTTAAAACCGCTAAACAAAACGCTCCATGTTTAGTCTTCATTGATGAAATCGATGCTGTTGGTAGACAAAGAGGTGCTGGTTTAGGTGGTGGAAACGACGAAAGAGAACAAACCCTTAACCAATTATTGGTTGAAATGGATGGATTCTCTGATAACTCCGGTATTATCGTTATGGCCGCAACAAATAGAGACGATGTTCTCGATCCTGCTTTATTACGTGCTGGTCGTTTTGATAGAAAGATTACTGTTTCTCTCCCAGATAGAGAAGGCAGAGAAGCAATCTTCAAGGTTCACTCTAGAAACAAGAAGCTTGAACCAGGCGTTGACTTTACTCAAATCGCTAAGAGAACCGTTGGATTCTCCGGTGCCGATATTGAAAACATTATGAACGAAGCCGCTATTTTAGCTGTAAGACGCAAGAAGTCCGCTATTTCAATGGCAGAAATCGATGAAGCTATTGATAGAAGAATTGCTGGACCAGCTAAATCTTCACGTTCTTTAAATAAACATGAAAGAGATGTTGTGGCACACCATGAAGCAGGTCATGCAATTATTGGCATTAAGTTAGAACACTCTGATAAAGTTCAAAAGATTACAATTATTCCTCGTGGAAATACTGGCGGTCATGTTCGCATGACTCCAGAAGAAGATAGATTCTTACTTACAAAGAAAGAATTAGAAGCAAGAATTGTTGGATACTTAGGTGGACGTTCATCCGAAGAAGTATTCTTTGATGATGTCTCTAGTGGCGCTCAAAACGATATTGAAATGGCAACAAGAATTGCTAGACTTATGGTCACTGAACTTGGCATGTCTTCTCTTGGACCAATTCAATATGAAAGAGATACTGGTAGTGTCTTCCTTGGAAGAGATTATGCCTCTACTCAAAAGAACTTCTCTTTAGCTACTGCTGAAAAGATTGACTCTGAAGTTCAAAAGATCATCAATGACGCTCACGAAAAAGCTCTCTCTATTATTAGAGAATATAAAGATGATGTTGAGCTTATTGCTCAAACTCTTCTTGAACACGAGCAAATTACTGCAGAAGAAATTGATTACTTGTTAGAACATCGACATCTTAAAAAAGATGAAGTCGCTCAAGAACAAGTAGTTGAAGATACTAAGCCAAATGATGGCGAAGGAGAAAAGGGAGAATAACCCCTTTTTTCTTATATGTTTAAAATTGGCAACATCACTATAAACAATAAAGTGGTTCTTGCCCCGATGGCGGGAATTACTTCTTTAGGATACCGTAAATTTATGTCCAAATATGGTCCTGGATATGTGGTAACTGAAATGATTTCAGATATGGGTTTGATATATGGAAATAAAGAAACGCTTTCATATATTAAATTCGAAAAGAGCAGACTTCCTACATGTGTTCAACTATTTGGAAGTAATCCAGAGAATATGAAAAAAGCTGTTCAAATAGCTGAATCACTAAACCCAAACATTGATTTTTTCGATATCAATATGGGTTGTCCAGTTAATAAAGTAATTAAGACTGGTGCAGGTTCAGCTTTAATGAAGGATCCAAAGTTATGTGGGAATATCGTTAGAGCGATGAAAGAAGTAACCAATAAACCAATTACAGTAAAAATAAGGCTTGGTTTTGATATGAACCATTTAACTTTTATGGAAGTAATTGATGAAGTAACAAAAGCCGGAGCTAGTTTAGTCGCTATTCATCCACGAACTACAAAAGAAATGTATGGTGGTCAACCACACTGGGAATTAATTAAAGATTTAAGAAGCAAAATGTCTATACCATTAGTGGTTAGTGGAAATATCAATAGTGTGAATGACGCTGTTAAAGCTTTAGAAATAACTGGAGCAGATGCAGTTATGGTCGCTAGAGGTGCGGTTGGTAAACCTTATCTTATTAGAAATATCAATAACTATTTTGAAGGTAAAGAATTGGTGTCAACTTCATTAGTGGAACAGGCAGAATTATGCAAAGAACTCGCAAGAGACCTCATGGATGAGAAGGGTGAGGCTACTGCAATGAGAATGTTTAGAGGTATTGCTACAAAGTTTTTTGATGGCTTTCCAAATAACAAAAAACTTAAGCAAAGGCTCTCTGGAGAACTATCAACTTATGATGATTTAATTAGCATCATAAATGACTACATGAAAGAAAATTTGAACTAAAATCATTTTTGACTATAAAGAAGTCAAAGATTCTTATATACTATTAACAGTTTAGGAGAACTTATCTATGGATAATAATCAAAATTTGAATGATCAGGAAATTGCTAGAAGAGAAAAATTAGAAAAATATGCTGCTTTCCATGTTGATCCATTTGGAAAAGCATTTAAAGTTAGCCACTCAGTTAAGCAAATTAGAGACCTTTTTACCAAGAAGAGTCCAGTAGCGTTAGAAAGATTAAAACCAGTTGTAACTGTTGCCGGAAGAATTAAAAATATTAGAAGAATGGGCAAAGCCTCATTTATGAATATTCAAGACAAGACCGGAAATATCCAAGTTTATATGGGCATTGATGTTGTCGGTAAGAAAACATATGAATTATTTAAGCTTGCCGATATCGGTGATATCGTTGGAGTTACTGGACGTATCATGAAAACCCGTACTGGTGAATTAACCATTAGAGCGGAAAAATATACTCACTTAACAAAGTGCTTACATCCACTTCCAGAAAAATTCCACGGTTTAACCGATGTTGAAGAAAGAAGTAGAAGAAGATATTTGGACTTAATTGTTAATGAAGAAAGCCGCACCGTTGCTTTTGCACGTCCAAAACTCATTAGAAGTATTCAAAGCTATTTAGATGCACAAGGATTTGTTGAAGTTGAAACTGCTGTTCTTTCTCCAATCTTAGGTGGTGCTAATGCTAGACCATTCGTTGCTCATATGAATGCTTTAGATAAGGACTTCTATTTAAGAATTGCTACAGAACTTAATCTTAAAAGATTATTAGTCGGTGGAATGGAAAGAGTCTATGAAATTGGCCGTTTATTTAGAAACGAAGGAATGGATGCTTCTCATAACCCAGAATTTACAACTATCGAAGCTTATCAAGCTTATTCTGATTTACAAGGAATGAGAAAATTAGCGGAAGGAATGATTAGAAAAGCCGCTAAAGATGTCACTGGTAGTGATATTGTTTCTTATCAAGGAACAGTCATTGATTTCCACAAACCATTTAGATGGGTCTCAATGGCGGATTTAATTTTAGAAAAAACCGGCATTGATTTTAGAAATATCTATGATTTTGCTGAAGCAAAAGCGCTTGCAGAAAAACATGGTATTAAACTTGAAAATCACAAGAACACTGTTGGACATGTTATGAATGAATTCTTTGAAGAGTTCTGCGAAGCAGACTTAATTCAACCAACCTTCGTTTATTCATACCCAATTGAAGTTTCTCCATTAACCAAAAAAGGCAAGGATCCAAGATACACAGAAAGATTCGAACTCTTTGTTAATGGTAGAGAACTCGCAAATGCATATACCGAACTCAATGATCCAATCGATCAAAAAGAAAGATTCATTGCCCAATTAAAAGCTAAAGAGCTTGGTGATGAAGAAGCAAACGAAATGGATGTCGATTTTATCGAAGCGCTTGAATACGGAATGCCTCCAGCGGGTGGTATTGGTATGGGAATCGATAGATTATGTATGTTACTAACCGATCAAGAAAACATTAGAGAAGTAATTCTCTTCCCAATGATGAAAGATCGTTAATTAATTAAAAGGTTACGATATGAAAGAAACTAGAGTCAGTAAATATCAACAATATCGTAAATCTATCTCTAAGAAGGGTAGCAAAGGTTTTTTTGCCCCCTCAAAACAAGAAGAAGTCTCCGCTGAAATGGAGCTTTTTCTTAAACTTAAAAAGAAAAGAACTATTGAAAATGCGGTCATTATTTCTATATGCGCCGCGATAATTTTGACCCTTGTTGTGGTCGGATTTAAATTATTTTAGGGGGTTTCTTATATGAAAATCAGTATTGCAATCGATGGACCAGCCGCTGCTGGAAAGAGCACTGTAGCAAAGAAAATTGCTCAAATTAAAGGTTACACTTATATTGATACTGGAGCTATGTATCGTGCTTTCACTTGGTACTGTATGGAAAAGGGTGTTAACTGCCAAAACGAAGCAGAATGTTGTGCCTTAATTCCTGAAGTTACTATTAAATTAAGACCAAGTGGCCAAGTACTTTGTAATGACATCGATATTACTAGAGAAATTAGAGAACCTCGTGTTTCTGGTAATGTCAGCTATATTGCTTCATATAAAGATATCCGTTTATTCTTAGTTGAACAACAAAGAAAGATGGCGGCAAAACACTCCGTCATTATGGATGGTAGAGATATCGGAACATATGTTCTTCCAAACGCTGAAGTAAAAATTTTCCAAATTGCCTCTGTTAGAACTAGAGCAATTAGAAGATATGATGAAAACATTGAAAAAGGCATCCCTTGTACATATGAAGAAATCGAAGAAGATGTCAAAAAGAGAGATTATATTGATTCTCACAGAGACTTTGCCCCACTTAAATGTGCTGAAGATGCAATTACTTTAGATACTTCTGATATGACAGTTGATGAAGTTGTTAATGCAATTATTGAAATAATTGATAAAAAAATTGCAGAGATGGAAGGTAAAAATGCCTAATACAGTTGTTGCGATTGTTGGAAGCCCAAACGTTGGTAAGTCAACGATTTTTAATCGTATCGTTGGTGACCGTAGAGCAATCGTTGATGATGAAGCAGGTATTACTAGAGACCGCTTATATGCAACCGCTACATGGTTAAAGAAAACATTTACTTTAATTGATACTGGTGGAATTGAAATGGCAAATAGGCCATTCCAAGAACAAATTAGAATGCAAGCTAATATCGCAATTGATGAAGCTGATATCATTATTTTTGTAACTGATGGTCAAGTTGGTGTTACCGCTGATGATCAGATGGTTGCAAGAATGTTAAGAAAAGTTAAAAAACCAATCATCTTAGCGGTTAATAAGATTGATAATGGTTTACAAGCCTCTAATGCTGCTGAATTTTATTCACTCGGATTAGGGGAACCAATTCCTGTGAGTGGTGCCCATGGTGTAGGTATTGGTGATATCCTTACTCGTATTTCTGATTTCGTCAAAGACGAAAAAGAAGAAGCAAAAGAAGATACAGTTACTTTCTGTATGATTGGTCGACCAAATGTTGGTAAATCCTCTTTAACTAATGCGATTCTTAGCGAAGAAAGAGTTATTGTTAGTGACATTTCTGGAACAACTAGAGATTCAATTGATACCCCATTTACAAAAGACGGCAAAAACTTTGTTGTTATTGACACTGCCGGACTTAAGAAAAAGGGTAAAATTTATGAAGCAATTGATAAATACTCCGCTATAAGAGCGTTAAAAGCGATTGAAAGAAGTGAAATTGTTTTATTAGTTATCGATGGAGATAAAGGAATTCTTGAACAAGATAAGCACGTTATTCAATACGCGACTGATTTACATAAAGCAATCATTATTGTTATTAATAAGTGGGATCTTGTTGATAAAGACACAAATACAATGTCTTCGTTTACTAAGGAAGTTAAAAAAGAATATAAGTTTTTGGACTATGCGCCTATCGTATATGTAAGTGCGTTACAAAGAAAAAGAATTAATACATTATTCGATGCACTTAATTTGGTTCATGAAGCGTATCACACAAGAATTAAAACATCATTACTTAATGACGTAATTCAAGAAGCGCAGGTTATGAATCAGGCTCCAGATTTCAATGGAGGTAGATTAAAAATTTATTACGCAACTCAGGTGTTAAGTGCACCTCCAACAATCACATTAGTTGTGAATGACCCTGAATTTATGCATTTTTCTTACCAAAGATATTTAGAGAATAGATTACGTGAAACATTTAATTTTGATGGAACACCAATAAAATTCTCATTAAAAAAACATAACAAGAAAGATTAGTAAGTGGTATAGTATTTAAAGAAGAGGAGAAAATTTACATCATGGAAAAATTGAATAAGAACGAGATTATCGATATTGTAGCCGATGCTGTTCATGTCTCAAAATCCGACGCTAAGAAAGTAATTGACGCAACATTCGAATTAATCGCCGATACCTTGCTCGATGGTCAAAGTGTCAACATTAAAAATTTCTGCGTTTTCGAACCAAAAACAAAATCTGGCAGAAAAGGTACACATCCTAAGAAACACACAGAGATTATAATCAAGCAAAAGAACACTGTTGTCATTCATTTAGCCAAAGAATTCAAAAACAAGTTAAACGAAGACTAATATAGCGACATAGAGACCTTTATTAAGGTCTTTTTATTTACCTTTTCATTTAGAAGAAATATAATTTTTTTGTGGATAAGAAGATTAAACTATATCAATCTTTAGCGGAAACATTCCAAACTCATGGACATATTTTATATATGGTTGGAGGAACCGTTAGAGATTATCTTCTTAATATTGAACTAACTGATATGGATTTAGTGACTGATGCGACTCCTAGTGAGATGAAAGAGTTTTTAAAGTCCGCTGATTACACATTTGAGAAATATGGAAGTGTCAAATTAAAAGTTGATGATACAAAGTTTGATATTACTACTTTAAGAAAAGAAGAAGGTTATAGTGATTATCGCCACCCAAATAAGATTTGTTTTACTAAATCAATTAAAGAAGATGTATTTAGAAGAGATATAACAATCAATGCTTTATATATGGATAAAGGTTTAAATCTTATTGATTTAGTGGGTGGAAAGAAAGATATCGAAAGACGAATTATCAGAACGATTGGTAATCCGTTAGTGAGAATAACTGAAGATCCACTAAGAATATTAAGAATATATCGATTCCAATTAGAGATTGGTTTTGATATAGACGAAGAGCTTAAAAAAGTATTAAAAGAGAACATTTCTTTGCTGAATTTACTCAATAAAGACAAGATAATTTCTGAGATAAAAAAATCACATCATCAAAGTGAATTAATAGAAATATTAAAATCTCAAGGAATAATAATAGATTTAAAACACTAAAGAGTGGTAAAGTAGATATACATGATTACCGAAGCGATTGATTTTAGATTTTTATTAATTGAGAATTACAAGAAACTCAAAATAAATGAGAATGAACTTGCAACTATTTTTGTTATTGACCATTTAATTTCTCAAGGTAACCCATTTGTCACCGCAGATCTATTATCCTTGAAAATGTCTTTAGACATTAGAGAAATTGATTCAATTTTAGCAAAGCTAATCACTAAAGGACTATTTGAATATAAAACAGTTGGAAAACAAACAGTCGCGTCTCTTGAACCATTAAAGCAAAAACTATATCGTGAATTCCAAATCAACTTATCAAAAGAAGAAGAAGAGAAAACAAGCAAGAGAATCACTGAAGAATTAGATAATATTTATCTAAATTATGAAAAACTTCTCAATAGACCTCTTAGTCCTGTTGAAGTTAGCAAGATTCATGAATGGGTTAGTTATGGCTATAGTGATAAAATCATCATTGACGCTTTGAAAGAGGCTCTTTCTCGTGGAAAGAAAACGCTTAGAAGCGTTGATAAAATTTTATTAAGCTGGTCTCAAAGAGATGATTTAGAAACTGAGGGCCACACTCCTCTTAGTAGTGAATGGGATAAGAACTTAGAAGAGACTATTAGAATTGCAAAAATACCTTGGGTTAAAAAGGGCGACGATGATAACTAAAGAAAAAATGTCTTTTATCTCTAATTATGTAGACTCACTTTTTCCTAATGCAAAATGTGAGCTTTTTTATAATAAAGATTATGAATTAGTAATCGCAGTTATGTTAAGCGCTCAAACGACTGATAGGGCAGTTAACGCGACTACCTACAAGTTATTCAGCGATTTTGACTCTCTTGATAAGCTTGAAAACGCTAGTGTAGAAGAGATTGAAGAAAGAATTAAATCGTTAGGCTTATATAAGAACAAAGCAAAGAATATTAAAGGCATAGTGCATAAGATTATTTATGATTTTGATCGTAAGTTACCAAGCGATAAAAAACTACTTCAAGAACTACCGGGCATTGGAAATAAATCCGCTGGAGTTATAAGAATAGAAATATTTAAGATTCCAGATTTACCGGTTGACACTCATATTATCAGAATTACAAATCGATTAGGCATTGCTAATAGCAAAGATGAACCTATCGACATCGAAAGAAAATTAAAAAAACTGATTCCTGAATCAAATTGGATTAAGACTCATCATCAGTTAATTCACTTTGGAAGATATTTTTGTACTGCCCATTCACCAAAATGCGCAGAATGTAAGCTTAGAAATATTTGCAAATATTAGAAATATTTCTTATCAATAGCGTCTATATATTTAAGTCTTGGATTATAACTTTGTTCAATTTCGATTCCGTTTTCTTCGAAACAACTAAATGGAATCGATTTTCTTTCTCCGTGTTCATAAAAATCAATGACATAGCTTGCATCTAATAAATACACCTTGTTCAAACTTTCAAAGTTGATAATGAAAAACGCAATACCTCCATGAAAGAGAACTCGCTTTAAATGTTCAATTTGATGTTTGGTAATATTGTTTAGTGGGAACGATGTTTTATTTTTGGTGTTTTTTGCTTCGAAATCAATGTAGCGTGAACGGTAAACTCCGTTATAGTCAGTGGTCGATTGTTCCTCAAAATAAGCATGTGTTATTTTAGCGCCTTTTGAGTAGTCAACCTTCACAATATTGATAGGTGTCGGCCTCTTTGTGATTAAACAGATGTTATTATCGCGGTAATAATCATTAGAAATATTAATCTCATTTTCGAGGTTCATACCTCTATTAGCGCTGCTTAAAGAAATCTCTGCAGAACTCTTATGAGATTTTCTTTCTTTTGACTTACTTGATTTATATACTTGCCCGTTAGGATAGTTCATATTACTCAATATAATCTTCAAGATATTTCTTAAATTCTTCTGGGGTAACTGGTTCGTTATTTAGTAATTTTCTAATTACTGTATCAACTGGCGCTAAATGGAATGTGGTTCTTTGTAAGTTCTTTTCAAACTCCTTTAAAACAATTTCCTTATTTGCCATAAATGCATCATATAATCTTGCTAAATTAACTGCGTCATATTGTGGGTCATGAGCTTGACCATCGAAGTCTAAATTAAAAATAGTTAAGTAATTTGTCAAAGACAAAGGATTGTTATGATCATCACGGATAAACTCAGCAATGATGCCTTGTAAATCAACATAGTTACTTCTAATTATGTTACATAAATCCTTTGGGGCATCGAGGTTATATGACATTGATTGACCAAGAATCTTTAAATCGTGGGTTCCAAAAGTTAAAAATGAGCAACCTTTGAAATGGATTCCACAATATTTTTTAAGATCTTTCATCGCTGTGGAAAAAGGAACGCCAAAACGGTCTAAATCTAATCTTGTTATGCCTGTTAAATTTTCAACAAATTTGCCAATTTGATTTTTGGCTTTAACGTATTTCTTTATTGGGCTTTTTTGCTTGACGATTTTTCCGTTTTTATCAATCGTCACTAAAACTGCTCCATATGCAATCATTTCATGAGAAAACTGTGTCCCTTCAAAATCTAGGAAGCATAAGTGACGGTGACCTTTAAAATGTTTCAATACTTTTTTCATTTCCTTATAAGTTTATAAGGGGTAGAAATGCTTTTCAAGAAAATATAGTTATATATTCGTAAATTTTTCATAGAAAAATAAATGGATATAAGAGATAATATAATAGATATGGATCAAAAGACGAATTTAACAAGTAAAGAACTTCTTGAAAAAAAGTTCTCAACTACAGATAGAGGGTATGACCCTTATGAAGTTGATACATACTTTGACAAGATAATTGAAGACTACTACAAGTTTGAAGAAATCATTGCTTTAAACGGAGTGGATGTTAACAAAATCATCAAAGAATTAGATGAGCTTAGGAAAGCAAATTCTGAGCTAAAAGAAGAACTTGAGAAAGAAAAGAACAAATGGAAATACATTTCCAAAGATCGTAAAGATATCCATATTGATAATTATGAATTGCTCCAACGTATCGGGAAGTTGGAGATGCTTATATATGAAAAGCTACATATTAATCCCGATGATATTAAATAAAAACCTTCGATCTGGATGATTGCTGATTACTAGTTAATTAGAGGAAAGTCCATGCTCACACAGTCTGAGATGACTGTAGTGATTACGCTAGCGGAAAAAATAACGCTAGGCACGTAGGAGTACGTGACGGCGGAAATCAAACCTAAAGGGCAACCCATGGTAGGATTCCTGAAAGTGCCACAGTGACGGAGCTTATTTGAAAGAATAAGGTGGAACGCGGTAAACCCCGTAAGTGAGAAACCCAAATTTGGTAGGGGAGACTTGATAGAGAATTGAATTGATTCAAGTAAGATTATTCTTAGATAAATTATCATCCTAGACAAAACATGGCTTACAGGATCGAAGACTCGCTAAATAGAAAAGAGGCATTATGAATCTTCCAACAAAAATTACATTTTCAAGAATTATCGCTACAGTTGTTTTGATAATTACTTTATTTGTTTTATCGATTATTCCAAACATTGTAACGCCAGAATTAGGTAACTCTCGTATTAACCTAATATTCTTGGTTCTATTCGTGTTTTTCTTAATTGCCAGTTACACTGATCACTTAGATGGAAAACTAGCGAGAAAAAATAATCAAGTTACTGATTTAGGAAAATTTTTAGATCCAGTTGCAGATAAGCTCCTTGTTAATTCAATGACCATTTTTCTTGTAGCTCCTCAACTATTTGCTCCATATGCGGTGGAACAAGTCGCTATTTTCCCAGTGTGGTGCGTAATCATTATGGTTGCTAGAGATACAGTTGTTGATGCCTTAAGATTTATTGGCGCTCAAAAGGGTGTAGTCATTGCTGCTAATATTTTTGGAAAATTAAAAACTGTCCTACAAATGGTTGCAATCTCTGCCGTTTTATTAAACGATTTCCCATTCCATTACATGTATCCTGGATACGTTAATCCATACCTTTCAATAAGTGCATGTTTAGTTTATTTAGCAACATTAGTTTCACTTATTAGCGGCATTATTTATGTCGTTCAAAATAGAAAAGTATTTTTACCAGAGAAATAATTATGACAAGTGGTGATATCAATCGTATTTTTAGAGAAAAAGGAAGAACGTTAGGTTCAGTTGAGTCTTTTACTGGTGGTGGTTTTGCTAAAGACATTACCTCTGTTAGTGGTGCTTCTCATTTCTTTAAAGGTGCGCTTGTTACATATGCGACAGAAGAAAAGGCTCGTATCTTAGGCATTCCTTATAGTGATATCGATACCTATGGTGTTGTCTCTCAAGAAATTGCAGGACAAATGGCGAGTCATGGCAAAAGTTTATTAAATGTAGATTACTGTGTTTCTTTTACTGGAAACGCTGGACCAACCGCAATGGAAAACAAAAAAGTTGGTGAAGTTTACATCGGAATAGCGTTTTACGACAAAGTTCAAGTTTTCGGTTATCAGCTCGATGGTGACCGAGAAAAGATTCAAAAAGAAGCAATTAAAATTGCTTACGATCTTTTAGAAAAAATAATTGAAAAAAATAATTAAAAAAATCGCATTTTTTGACTCTTATTTAAGTGAGGAGACATTTATGGACAAAAAAGAAAAACTCAACGAAAAAGAACTCGATGAAGTTCTAAAACAAATCCAAAAAACATTTGGTAAGGGCGCCATCATGAAACTCGGTGAAAGACCTGCAGTTGATGTCGATGTTATCCCTTCTGGCTCATTACTTTTAGATGAAGCATTAGGTATCGGTGGTTATCCAAAAGGAAGAATCATTGAAATCTATGGTCCTGAAAGTAGTGGTAAAACAACCTTAGCGTTACATGCGATTGCGGAATGTCAAAAGAAAGGCGGACGCGCTGCATTTATTGACGCTGAACATGCGATTGATCCTAACTATGCTAAAAATTTAGGTGTCGACATTGATGAATTAATTCTTTCTCAACCTGATAGTGGCGAACAAGCTCTTGAAATTGCTGAAATGCTCGCTGATAGTGGTGCGATTGATTTATTAATCGTTGATAGTGTTGCTGCCTTAGTTCCACAAGCAGAACTTGATGGTGAAATGAGCGATAACT
>JBGURM010000004.1:0-2832 GCA_045132035.1 Bacilli bacterium
AAATATAAAATCCAAATTACCAACGCTAAAACGCCTGCCGCTGCGTTAACATAGCTCATCTGTTTATTAGCGTCAGCTTCATTGTCGTAATATGCTTTTTGATAATCTTTATTTGCTTTCATATTAGATACCAATATCTAAATTGTCATATTTATCAAGTAATTGATATAAACGGCTTCTACAGCCTTCTAATCTAACATTATTATTTGGTTCATTGACGCGGTTCCACCACACCATATGAATATAAGATACTAATCTAATCTTTTCCTTAACATCTTTATCATCTTTGCCAAAATATAAATCTAAAAGTGAATTATATAATCTCACAGCGTCTTCATCCTTAACTCCGAAGAATCTTTCACTATTGCCTGGATCATCTTCATTAAACGCACAATAAGGGGCGTATATTGCTGCTAATTCAAAGATTGGATGACCGACTGATAAAGTATCCATATCGATTAAAATAAGTTCGTCGTTTTGAACCATAATATTCTTAAAGTGACAGTCCCCATGAACAAAAGTCTTACGGTCTTCGACTGATTCAATTAATTTTTTTGCTTTAAGATAATATTTTTCTTCTAAATAAGGTTTAATAAATTCAATCTTTTTAAGATAGTGTTCTTTAATATCAGGGATGATAGGATTAAAACATTCTGTGGTATTGATTTTCTTTAATAATTGAGCATATTTCTCTAAATATTCTCTAACACGATCCATATGTGTTAGAACCGCTGTCTTTAAAGACATACAATCAAGCATTTCAAAAATAACGCCAAATTTATCATCCACTTTAACAATATCGAAAGATATTGCGGTAGGAACTCCTAAAACAAATGCTTCTTTTGCTAAACGTAGTTCTCTTTCAATTTGACCAGAATCACTGGTGCGATTAAACACTTTAACAATCGTATCGCTATCAAGACGATAGACAGTAGAGAAAAAGCCATCACCAATAACTTCTGCGTGAGATAAATCAATTTTCCTTAATGCCTTTTTAACATCCATGACACTAGTAAAACCAGTCATTTGGAAAACATCATATACTTCTAAAGAAGCATTAATAACAGATAAGTTATCATATTTTTGTTTTAACTTTAAAACAACCCTTAGACCAGCACTAGAGATATAATGAAGCATGTCCAAGTCTAAAACAAGCTTATCAAAGGTGTTGTTATTAGTAATTTTTTCAATCTCTTGACTTATAGGATCAGCGCTATAAGAATTAAGTTCGCCTTCTAATAAAATAGTAAGCGTGCCATTTTCAATGTTGTATCTCATAAATATTTAATTAAAAATAATTAAAGTCTTTCAATTTTAACGAGATTTTGGAAACCAACCATATCAAAGATATCAAAGACATCAGAGCTGACTTTGGTAACTGTGACATCATCATGTTGTTGTTTTAATCTAACAATGATTCTTAATCCTGCTGATGAGATGTATGAAAGGTGTTCCATATCAAGAACTAAGGCATCAAATTTTGAACTACTGATGATTTGTTCAATTTCTTTCTCAACTTCTTCTGAGTTGTAGGAGTTGAGTTCACCTTCAAAATAAATAATTAATTTTCCGTTTTCGACATTGTGTTTCATAAAAACCTCCACTATTTAACGTCTAATCTTTGTCTATCGACAAGTTCGGCGAATTTTCCTTTTTTATCAATTAAAGTTTGATAGTCACCCTCTTCAATAATCTTTCCACGTTCAAGCATAATGATACGATCAGCGCTCTTAATGGTAGAAAGTCTATGAGCGATAACAATTCTTGTACAATTAAGTTTGTTAATTGATTCAGTAATACTCTTTTGAGTTTTATTATCCAAAGCACTAGTTGCTTCATCAAAGATTAAAATCTTTGGTTTATGGACGATTGCTCTAGCAATCATAATTCTTTGTTTTTGTCCACCAGAAATACCACCTTGTCCTTCAGAAATAACAGTGCCCATACCCATTGGCATTTCTCTGATATCGTTAGCGATATTAGCGATTTCCGCCGCTCTCCAAGCATCTTCTTCTTTAAGAGTTGGGTTAGAAATAATGATATTAGATAAAATATCTGCGTGGAACAGAGTTCCATTTTGCATAACAGTGCCAATATTTCTTCTTAAAGTTGTTAAGTCGACATCTTTAATATCAATACCGTCGTATAAAACTCGACCACTTAGTGGTTCTTCAAATCCTAATAAAAGTCTAACAAGTGTAGATTTACCACAACCAGTTTGACCAACAATCGCGATAAATTCGCCTTCTTTGATGCTTAAGGACATATCGTCAACGATAAGTGGTCCTGTATCAGTGTATTTAAAGGAAACGTTTTCTAATCTAATATTACCATGAACTGATTCTAAAGCAATCTTTCCTTGGCTTGTTTCTGGTTCGGTTTCTAAGATTGGTCTTGCCATCTCATACATTGGTGACAATGTAGCGAATAATCCAACCATTTGACTTATCGAAGAAAAGGCAGCTGATAAAGTACCATAAGCAGAAGTAAAGGCCATATAGCTACTTACATCGATGTTATTCTTACTAGCAACAACATAAAGCAAGATATTTCCTAATAAGGTTATTAGTAAGCTTAAAGCAGATTGTAATCTTAAAATGAGAGGTGGGTGATACATAACTCTTGCAGATTTTGAATAGTAATTAGCCCACTTAGCGAACATTCTCTTTTCAGAGCCTGATAATCTAATCTTTTGAATGCCATTAATTAATTCGTAAGTAACACCACTTTCCTTGGATGATAATTCAAGTTGTTTTTGTGTGAACTTCTTTTGAAGTAACGACATCAAAATTGTGAAGCCAGAAGTTGTTACTAAGACAACAATAACTGGAC
>JBGURM010000005.1:0-5063 GCA_045132035.1 Bacilli bacterium
AATTTGTGCTCCACTTGCGATGTGTGCATCAATGATTGGACGGTAATCCATACAAGAAAGCATATATGAAGGAGCGATAACTGCGTATTCAAAGTCGACTAAATCTAAGTCGAGACTTTCTCTTAAGTTATTAATGTCGGTGTTAAATGCCTTATTAGTAAAGCCTTTTTCGTTGAGTAATAATTCAATACGACCAAGTTTTGTATTTCTTGTATAAATAGCACCACTACCAATATGTCTTCTTAAAGAAGTGATACCTTTTCTAACAAGAACGTAAACTTTTTCAATTCCTGAATTTGAGAAGTTAGATAATGTGAAATCAATGATTCCATATCTTCCTAAAAATGTTACAGAACCAAGTGGACGATGTTTTGTGATTTCGCCTAAATGTGGTTCGTTATGTAAATTACAAATACCAATAACTTTATTCATCATTACATCCTCCTATTTCTTTGCGTTATCAATAAGAACGACTTTGTCGCTTCCTAAATTGATTTCGCTTCCTTCTTCAATAATAGCGTTAGGAGCAATGATGGCGTTATGAACTTTTGCACCTCTTTTAATTGTGGCACCTTCCATAACAACACATCTTGTTAATTTGGCTTCGGTTTCAATCATGACACCGGTAGAGACAACACAAGAATCAATATTTCCTAAAATAATTGAGCCTTGGTTAGCGATACTTCTAGTGATTGAACCTTTCTTTCCAACGTATTGAGGGACGCTATAAACGTCTTCGGTGTAAATACGTGTAGAGAAGTCACGATCATATAAATTCAATTCGCCTTTGTCTAAAGCGATATCCATATTGGCTTCGTGTAATGAGGAAAGTGTTCCAACATCTCTCCAATATCCTTTGAAGCGATACGCTTTGAGTTTCTTTTTGTCTTTGAGCATGTTTGGAATAATATTCTTTCCAAAGTCATGATCACTACTATCATCTTTCGCGTCTTTTTTAAGATAAGCTCTAAGTGCTTTCCATGAGAAGACGTAGACACCCATTGACGCTAAATTACTGATAGGGTTCTTAGGTTTTTCTTGGAATTGAATGATATTGTCATTTTCATCGCAAACCATGATTCCAAATCTACTAGCTTCGCTTGGATCAACTTCGATGACAGAAATTGTGACATCCGCTCCACTTTTTTCGTGAAGTTCAATCATTTCTGTGTAACTTGTTTTGTAAATATGGTCTCCAGAAAGAATGACAACATATTCAGGATCAGCATTATCGAGGAAATCGATATTCTGTGTAATTGCATCAGCGGTACCTTTGTACCAGTTAGCGCCTTCTTCAGTTTGTTTAGGCGCAAGTGTTGACATTAAACAGTGAACACCATTTAATCCCCATTTCTCACCATTACCAATGTACGAATCAAGGATTGTGGATTCATATTGAAGTAAAACTCCAACTACGTTAATTCCAGAATTCGCGCAGTTTGATAAAGGGAAATCAATAATGCGATATTTTGCAGCGAATGAAACAGCAGGTTTTGCGGTTTTTTTAGTTAAGGATTCTAATCTTGTTCCTTTTCCACCAGCAAGAATCATTGCTACAACTTTGTTTTTACTTGGCATATATAACCCTCCGTAATTTAATCATACTACTTAATACCTCTTTTTAAAACCAAATAAATTTAATTTATTTATATAGAAAATTCGACAAATAGTAATTTTTTTGGTAAATATTTTATTGTAGTAGGTTAGAATTTAGTTGTTATTTATCTTTTGAGGTATTTGATTTATAATATGTATCATGAAAGTTAGACCATCAATTTGGAGTATTACCTGGAGATATCTAGTTGTCGCTATTATCATCATTGCGATTTTATTTGGTTTATTCTTCTCATTTTTTATTGGAGTAGATAAAGAAACAGGCGCTCCATATCTATTACCTTGGGGAGTATCTCAAATTCTTCTTGTGGTCTTAATTGGAACAGCCTTTATTGCGATTTATATCGCAAGTATATTATTTTATTACTACATTATTGAAGATAAATACTTCACTATTGTGAGATATGGAAAACAATTATCTTTTGATTATAGAAACATCGAATTTATCGATATTGAAACTAGCAAAAGAAAGAATCAAGTGATCTTTTATTCTCCAAAAGCAAAAACGAGATATCTACTTGGAGATAAAAATGGAAAGCTACTTGAAACACTTATTAAAAAGTGTCCAAAAACGATGTCTGTCGAGGAGTTTAGAAGAAGACATCCAGAAGAAAGATATTAATTATTCAAAATAATTATTGAAAATGTAACTCTATTTATGGTAGAGTTTTCAAGACGCTTAAGGAGGTCACGATATGTCAAGAGTATGTCCAGTTACCGGTAAAGGCCCAGTCAGTGGCAATAACCGTTCCCATTCTTTAAGAGCTACTCGTAGAAAATGGAATACAAATTTACAAACTCGTACAGTCTTAGTTGATGGAAAGCCAACACGTGTTCGTATATCTACTCGTGCTTATAGAACCCTCAATAAAGCCGAAAAGTAAATTATTGTAACTGAAAATAAAAATAATGACCATTTGGTCATTTTTTTATTACATTATTGTAGATAATAATATAAGTGGTGCAAGTGTTAAAGGAGTTATAAATAATAATAGCCACTCACTAAAGGCTAAATGAATTAATTTAGGTCTAACAACTTCTCCGTCTTTATTATCCATCTTTAAATCAAAGATTCTTGGATTAAAGATAAAGAAGAAGGCTCCTAGAAGCAAAAGAGCAGAAATAACTAAAGCGATAATCGCTGTGACATTTTGATAATCATATAGTTTACATATTCCATAAGATAAATATGTTAATAAGCCGCTAATAGCGAAATAGCACACTATCGATCCTAAATTTAAATATAAGTGTTCTTTTAAAAACTTAATATTAATAAAAGGAATCATCGCATTACAAAATAAGAAGATTAAAGAGAGAATCGCAATGATGATTGGCATAACTGTTAAATAAGACGAAGCAAAAACAATCACTCCTCCTAAAGTAGAGGCTAAAGAAATAAATAAAAGGATATCAATAAAGAAATTATTAGTTTTAAATTGAGGACAGACCTCAAACATAAAAGTATTTCTGATATTTAAAGATTCCTTATTATATTTCTTATAAATAATATTAATAGCAAAAAAATAACTTACTAAAGTAAATAATGATAAAGCAATTAATCCGATAAGAATATAAGTAATCATCTTAATTTTTCAATTCTTTCTTTAATATCGTCGTGACCAAAGAGGTAACTTCCTGCTACTAAAACATCAACACCTGCAAGTTTAGCGTTTTGAGCGGTTTCATCATTAATCCCACCATCAACCTCAATTAAACACTTCTTAATATCGTTAGAAACCATATATTCTTTTAACCTAAAAATCTTGCTAAAAGATTCTGGGATATATTTCTGCCCACCAAAGCCTGGTTCAACCGACATAATTAAGACGAGATCAAGGGAATATAAAAATGGATAAACTTTTTCTATTGGAGTATTTGGTTTAATTGACAAACCAGCTTTTGCACCATAATCATGAATCAAATCGATGACTTGAAAGACTTCTTTATCACTTTTACACGCTTCGTAATGGAAGGTTAAATAATCTGCTCCAGCTTTAATGAACTCAGGAGCGTATTTAAATGGGTCGGAAATCATAATATGAACATCGTTAATCATATGATGACTTTTAGCAATTGATTTAAGAACTGGTTGGCCAAAAGAAATATTTGGAACAAAGTGTCCATCCATCACATCAAAATGAAGCCATTCTGCTCCAGCTTCTTCAACTTTTTTAATATCATCTAAAAGATGATTGAAATCAGCGCTTAATATCGATGGGGCCACTATTACTTTACTCATATTATCTTCTCTCCGCTTCTTCTAATAATTCTAAATAACATTTATAGGCAATTTCTGGAATATCTCCACTTTCAAGTCTATCTTTAATTTTACAATTCTTTTCAGAAATATGAAGACAATTAGAATAAAAACATTCTAAGGCATCTTTTTCAAAAGATGGGAAATACTGCGCAATCTCTAATTTACTCATTTCTAGTTCTAAAGAAGAAAACCCAGGAGTGTCCGCGATATATCCGTTTTGATAAGGAAGTAAAATCACTTCTTTGGTTTTATGTTTTCCTCTTCCTAAGGCTAAAGAATATTCTCCAATATCTCTTAAGAATGATTCATCAATCGCATTAAGTAAAGAGGACTTACCCACTCCACTTTGTCCTATAAGGACACTGATTTTATCTTTAAATAAGAATTTGATATCTTCAACACCACTTTTATCTAAGCTACTAGTGACATATGTATCAATATGAATCTTATTAAATACTTCTTTAATTTCATTTATTTCTTTTTCATTACTTTTATCTGCTTTAGTTAATATTAATGAAGCTTTAATTCCGTTAAATGAAGCATAAGTCAAATATTTAAAAGCAAGGTAATAAGAAAATTCTGGTTCTTTTAAAGAAAAGATTAATAAGATTTGATCAATATTACTAATTGGAGGGCGTCTAAGTAAAGAATGACGTGGTAAGACTTGCTCAATTAAATAATTATCATCGTTAATGATAACTTCATCTCCTACATAAATTTTATCTTTAAATTTAACTAGTCCACGAGGAGAGGTGTTATATAAAATGTTGTCACAGTTAACAACATAAACTCCATATTTAATTGAAACGATTATTCCTTTCATTTTTGAAAAATCCTACTAAAAAATCCTCTTTTTAATTCTCCATGTTTTTTAATTGTATTTAAATCATTCATAAATTCTTTAGCGTTTTTATAGCGGCTAGTAACAATCCTGTTGGTGGCTTTGCTAACTACATAATCTAAATCATCAATATTCGCTAAAGAAATATATTTCTTTAAAGAAGGGAATGGCTTATTGATATATTCATCAGTTATTTCTTTAATGGTCTCTTTAATATATGGAGTTCTTCCAGTTAATAATTCAAAAAGAATAATCCCCAAAGAATAAATATCAGATTGAATAGAATATTTTTTATATTGTACAACTTCAGGAGCGAGATATTTCACTGTTCCTCTTATTTCTTCATTT
>JBGURM010000006.1:0-3072 GCA_045132035.1 Bacilli bacterium
CAAAACTATAAGTTTTACCTCCACCCCAGACTATCTGGGGGTTTTAACTCGCTCATCGTGTTGCACGATGGCTCAGACAACAAAAAAGATCTCATTTCTGAGACCTTATTGATTCTTTGTATATAACTTCTTTTTATAAGAAATTGGTTCTTCAGTAACTCTAATACCTAATCTAGTAAGAGTGCCAAGGTCAACTTCTGAAAGAATTGTTGAACTATGCGCTTCACTTCCTGCAAGTTTAGGTAATTGCTTTAACGCCATTTCGGCAAGAGGGTTGGTCCTTGATTGAATTGATAGAATTAGAAGGACTTCTTCTGCTCTTAATCTTGTATTACTACGATGTAAGAAGTTTGTTTTAAGTTCCTTAGTTGGTTCTAATACCGCAGGCATAAGAAGGAACATATTCTTATCAATTTTTGCTAAATGCTTAAGTGTATTAAGTAAAGCGGCAGCACACGCTCCAAATAAAGCGCTTCTATGACCAGTGATAATCTTACCGTTTGGTAATTCAATCGCAACGCTTGGCTCGTCTTTTTCTTCAGCAACTTTTAAGCATGCATTAACGCATTTTCTTGCAGTAACTGGAACACCGGCCTTATTAATTAACATATCCATCTTGTCGATGGTTTCATCTTTAAATCTACCAAGATAGACATTCTTTTGAGTTTGATAATATCTTCTAACAATTTCTCGATTACAGGCTTTCTTAACTTTTTCTTCATCATCAATAGCGAAGCCCACCATATTAACTCCCATATCAGTTGGAGAGAAATATGGAGATTCACCATAAATATGTTCAAAGATATTTTTTAGAAGTGGGAAAACTTCAATATCTCTATTGTAATTCACAGCAGGAACCCCATATTTTTCTAAATGGAATGGGTCAATCATATTGACATCATTAAGGTCCACTGTTGCGGCTTCATAAGCTAAGTTGACTGGATGATTTAATGGTAAATTCCAAACAGGGAACGTCTCATATTTAGCGTAACCTGCTCTAATTCCTTTTTTGTTTTCATGATAAAGTTGACTTAAACAAGTCGCCATTTTTCCACTTCCTGGTCCAGGAGCAGTCACAACCACTAATGGCTTTGTGGTGATAACATATTCGTTTTTTCCTAAACCATCTTCACTAACAATTAAAGGAAGATTATGAGGATATCCATTAATCTTATAGTGACGATAAACATTTAAGTCATTATGCTCAAGTTTTTTAATAAATGTATCAAGAGCGACGCTACTTTCGTAAAATGAGATAACAACGCTACTAACATATAAACCAACTTCTCGATATGTATCGATTAGTCTTTCAACTTCTTCTTGATATGTGATTAAAGTATCGTTTCTGACTTTATTTGAAAGAATATCATTCGCGTTAACAACAATAATAACTTCTACTTTGTTTTTAATACCTAATAACATTTGAAGTTTGGAATCACTTTTAAAGCCAGGAAGAACCCTACTAGCGTGATAGTCATCAAAAAGCTTTCCGCCAAATTCGAGGTAGAGTTTGTCGCCAAATTTAGAGATTCTTTTTAAAATTGATTCTCTTTGAATTTTTAAATATTTTTGATTGTTAAAAGGTTCTTTTTTCATATCTTATTCTAAAAAGATATAACCACTTTTCTTTCTTTTCAAGAAATAGTGAAATTATTTCTTTCTTAATCCTGCAATTCCTGAATACACTCTGTCACTAGCGTCTTTATTTAATAGTTTTTTAATGATTGCTAAGCCGAAAGGAATACTATAAAGCATACTTCTAGCGGTGATGATATTTCCATCTTCCACTACTTCGCTTCCTAAATAGTGACCATCTATTCCTTCTTCACATCCTGGATAACATGTAAATGGTCGATCTTTTAATAGTCCAGCTTTGCCTAAGACCATTGGAGCAGCGCATATCGCACAAACTAAGCGATTTGCTAAATACATTACTCTTACTGCCTGAATCACTTCTTCACTCTCTAAAAGGTTTTCTACGCCTTTAGAACCTCCTGGAAGTATAATTGCGTCAAAATCTCCTAAATTCACCTCAGAGAGCCTTTTAAAGTTATTAAAATACATTTTGTGAGATGAGATAACTATCTCTTCTTCTTTGATGCGGGCGTCAATTACTTCTATACCCGCTCTAATAAGGACATCTCTAGTAGCAACAGCCTCAACATCTTCGAATCCATCAGCAAAAATCATTAACGCTTTCATAATTAATTACTCCAATAAAATTATTTTAACCAAAAAGAAAAGACAGGTCACTAATAACCTGTCTAATTTCAAATAATGTTATTTATATAATGTGAGCGTGAAAAGAAAACCTCTACCAGCAGTGACTTTTTCTGTTGGTTCTGGGTTAAATGTTTCAATAGTAACAGTTGTTCCACTCATAGTGAATTCTAAGTCTTCACCTTTAGCTTCTTCATTATATGGTAAGGCAACAGCATCACCACCATTAAATTTAACTAAATTTGTGGTGTTATTTGGATAATCTGCACTTTTTGCGTAATATGAATGGCAATTTAAGACAACCTTTTTAACTGTTTCACTAGCGGTGAACACTAATTTAGCGTTTTCTGTTCCAATGCCAAGTTTGAGCATTCCACCTTTACTTGACCAAGCTTCTGCACCACCTTTACTGTTTCCTTCGTAAACTCTAGTAATTTTACTAATGGTGATAGAACCTTCGCCTTCTACTTTATAAGAACTGAATTTTTCATTAGCAGCATCAGCGTTGATTATTGTTCCTTTAGCGGTAACTGTGGAAAAATCATATTTCGCTAAAACAGTTAGCTGGGCAGGTTCTCCTCCGCCTTCAGAAGCAGGTTGATTACATCCAGTAAGCATTAATAATGTCGCTATAGGTAATACAAATAACTTTTTCATATCGTTCTCCTAATAAAACTTTTTAACATATCTATTATGCTACATAGATTAACTAATTTAAATAACTAGCCAACAAGAATTGAAATAATGCTGTTAAGTGTTGCTTCACTAACACCAGTGCGGTCAATTAAATAGTTTTTTGCCTTTTGAGACATTGTTTCTCCAGTTGAATTATCAATGCCGTAAACATAATAA
>JBGURM010000007.1:0-5588 GCA_045132035.1 Bacilli bacterium
GACGAAAACGATAGGTTCTTTTTACTAACTTCATAATATTCAATATTTAAGTTAGATATCAATTTATTGATATCTTTCTTACATATTTATTATATCAAAATCTCACTTATATTAACAGCAATATCTATAGTTTTTTTGTGTTATTTTTTGTCAAATTCATCCCCCACTTATAGAGATATCCATAAATTTATAATTGCCGTGGAGGACTTCTTTGACATTACGATAAAAAATATATCACTCATCAACTGTGACACTTTTGTGACAGCGATGTGATATTATTACATAAAGGAAAGAACGAGGAAAAATTATGAAGAATAGAAAATCATTACTTCTAGTTATTCCTGCTATGGCAATTATTAGCTTAGCCGGATGCGGCAATAATTCTAGCAGCGAACCACTAAGTTTATTTAGTGACAAAACAAAATTTATTGGCACAATAAAAGTTGATCCAGATAAGCCAACTGTGTTACCACCAGAAACATTTGCAAATATGAGAATTGCTCCTTTAGCGACTTATCATCTTTCTAGTAAAGGTGATGTCCCATATGTTGAATTAGATCAACTTGTTTCCACTCTAAGCGTTTGTCTAGATGGAACAGTGACAAAAGGAATGTCTGGATCACTTAAAGATGATGGATATCATATCTATTCCGCTAATAAGAAGGGAGAAGTCATCCTTAATGCGGAAAATGATATTGTGAAAGTAAAAGATTCAGTAAACTTCTGCGATCCAATTTTATTCACAAACAATTCAATTGCTGGTGACTATTGCTCATTTAGAAATAACACCATTAGAGAAAGCGAAAAAACCAAAGTCTATAAAGAAGACGGTTCTAAAATTGAAGAATACGTAACATATTCATTTAAAGACTATGGCTTTGATATTTATAAAAAAGATAATAAGTACTACGCTCCATTTGAAGCAGTAACCAAACTTCTTTACACCAGTATCGGTATCGATATGGCGTTCAATGGAAGCGAATACTATATCACTCAATTAGGTTCATTCACTTCATCCTTAGTGAAATCTTCTAAAGGATATTGGTCAGCCTATTCAGGAATCTACGCTCCAGTTAAAGCAGGAGAAGGAGAAGCATATCGTTTCTCATTTAGTTTCAATAGACTTAAAGAAGATGGAAGCGGAGATAAAGAGACTGTTACTAAATTCATTTCATTATATAACAACGAACAAAAAACTGGTTCTTGCATACTCTGCCCAGGAACTGAATATGATTCAACCAAAGCTCTTCCAGATAAGGAATCAAGCTATTTATATGTTTGGAGACAAGAAGGACAAATCATTTATATCAGTGTTTCAGATGAAAACAGTAATCTCCTTGGTGAATATGGAATCCATTTAGATGAAACAAGATTCATCAAAAACACCATCAGTAAAGAAATGAGTGAATATAACTACAACATATTAAGATTCATGTTCGACAATATCTATGGTCTAAAAGATATTAAGAAATATGATTCTGCTGAAAGTTACTTCACATCCTGTGGAGTTAAAGAAGACTTAAAGAGCACTGATGTTAAAAAATATAACGCTGCTTTTGCTAAATTAATTGGTAAAGTCGATGACGGCCATACCGGATTTAATGGTTTATCCATCTACACTGCTTACGATGATCTTGATGCTCTTCCAACTTTAGTAAAAGCTAATATGGGACCAAGACTCACCGAATTAATGAACAAGAAAAACAAATATGCAAAAGCTAGAATTGATAAATACGCTGAATTAAATCCAGGTCAAGGAGGCAATCCAGATCCTAACTTCTATCAAGGAATTAAGTTCTCTGATAATAATGAAACCGCTATCATTACATTTGATGCCTTCACTTACGAATCACAAGTTCTTGAGAACATGAAAGAAAGATTCCCTAACGACGAAGAAATCGAAACATACAGAGTAAGATCTGATATGATTTCCTCTTCCGCTAACGGGTTCTCTGCTGCTTTCCAAGTATTGAAGCACATGAACAAAACTTCAAAAGTTGTTAAAAACGTTGTTATCGATTTAACAAATAACGGAGGCGGCGCAATTGCATTATTACCATATTTAACTGCTTTCTTCAGTGATGATCCAGCCTACACAATTAAAGACACTACCACTGGTGCTATTAAAGAATACCACTACAAAGTTGACTTAAATGGCGATGGAGTCTTTGGTGGAACAGGTGATACATTCAAGAACGACTTCAATTTCTACTGCTTAACCAGTGGCTTCTCATTCTCATGTGGTAACTGCTTACCAGGTATCGCTAAAGATAATGGAGTTAAAATCATTGGTGAACAAAGTGGAGGCGGTGTCTCCCCTGTTGGAGTCTACTATGACGCTCTTGGAAGTCAGTTTAATATTTCTAACCACTACCAAATGTTATATAAAGACGCTAACGGCAAATACATCCAAAATGACAGCGGTATTACCTTAGATCACGCATTCCCATTTGATAATGGAAATTGGTATGATCCAAACGCTGTTAACACATTCGTTAAATCACTCGTAAAATAAGATTATGACGAAAGAAACCCCTTGCTTTTCACGGCAAGGGGATTTTTTTATTCTTCTGTATTTTCTTTTTTATCTTCTTCAATCTCTTCTAATTTTTCAGTTTCCTTAAGGATTTTTTGAAGAGTCTTTTCTTCTCTTTTCTTGTTCATCTCGTTATAGAAGTTAACAATGAAGGAAGTAAATAAAGCAACAACCACAATTCCACTTATTCCAAGAATAACTGATAAGATTCTTCCAAGTGTAGTGGTAACATAAACATCACCAAAACCAATTGTAGTGATAACTGCAAATGAATACCATAACGCATCAACATAGCTTGTAATATTTGGTTCCACTACTGTGAAATAAACTGAACATAAAACAACTAAAATCATTAACGCTAAAGTGATTTCTTTAAATAATGATTTCTTAATGATATTAGAAATAATATTAAGTTTTAGTTTCGTGTGATATGGAATGATGATGTTTTTGCTACTAGAAACAATAATAATTACCGAGAAACATAAAACAATAAAGTTAGAGTTACTTACCGAAGAAGCGTGTTTTGCATATATTGCTGGAAAGAAAAAGACAAAAGTAAATAAGAAGCAAAAAACGATAGATAGCGAATAAAGAATCCTTGATTGAAGAGATTTATCATCTCTCATCATAAGTAAGCAACGAATAATAATCGTTAAAGCGTAGCAGAACATCGCAGTAATTAAGCAGTAGATGCTATATTTAGTTAACGCAACTAAAACAGCAAGAATAAAGATAAACACTGTTAATAAAATGTTTTCAAAAATATTTTCTTTGAAATTACTAAGATGTAAACCAATTCTATTAATCACCAAAAGAACCATCGCTGTTGCTAAAGTATAAATTGAAAAATAACTATCGCTAACAGATAATCCAATCGTCGCTAGACATAATAAGATTGCTAATACTCCACAAACTAAACCAATGAAATAAAAAGCGTTTTTCTTCTTCACTACTTCTTTCATATCGCTTTCTCCAAATCGTTATATTCGTATTATATTATATATACAAAAAACTACCAGTTAAACCGGTAGTTTGTGGAATCCACATATAACTTCAATTTTGTTGGAATAGAAAAGATGCACAAAGATTAAAATACGTGGGCTCTTGCGTGTTTTTCATATCAAAAACAAAATTAGTTAATAACAATTATTCTTTAAGTGTTATATCTTTTTATTTGATTGCGTCACACAAAAACATTGTATTGGATTGCTTTTATAACATAGTCATATAAATAGTTATAAAATAATAACAGTATGGTCATGGGTTTTTATTACGCGATGCTCGCGTTTTCTCTATTAATGGTGATTGTCTATGCATTCATCTTTCATAAGCATTTTGATATTAATATCACCATTCTCACTGTCTTAGTGCCAGTCATTAACTTTGGCTTTGTAGTGATGGGAAACGCTACAGATATCAAAGAAGCAATCGTTGGATTAAAACTAACATATATAGGCGGATGCTTTGTTTTAATATCCGCGATGTTTTTAATATTTAACATCTGTGGTATCACTTTAAAGTCATGGCAAAGAACGCTCATTGTTTTAATATCCACCGGAGTGTACGCCACAACATTGACCATCGGTTATTCCGATATCTTCTATAAAGGACTACCATCTTTAGCGACTTTTGAAGGTGCTAAATATATTACAGATAAGCAATATGGCTTCATGCACACTGTGTTCTACGCTATGGTGGCCTTATATTACGTTATAACAATTATTGTTATCATCTATAGTTTCATTAAGAAAAAACAAGTCTCAAGAATCATTCTTGGCTTAATCGTTTTAGCGGTCACAATCGCTGTCTTTGGTTTCTTTGGAGGAAGATTAATCACTAAAGAAGTAGAAATCTTACCTGCTACATATAATCTAGGAATGGTAGTCTATTTAATCATCGCCTCAAGATTACGTTTATATGACGCTTCTGATTCCGTAACTGATGCGCTTGTCCAAAAAGGAAATACAGGCTTTGTATCCTTTGATCATAAGATGAGATATCTTGATAGCAATGAAACCGCCAATAAAATGATTCCTGAACTCAATAGTCTCGTCGTTGATAAACAAAATGACTGGGCAAATGAAACATTCTTACCACTCGTAAAATCATTTGAAGAAAATAAAGAAAACGATATCAAATACATTCATAGAGATGACAAAGTCTATCTAGTGCAAATAGGCTTACTAGAAATTGGACATATTGGTCATACACACCGCGGATATCAATTCTTCATCACTGATGACACTGCTAATCAACAATATATTGAACTCATCAAAAACTATAACAACCAACTTGAAGAAGAAGTCAAAAAGAAGACTGCAAGTATCATTGAAATGCATGACAAACTAGTGTTAGGTATGGCAACGATGGTTGAAGGTAGAGATAACTCCACTGGAGGTCACATTAAAAGAACAAGCGACTGTGTTCGTATTCTCATTGACGAAATGAAAAAAGATCCAAATCTTCACCTATCAGAATCATTCTGCAAATGTGTCATTAAAGCCGCTCCTATGCACGATTTAGGAAAGATTACTGTTGATGATGCAATATTAAGAAAACCAGGCAAATACACCCCTGAAGAATTCGCTATCATGAAAACACACGCTAGTGAAGGAGCAAGAATTGTCAAACAAATCCTAGAAGGCACAGACGATAAAGAATTCTATCAAATCGCTATTAACGTTGCCCACTACCACCATGAAAGATGGGATGGTTCTGGTTATCCAAAAGGATTAAAAGGAGAAGAGATTCCTTATGAAGCACGTATCATGGCGATCGCTGATGTATATGACGCGCTTGTATCTAAACGCGTGTATAAGGAAAGAATGTCATTTGAAGAAGCCAATTCAATCATCATGGATGGAATGGGCAAACACTTCGATAAAACTCTTGAACCATATTATGTAAGAGCAAGAGAAAAGCTTGAAGAGTATTATAAAAGTCTAGAAAACTAGAGTTTCCAATCAATAAATATCCACCGGACAATCCGGTGGTTTTTCATAGTCGGGCAGATATTAGCCCTCTATTACTAGCCGCCCCTCTCAAGGGCGAA
>JBGURM010000008.1:0-5232 GCA_045132035.1 Bacilli bacterium
CCATAAAGTTACCGCGATTGTTAATAAAGTTCCTGGTTCAGGATTTGTTAACTATTACATAAATGATTTAGATAATGAAACAGGCTCATACGTATACACATTATGTAATGGAAGCGATTTCAATTATTTAGATGCATATGATGGAAAGATTTGCACAGTTTATGTCGCTGTTCATAATGCGAAATCAACAAGCTCTGGTATCTTCTATCGTTTAATGCCAATCAAAGTAGAAGAAAACACAAGCTTCTCAATGACTGATGAACAAAAAGCACAATTTGCGTTAGATTATTACGCTTCTAAACAATTCTTAGCAGAATATAGTTCTGATCCATCATTAGAGTTACTCACTTCTATTGATAACGAATATATTCCATTCTCTAATGTTAAGGTAAGTTACTCCTCTAATAGTGAGTTAGTTACCTTTAGTGAAGAAAACGACAAATTAGTTATGCATATCGCTAATGGTGTTGCTCAAGTTAATGTCACTATGACAGCAACATATAACAAAGTTACTGCTAATAAGGTCATTTCCTTTAAGGTTATTGATTCAGTACTTCCTGAAACAGAATCTATCGCTGATGTGATTAGCGAAGAAGATGGCACTTCTGTTTGTGTTAAAGGAATCGTTATGTCCTCATTAGTGAATCAAACTGGATTCTATATCAACGATGGAACCGGAGTTATCGCAGTTAGAACCACTAAAGAAGAGATGGAAGGAATTGACATTGGTAATGAAGTAGTAATGGAAGGTAGTAGAAAACATATCGTCAAATCAGGATCTAGTAACGTTGGCCAATCCTGTATTGATAATGCGACATGTGTTGTTAACTTATTTGGCAACCATCCATATGATAAATCAACATTTATCACTAATATGACATTCGATGAAATCGTTACTAGTGAAAAGAATAAACAAGCAACAGAAGATTTAACATGTAATGTCTATGTTGCTAAATGTCATTTAAGAAAATCAGGTTCTCAATATTCCACAAATTATTATTTGAGTAATGCCGCTCATGATAAAGAATTCTTGCTCTACTCTAGTAGTGGTGCTCAATATTCAGCGTTTGATGCTTTCAGTGATGATCGTGAAATCACTGTTGAATTCATGCTTGTTGATTGGAATACAAAAAGCGAATATAGAGCGTGTATTGTTTCTGCAAGTGATGGAACAACCACAATCTTAAATACACTTAATTTCCAATAAGCATTGGTAAAATGAAAATAAGTCGTCCATAGTGGCGACTTTTTATAACAAAAACACTTTATCCCAAAGGGCAAAATTGAATAATTGCACTTTGGAATTGCACTTTGGGACAAATTATGATAATATTTTCCTATGGAAAATAAATATTCAAATAAATATCTTATAGAGACAGGAATCGGTCTTCAAGATGTCGACGGATTAAAAAACTCTTCTTATTTTTTGTCACAAGCAGACAAATATATTAATGGCAAAATATCTTTGGATGAGTTAGACAAAATTATTAATTCATATTATGAAAATAAACCAGGTGAAGATGAAAGAACCGAAGAAGCCGACATTGTTTCAAATAGAATTGCTCAAATCATTTCAAATGATTCTTTCACATTTACAGTAGGTCAGTTGGTTAGTATTCATAAACGTTTGTTTGATGGTGTGTTTAATCACGCTGGAAAATTAAGAGATTTTAATTTTATTAAAAAGGAATGGGTTCTTGATGGCAGATCAGTAATTTATGGTGATTATCATGATCTTCAATCGACTTTAGAATACGATTTTGAATCTGAAAGAAGATTTAAATATATTGGTTTATCAAAAGATGAAATTATCGAACATTTAGCAACCTTTGTTTCTAATCTTTGGCAGATTCATGCATTTCAAGAAGGCAACACTAGAACTACTGCGGTATTCTTTATTAAATATTTAAGAAGCTTGGGTTTCGATGTTACTAATGATGTCTTTGCCAAAAACGCGTGGTATTTTAGAAACGCTCTTGTAAGAGCGAACTTTAGATTCGTTGCGAAAGGGATTAATGATGACAAATCTTATTTGATTTTATTTCTAAGAAATCTGCTTCTTAGCGAGCATAACGTATTAAGAAATAGAGATTTACGTATCAGTATTGATAAGGAGAACGATGAACCTTTGCCAAGAGATCTGCGTGTTGTCGAATTAATTAAAGCAAATCCAAAAATAAGCATCGATGAATTGGCAAACAAAATTGGAGTATCTCCACGAACCATTAAAAACATCACTGCTGTCTTGGTTAAAAATAATAAAATCAAAAGAATTAACGGCAAAAGATACGGGTATTGGAAAATCAATGTAAACTAAGTCGTCCGCATTGGGCGACTTTTTGTGGCACTTTTGTGACAAATAGTGTGATAACATATAAACGCAAGGAGAGATAAGAACATGAAAAAAGAATTATTAAAAGGATTAAGCGAAGAACAAATTGCTAAGGCAAAAGCGTGCAAAAGTAGCCAGGAATTATTGTCTTTAGCAAAAGAAGAAGGTTATGAACTTTCTGAAGAACAATTAGCCGCAGTCAGTGGTGGAGGCTGTTTCAGTAAACCAAAATGTCCAAAATGTGGTTCAACAAAAATAAAAGAGTGGTTTGAAGACACTCCTGGTATGGGAGATGATATGGTAGATCACCATTTTCAATGCAAAAAGTGTGGACATCACTGGCTTGACACAAGTTTTTAAAAGTTTAACTGAAGAACAGATTGCTAAGATTCAAGTTCTAAGCATAGGACTAAATCAATGTATAAATTAAGAAGTCGCCCTTATGGACGACTTTTTCTATTGATGTGACATTATTATTGTGGGTTGTCAGTAACGATTACCTTAATTTTTGAAGCACCTTTTACTGGGATAATGGTGAATTTGAATTCTCCTTCAACTTCACTTACTTGTGCTTCTTTACCATTATATGTAACGGTAATCTTTTTGCCAGATAACCAGTATTTAGCGTCATCAGTGACTCCTAATGTAAGGAGGAGAGATTGTCCACATGTAACAGGATTAGCTGGTAAATCTTTGATTTTATATCCAGTAGTGGATTCACTATCTAAAGATAAGGTTACTGTTTGAGCTTTGGTTTGAATTAAGAATTCATAGTTCTTAGCATTCGCGTTAAATGTATAGTTGATTGAGCCATCTTGATTGAGTGTGTATTGCCCACTTGTTAATCTCTTATCATTAACTTCAACTGCAAAGATGTCTATGAATTCATTTGGAGTAATCTTTACAGCAACGCTGCTTTTGCCATCAACTTCATATTTATCATCTTCACTTGCTTCTTTTCCGGTAATTTCGACTTTGAAAGCGCCTTTATTGAAAATGATTGCTGATTTATATGAGCCACTTTCTACAATAGTAGCGGTGAATAACGCTGATTTATCACCGGTCGCATTTCTATATTCAGTGGTTTGATCTTTAGACAATAAGAAGTATTCTGTATCTCCGTCTTCTGGATCGTGAGTAATCTTCTTTTCTAACGCTGTTCCTTTAAATGAGAGAGCGCTAATAGAAGCGGTTGGGTGCTCATCATCTTGGAGGAAATAAAGATGTAATTGTTCATTTTTGAACTCACCTAAAATAACGCCCTTATCTTTATCAGCGCCTGTTAAAGTTATAACTTCTTTACCAACTCTATCTTCGTCTCCTTCTGATGCGGTAAAGGAAATGTTAATTGGGTTTGCATATGGAACTTTGAAATTATATTTTTCAGTTTCTTGGTTTTTGTTAATAACCTTGTTATTAACGACCATTTTTAAATTGTTATATCCTTTTTTAACATTGAAAGCCAATGATGCATCCGCTCCAAAGTAAAGATTACCTAAGCCTAAAGATGCAATTGGATCAGTTTCCATAAATCCCTTAACATATCGATTTGCGGATTCAATATCAACTTTAATGCTATTTGTTGCAACTTTAGAAACCCATTCTAAATCAAGAACATTGATCTTGCTATCTTCCTTGGTTGGGGTCAATAAATAAGTAATAATTTGATCTTTTGGTAATCCAGATTCATCACTTGGATAGAAATTGAATATTTTTAATGGTTCACCCTTATATTTAATAATGAGATTGTCATAATATGTTTTACGATCTTGTCCCCATTGAACATAGAGATAATATGCTTGTAGGGCGATAAATTCACTTGTTGCGGTTACTTCTTGTTTCTTTTCCCATTCTGCAAAAGTTGGACCACTTAAGAAGTAGACTTTATCATTACTTCCTAAATTATTAAATTGTAATTTGATTTTAAATGGAACATATGGAACGGTTTCTACGACGATTTTAGAAATAGCGACGTTTCCTCCCGCGTTAAAGAGAAGATCTGCACGGTCTTCATCAAATACTTCTGATTTATAAGAATAAACCCCATCAACATATTCCTCTTTTGGAGTAGGCTTATTGAGAGACAAATTCTCTTTTCCACTAGCAAAGGTAAATCTGATTTTGTTAACTAACACTCTCTTTGTATAACTAGTGCTATTAAATAAGAAGACGATTTTTTGACCATTTGCTAATGTGAGATTTCCATTTTTAAATAAATCTTGGAAACTTGCCTCTCTATTATCAACATTAAGTTTTACACCCTTTTTGGTTAATTGTTGGGCATATGTAGACTCACTTAAATTGTTGAAAGTGTAGACAATCACATTATCTAATTCTGAGGTTATAACTTTTAGTTTGTATTCTTTCTCTTCGGTAGGAGTGAATGTATATTTATTGGTGTTGTTCGCAGGTTGTAGTTCAGTGTCATCCATTTTTACAGAGGTGACACTGTATTCTTCATTAAGCGCACTGACAGTAAATTCAATCGCTTTATTGAGGTCATATTCTCCTTCTTCTAAGGAAGTAGTCATATATTGATTGGTTTCAATTCTAATTGACGCTTTTTTAGGCGCAGCAGGAGTGGAGTTACAGCTTGCTAAAAACATTCCAAATAATATAGGTAATAGTAAGAATTTCATCTTCTTCATAGATATGTCCTCCGAATATATACAATTTTATCATAACGTCAAAGAAGACCCCACAGCAATTTTTAATTGATGGATACCTCTAGGTGGGGGATGGATTTGACAAAAAATAACGCAAAAAAATACTATAGATATTGCTATTAATATAGGCGAGATTTTGATATAATTAATATGTAAGAAAGATATCAATAAATTGATATCTAACTTAAATATTGAATATTATGAAGTTAGTAAAAAGAACCTATCGTTTTCGTC
>JBGURM010000009.1:0-30459 GCA_045132035.1 Bacilli bacterium
GGCAAAACTATAAGTTTTACCTCCACCCCAGACTATCTGGGGGTTTTAACTCGCTCATCGTGTTGCACGATGGCTCAGACAAAAAAAGAGCAGCAACGCCGCTCTTTAATGTTATTAAAAATGTTTTAGCCAACGATTGTGTAGATGTATTTCTTTTCAATTTCGTCAATATTACCATCAGCAGAAATAACCGCTAAGATGATATAAGCAACAAATTGTTTTTGTTCTTCTGGTAAGCTATCAACAATATTATCAATGCTTTCAAGAGATTGAATTTCGCATGAGTTGCCAATAAAATCACGTAACTCATGTGGTGATAAGTTACGATCAAAAACAGCGTTAAAGACCTTAGCTTCGTTTGGTGTAATTACGCCATCCGCACCAATTGCTTGTCCCATTAAGACAGCAATAAATGTAATGAGGAACTCTTCTCCTTCTTTATCATTAAGCATGCCGGCTTTACGGAAAAATTCTGTTAATTTATTAACTGAATTAACAGCGATGTTGCATCTTTCTTCTAACGTACAAGAAAGAAATTCTTCAAAAATATCCATTAAATTTTCTCCTTAATATCTGTATTAATTTTAAAGGATATCTACTATATAAGTCAAAGAAAATAACTTGATTGTTTCTATATTTTTTAAAAACAGATATAGGCGTTATTTTTTTATCATTTATATTCCAAAAAGATGCATAATTCATCCATTAACACGCAAGAAAGCCACTATTTTATATGTAGCAAAGAAAAAGCTGAGCTATCACTAACTCAACTTTTAACTTTCTATAATCCTTGTAAAAGTCTTATACTCTGTTTTCCAATTTATGGTTTTAGTGTGGGTTATAGCTATCATCTACATACCATACGTAGCCACACTTTTTGCAAGTACGTTTATAACCATCTTTTTTAGGACCGTTTTTGCCACATTTTGGGCAGTCATTTGGATTGATTTTATCCCCAATATCTGAAATAACGCTACAGGCACCACCACCAGCAACGACTTCTAATTGTTCGTCAGTGAGTTTAACACCTTCTGCTTTAGCCAAAGCTAATAATTCATCGCTGTTCTTACATGCTCTAACTTTAGTGACTTGCTCTTCGGTTAATCCTTTTAATAAGTCTTTCTTTTCCATTTGTAAAACCCTCCTAATTAATTAAGCATCTACATTCCAATGGAATCCACAGTCTTTGCAATCATTCCCATACCATTCGTTGATTGAATTCTCATAATAATGTGATGATACTTTACTTGAACCACATTTTGGACATGTAAATGAAGGTGTGCTACGGCACCATCCACCACCCGAAATAGCGGCCAATTGTTCATCAGTTAATTCAACGCCTTCTTTTTTCGCTAGTTCGTATAGCTCCTCACTATTCTTACATGCTTTAACTTTAGCGATTTGTTCTTCAGTTAAACCTTTTAATAATTCTTGTTTCATTATCAAGGCCTCCTTTATTAGCTATATATTATCATGGCGGTTGTCACAAAAGTGCCACAAAATCGAAAGAATATGTCTACAAAAAATAAAGGTGATACATCGTAGTGATGTACCACCATAAACTATAGATTATTTGATGTTTAATTAGAGGAATTATTAACCCAAACAATGGTTTCAATAAAGATTGAGTTTGTTGTGTAGGCTGATAAATAAACACCATTAGTAGCTTCATCTGCTGTTACTTTGTGTTCAATAAATTGAACATCAGCAGCAGTTGTAACTTTTGGAACAACAATCTTATCAGCATCAGTTAAGCCAAATTTAATACCTCTATTACTTCCGCCAGAATTTGCTTTAACCTTAATGACATCGCCTTCAGCAACACCAGTAATATGGAAGTATCTGTCTGTCCAAGCGGTTTCGTTTGGTTCAATCTTATTACCGCCACCGTCTTTTGCTGGATCTAATTTGAATGCTTTAACGCCTGCTGCATCATTTGCTACTGCTAATTTAGCAGCTACTGCATAGATGAAACTACAGTTTTTAGATAAGACGTGTTCTGTTTTAGATGATTCGTCTGTCCAATCTGCTGCGTTAGCAATAGTGATTTCTTTTTGAGCTGGATCGACATATTCAAGTGGATCATGTTGCCATGTTTTTCCACAAACTGTACATGTATCTTCTTGATATGTTTTTGGGTTTTCTGCTGTTGGTTCTTCTGCGTCCTTATGTTTTGTTGGATCAGGAGTGCATGCTTCTTTGCCTTCGTGAACTGTGTGACAAACTGTACATTCGTGCCAGTGGAATCCATCACCGCTAACATAATGTTCATCATCCCATGTATGTGCTGATCTTGCTTTGTCAAAGACAGTAACGGTAAGGTTACATTTAGAACATGTATAAACTGTTGATCCTCTACTTGAACATGTTGCTGCTGCGCCATCTGCCTTTGAGAATTCGTGAGCACATGTGTCATAAATGACTTGGACTGCGTAGAAGTTGTTAGCGCCAGTAACTGCGCCAACATAGACTTTGCCTTTTCCAACAACGTGGAATTCTTTAGCTTCTACTGCGCTACCGCTTGTGTAATTACCACTGATTTGATATGCATCGAGTTTGCCTTCAGTTGTAACTAATGCTGGATCATCCCAAATTGCGACTTGTCTATTCAAATCACTTGAAGATGAAGTCATTGAGTAGGCAATAATACGACCGGCTTTTTCCATATTGATTTCAATTGTACGGTCGCCAGCGTTTTGAGAAGCACCATTACTCTTAATACGTTTAGCAGATGTAACTGCTTCTCCATTAACTGGAGTGTATTCTTTTGCGCTTGCGTCTACTGAGAACTTGTAACTTGAAGAAGCATTGAGATAAATACCTTCAGCGAGTTTTGTTCTTTCTGTGATGTCACCATTTTGGAGATTGTCAAAGCTATAAACGCCTGCTGCGGCAAAGACTTCGACAGTTACTGTTTTTGTGTAACCACAATCTACGCATTCGTAAAGAATAACGCCTGTACCTGGGGTTCCTTCATCAAAATTGTGAGGAACGGTAGCTTTTTTGTCGTGGCACTTGCTGCATTCTTCGTGGTGGCCTGCTTCTCCATCACTAACAAATCTGTATGTATGTTCGCAAGTTGGTTCAACTTCACCGCCACCACCTGGGGTGCCGCCTCCGCTACCACCGCCACCTTGGCTTCCTCCCGAGGCTGGTGTACATGCTGCAAGCATCATACCGATTGCTAATAAAGATAATAGTTTTTTTGCTTTCATGTTTTTGTCCTTTCTAATATCTTTTTGCCATATTTTTATGTCTTATGTGACATCTCGAATAATTATCATTATTTATTCTTCTAGTTCGAGAAGGCTAGAAGAATTTTATCTAAACGCAAATGCGTTTTAATAAACTAATTAGAACTCCATGAATTTGAGAGTGTAATAAGGAGCCACTGATGGATTATTAATCCAATCTTCACCAAGATTAACCGCGGAAACCTTAGTAATATCTTTAATATCTTCTTTAGTGTAAACACTGACATCAAATCCAGCTTCGTAGTCTTGGAATAAACCACCACAATAGCTAACACTAGCGTATGCGGAGTGTCTTCCTAAGATTGGTGAACAGTTCTTTTCAGCAACCACTAATGGTTCAACACTGCCTTTATGGTAAAGATCAGCCATACATAAGCAGTTATAGAATGAAATTCTAGCAGAACCTGCTTGTCCACCTAAAACACCACCGCAGTAATTACCACTAGTCTTTACTGAGCCATTAACAACAACTTGTCTTACATCTAAAGAGTAAGTAATTGTTGGTTTTTGATCATCAAATCTACCGATAACACCGCCAGCATATGTTGAAGTGAAAATATTAGCGGAAACTAAGATGTAATCCATTTTAAGTTTGAAGTTAACTAATGGAGAAGCTGTAGTTTGGCATAATCCAACAATACCTGCAGCATCTTTACTATCCGCAGTAATTGTGTGAGCAGCGTCATTAATGACGGAAACGTGAGAGATATTTGTTTCTGTACCTTCAAACACTTGTCCGATTAAGCCACCGACTCTTTCCTTGCCATTCGATTTAACATTTGTAATATGAACGTTATAAACGTTACCGCCAGTCATTTTACCAATGATACCAACTTGTTTATTAGATCCACCACAATCGAAATCTAATTCGTTGAATTTAACGTTTTCAATTGTACCGCCTTCAACGTTAGACCAAATACACGCGGAAGCGTCAGATAATGATTTAACTTTAACGTTAGAAATTGTGTGACCTAAACCATTAAATAAGCCTCTAAATGTTTTCTTACTTGTTCCAGTTTGGCAAGCCTTGCCAGTAAAGTCTAAATCATTCTTTAATAAGTAAATTGAGCTTGATGAAGTTTCACCAGAGAACACTTTATTGAATTCTTCAACACTTGTGATTTCAACTACGTTAACAGGTGATTTATAAACTTCACTTGTGATTTCACCACTTAAGTTTGTTAAAACATAGTAAATATAATATTTAGCGTTATTTGTGTGTTGGAAGTTATATGAAATTGAATCATTTCTGAATTCTTTCACTTCGCCACTTTCAACAATTTGTTCACCAGTGATATCGTTTCTTTCAGTATCACTTGTGCAAACATATAGTCTTCCTGTCGCGGATGTTAAATCACCAGAAATATTGAAACCATCCTTATTAATTGTAATTAAGTTAGATTGTTTATCGAATTCAACTTTTGCAGTTGCAGATGTGACATAAACTTCATATGTATAGAGTTTAGAATCTCCGGTTGTTTTTATCGTGATAAGATTTTCCACCTTATAAACACCAGCTTTAGAGGTTGTGAAGCCTTTTACTTCGTAGAAAGAGGCATTCTTATCAGCAGCGTAGAAGAATCTTCTAGTAATTGTGTAAGCATCTTTTGGAAGTGCTTTACCACTATAATCGTTACCATTAGTAACCACTAATTCTGGTAATGAGTGATCAGTAAAGGAATCAAAAATATATCTACCATTAATAATACCGACTGCAGAAATTTCACCAATTGATGGGGTTCCTGGTTGAACAACGATATGGAATGTCTTTGTTGATGACATGCCTTTATATTTAATTTCAACTGATAAATCAACTTCTTTAGGGCCATCTAATCCACGATAGACAATAATCCTACGTTGTCTACTAGCAGAAGCAGAAAGCGGTGTTAAATCACCAATTTCAATAACAGAAGAATCACTACTTGTCCACACTAACGTAGCATCGTTTAAAGAACCTAAAACTTTGAAATCTTGATAAACAGCCTCAGTGTTAACTGGAAGGAAGATAACGTTATTATAAAGAGCTAAAATAGCGTCATTTTGAGAAGGAAGTTTAGAATAATCGGTCCATTCATAGTGGGTATATTCATCCCAACTTGCTTTTGATAAATCAGCGCCAATCTTATTATCATCGCCAAGAAGTACGCTATAATCCTTAATCTTTAAAATATTACCCATGTTAATTGAGTAATCTGAATTTCTATAATCTTTATGGACATCATAATTATTTAAACCAGAGAGATTGTATGTATATTTACTTCCATCAAATTCGATAGGCATTTTCTCAACTACCGCTGAAGGATCTAATGCGTTAATAACATTACCAGTGATGCCAAGTTTTGTATCTGCATCGATACTACCAACAATCTTATATGCACTCTTATCACCAAATCTGGTGCCAAGAATTGTATCACTTAAGCAACCACGAACAGCGTCCTTACCAACTGAAGTAGACCAACTACTCTTCAATGAAAGAGATTTCTTTACGATGTTATAGGAATATGTTTGACGAGAAACATCAATATTCGCACATTCATCACCAGACTCTTGTTCGCTTGTTCCTTTAACGATTTGTCCATAGTTTTCATCAGACAATGTATCGCAAACAATTGCGCCATTATCCACCGATGTACATTGATCTGTGTAGATAGTTCCTGGGTTAGAGTTATCTGTAATACCATGCATTTTGTTATTAAATGCCATGGAGTTATATAAATAGGTATCACCTTCCATGATGGAACCGCCTAATTTAAAGCCATTACCATCACCATCACGTGTGTTGAAAGAATAATCTTTGTAGTTTCCACTAGCGTCTTTTTCACCAAATACTGATTTATCAAAAGATCTAAATCTAGCGTTACATGTACCTTGGTTTTCCATTAAGAAACCATTTTCAAAAGCAACACAGTTATAAATAATTACTGCTCCGATATTACCAGAGTCCGTTTTAGCGTATAAGTCCCAACCATCATCTGAGTTACGATAAGCAATACAACCATCAAAAACATTGCCATATCCAATAGTTAACTTTGCCGCAAATCCATCTGCGTTTTCACCATAAGTTTCGTTATCGTAATTGTTAAATGATGTACAGTCTCTAATATAGTTAAAGCTTGGCCATCTATCGATTGTGGAATAATTTCCATCCGCTCTACCTAATTGAAGACCACTATCACGGTTATTGTAGAATTGGGATCTTTCGATAATGTTATAACTACCACCGATATATAAACCATTATCTCCAGCGCCACAAATATCAATGCCAGTCCAATAGACATAATTACCATTAATACTGACACCTCTATTTATGCTGTTAAATAAAGAGTCATAAAAATCTATGACAACATTTTTGTCTGTTTCACTCTTAATAGTGATGTATTTGTTATATTCTCCAGATATGCTACTCATGATTCTGACATAGTCACCCTTCATAACATATCTTTCACCAGTAAGAATAATCGTATCTCCTGGTTGAACTTTTTCTTTGTCTTCTAAAAGGTAAATACTTTCCGGATCATCTTTACTTAAACCAGTGCCGTGATTTGCCTTTGTTTTTTCAGGAGAAACATAGTAAGTTTTGCCCATTCCAGTAACCGCATTAATATCTAAATAAGCGGAGACTGTAGGGTTTTCACTTAATAATTTGCTGATTTTGTTATTAGAACTATTAACAACAGTTGTTTGGGTCAAGCCACCTGTTAGTAACAAGAAAAGTAAAATAATAAACTTCATAATCATTCTCCTATTCCGTTACTGTGTAGTTGACTAAAGTCGAACGACTACTGCCATTCTCTTCAGTGTATGTGACTAATAAACTTCCCGCTCCAACAGATAAAGTGCTATAAGAATCTTTTGGATAGGAAATACCAAAAGTCGCCATTGAAATTTGTCTTTGTGATCCATTGACATATGTGACATTGAATCTCCAAGTATTCATCATCACATCTTCACCAGCTTTTTGAGTGAACTTGCCAACTGTTGTGTCAACCTTAAATGAGCTTAATTGAACATCAACATATACGAATTCGAAAGAAGATAATAGCTTTCCGCCTTCTGTCGCTCTTGCTTCAACCCAGATTTGATATCTACCAGCGGTGACATTAGAAATATCGCCAACATCTTTAGCGCCTTGCCAATAACTAACCGTGTAGTCACTAATTTCAATCTTCTTGGAGTTATCTTTGTTTGTTAAATAGACTTTTAAATCATCAATAGAGACAGTGTCTCCTTCAACATAATTTGTTTTTTCTTTTTCAATGATTAATCCAGTACAATCGCTTCTGTCTTCTTTTTCCCCTTCACCACCGCTACTTGAGTTATTTCCTCCACAAGCGGCAAGGCAAAAAGGAACAAACAGTAAAATTAAAAATTTTTTCTTGTTCATATTCATTCTGCTCTCGTTGTATACAAGACTATTTTAGAATGATATACATTTCTAAACAAGACAAAAATATTGATACGCCTATGATTTCTGTTCTTTTCCATTTAAGAAAAAGAAAACATTAAACTTGCATAGAAACTTTAAAATAACAAAAAACTGAGCGTTATTATCACGCCCAGTCATATCAGTTATTTTATTGAAGATTCTTATTAACTGTGATTTTGTTGCAGTACTTGCATCTATACCAAGCATCGCTAACTTTTTCCATGCAGTGTCGATTTAGACATTCTGGACATTGCATTTCGTCAATTTCATACCATTCTTTTGATTTGCCACATCCACCATTAACGGCTTCTAATTGCTCATCAGTTAATTCAACGCCTTCAGCTTTAGCTAAAGAGATGATTTCTTCAGGTGATTTACATGCCTCGACTTTAGCGATTTGTTCTTGAGTTAAACCTTTTAATAATTCTTGTTTCATAGTTATGCCTCTCTTCTTACAAACTTATATTATCATGACTACTGTCACAAAAGTGCCACACAAAATTATGTGGCTATTTAATCGTTATATTACGCCTATACAAAATGAAATATCTTTTATTTTGTGACACTTTTGTGACAATTACTGTGATAACATCTAAATATTAAAGGAGGTATGCATATGAAAAAACTTGTTGTTTTAGGTCTAATAATGTCAAACCTTGTTATATCATCCACTTATGTGCCTTTAAAAGCTAATCAAAATTATCCAGTGATAAAGAAAGAATTCCGCTACGCTCCAGTGGGTGGAGGAGAATTAATATCCTATACTGGGGATGTTTACTTCTCTCAAGGTTATTTTGAACATTCTTCACAAGAATATGACCCTCATTTAGCGTCAGCCTCCTTAGCCTTTGCTAATTCAACTAATACTTACGCAACTGAAGTTTATGATGAATATTGGTACTTAAACCAATCAAAATTCGCTAAAGAGTTTTTAGAAACAACGCTTGAGTTCAATACATATGAAACAAACGCCGATTATCGATCAACCGCGAGATTTGACTCCATTGGCCTTTGTGCTGCAAAAAAAGAATTTGGTGATTACACAGTTGTTGCCGTTGCTCCTAGAAGCGGTGGTTATTATAGCGAATGGGCAAATAACATGCATTTAGGCGACGGAAGTCAATCGGATTACATGCATGAAGGTTGGTATAACGCTGCTAATAAGTTAATTAGTTTCGTAACTGAATACGTTGATAATAATGTCACAACAAATAGAGTTAAACTCTGGATGACCGGTTTCTCTAGAGGAGGGGCCACCACTAATATCGCTGCTGCTTTAATTGATAACAAACTTAATAATGGTGAATCATTATTTAAAAAAGCACGTACATCAATAGAAGATGTCTACGCCTATACATTTGAAGCACCTCAAGGCGCGAATGTTAATTCAAAAACAATTAAAAAGCCTAAAGATAAGCTATATAACAATATCTTTAATATCGTAAATCCACTTGATGTCGTTCCAAAACTAGCAATGAAAGAATATGGTTTTACACGTTTTGGAATTGATAAATACATCACTAATAAATTCTATAATCCTAATGATTATGTAGAAAACCGCAAAACATTTAATACTTTCTTAAACAAATATCATCAAAATCCAGAAACAGTATTAGCTCCTGATGATTTTGAAATGGCAGGATTTGAAATTAATAATGGCGGAGTTGATATTCTCGCCACTTTAGTGTCTGCAATCGCCACCGATAGCGATTTACCAACAATCCTTACTCCATATAGAGATAAAAGAAAACAAAACTATGACGCAAATATTGCCTTTGATCAACTAATGAGAGAATTAGTGAGTCAAATTGGTGATCGAAATAACTTCTATAAGAAAATCGAACCATCATTAATCAAAATGATGCTTGAAATTCAAGATGAGAAAAACGGTAAACCAAATTACTTAACCGCTATGCTTAAAATCATTTTTGTTGGAGCGATTATTAATGCGGTTACTGGTAGCACCAAATTGGCTAAAAGCGCAATTTCAGCAATATGGGGAGATTCTTTTACAAATACATTATATGAGACAGTTAACTCTTTAATTGGCCCATTAGCGAGTACATATTGGGAAAAGCCAAACGAATTACTCTCTATCGGCGCATATGTTGGTAACATTATCCAAAACCACTATCCAGAAGTCACTCTTTCCCATTTAGCGGCCCAAGATAGTTATTATTTACAAGATGCAGGAAATCTAAAAGAAGTTCCACTATTTAGTAACGCTGATTATGGAAGAATGCACTTCTTTGGTTATAACGATCTTGGTTTAAGACTAGAAAGCAAAAATGGTACTAGAGTAATTAATATCGAGGGACATGTCCTTGGTAAAAGTGATGTCGAAGATTGTAGAGACGGCTACGCTGCTGGATATTATAGCTATGCTACTGAAGAAAAAATGGATATCTTCATGCCAGTAAACCGTAAATATAACATCTCAATGAAATCTTACTCTAAAAAACCTTATCACCGCTGCGAATATTGGGCGTATTACGAATATTTCACTTTAGATAATAGCGGAATCGTAAGAAAAGAAGTTGACCATAAAAAAGAAAAAGTATGCTTTAATTCTGACCGCCATAAGCGCGATGTCACTATTAAAGTTTAAAGGAGGAAATGAAGATGAAAAAAAGCATTTTACTATTAATTCCTCTTATGATGAGTTTAGTGGCCTGTAACAACTCTTCCTCAATTAACAATCAAGAAGATGTTAATAATCTTAAATCAATATTAAAGGAACAAGACTTATCACCACTTAATAAAAAATTGTATTTTTCACAATTTAGTCAAAATTTTAGTGTGTACACTAACGAACTTAATGATGAAGGTAAACGCATCGATTTCTTCAATTATAACGGAAGTGGTAATGTCGGCTATTATTACGATGTAGATGAAAAAGCGTACGAAGAAATCATTAAAGATGAAAACACCAATATATTTGACATTATGTGTCAAGGACTTGGGTATTACACTTTAATTCAATATGCGACAATTAACTCATTTATCAATGATGAATCTGAAGAGATCGAACACAATGACCGTTATACCTACATTCAACAATTAGGAGCGTTATTTAGCGATTCAAACCTTCAAATTACAAACGAATATTTATTTTCCGATTTCAATGATGACGAAGGATATGATTATCGTCAATTCAACGGAGCCATTGCTAAAGATATCTTGTTTGATTCATATTCCACTAAGACACTAAGTGATATCTTTTCTAGAGTAAATATCTATGATGGGCCAGGATATTGCGAGACTATTGATTCTATGTATTATCAAACTGTTCTCTCTTTATCACAAAGCACTGATAAAGAAATAAGTGATTTCATCATCAACAACAATATTGAATGCGTTGAATCTGATAGGTATTTAGAATTATCTTTCGAACTAAAAGAAGACAAATATATCAATCAATTAATCGATAACGATATTATTCCTGGGGCAATTAAAGGAACTTTATTCTTAGACAAAGAAACAAAGCAACTTGAAGAATTCAAATACAGAATCATCTATTTTGAAGAAGAGGTTGATCAAAGTAATAATTACGTCCATGTAGCAAGCATGGAATTCGAAGTCGATGGAGAATCTAGTCGCGATATATCAGAAGTAGACCCATCAATGTCTGATGAACCAACAGTGTTCACCGATCCTGATGAATTCATGCGTCAAGTTGTTGAACAAGCCCTTCCTTCAATCGCAAAATAACTTTTATTCAAAAAAGACCTTATCGGAATGATGAATAGATAAGGTCTTTATATTATCCAAGAAAGATAACTTTTAATTTAGAAAATGTAGAACAAATGACCGCACTTTCTACATGTACATTCAAATTGATAATCAAATAATACACCTGTGGATTGCCTTTTAACTTTAATATCTGTTGATCCACATTGGCTACATTGTGGTTTTGGTGTGGTTTGACATTTACCACCACCATTAATAACTTTTAATTGCTCATCAGTAAGTTCAATACCTTCTTCTTTAGCAAGTTTTAAAAGTTCATCAGAGTTTTTACACGCTTTTATTTTAGCAATTTGTTCTTCGCTTAATCCTTTTAATAATTCTTCTCTCATATTTAAGTTCTTTTTTTGATTACTAACTAACAAAATTTTTAATATCTTCCCAAAGGTTATCGTTGAATTCGTGTCCGCAGTTATTGCAATAATATTCTTTTGGTCCTACGCAATCTTCAACGATGATGTTACTTCCACATTTTGGACATCTAACTGTATAAGTTCCACATCCTCCATTAACTGCAGCTAATTGTTCTTCGGTTAGTTCGACGCCTTCTTCTTTAGCAAGTTTTAATAAATCTTCATTATTTTTGCATGCCTTAACTTTCGTAATTTGTTCGTCAGTTAAACCTTTTAAAAATTGTCTCTTCATATCTAGGCTCTCCTTTAGTGAGTTTATCTTATCATAACGGCTGCCACAAATGTGCCACAAAAAAGACCTCAAATAGAGGCCTAATTGTTTAATAGTATTAAACTGGTGAAGAGTTATCTGTCCATGTGTAGCCACACTTCTCACATGTGTACGTTTTGCCGTCTTTTATAGGACGGTTTTTGCCACATCTTGGGCAATCCCACGGATTGATATCGTCTCCTAAACTAGAAATAGCACTACAAGCTCCGCCACCACTAACAGCCTTCAATTGTTCATCACTAAGTTCAATGCCTTCTGCTTTAGCTAATGCTAATAGTTCGTCACTATTCTTACATGCTTTTACTTTAGTGACTTGCTCTTCGGATAATCCTTTTAATAATTCTTGTTTCATATACAAAGTTCTCCTATGTTAACTTTTTGAATTAGAAAATGTAAAAAGATCTACCGCATGTTCTACATGTGCCACAATATTGGTAATCAAATAAGACACCAGTTGTTTCTCTTTTATATTTGACATCAGGTGATCCACAATATAAACAGTTGTCGGATGGTGTAGATTGACAATAGTCTTTGCCACCGCCACTAACAATTTTCAATTGTTCGTCAGTTAATTCAACACCTTCAGCTTTCGCTAACGCTAAAAGTTCGTCATAGTTTTTGCACGCTTTTACTTTAGCGATTTGCTCTTCGGTTAATCCTTTTAATAATTCTTTCTTTTTCATATATAGCACTCTTCTTTTTACTAATATTTTTTAACTATTACAGGTTTAGCTTTTGCGTTTTGTTAGAGATTCTTACTCTCTCCATTTAAAGCCGCAGCTTTGGCATTGGAATAAATTACCTTTACCTTTCACTGCCTCAACTTTATTGCTTCCACATTCTGGACAATCAAAAGGATTGAAAAAATCTCCGATATCAGAAGCAACGCTACAGGCGCCGCCGCCACTAATAACTTTAAGTTGTTCATCAGTTAATTCAACACCTTCTGCTTTCGCTAATGCTAATAGTTCATCATGATTTTTGCATGCTTTAACTTTAGCAATTTGTTCTTTACTTAAGCCTTTTAATAATTCTTTCTTCATTATCGAAATCTCCTTTAGTAGCTATATAGTATCATAGTGGTTGTCACAAAAGTGCCACAAAAGAAAAACCGAGATATTTCACTCGGTCATAACAAAATGTTTACTAATATTAATCTGTCTCAACGTGATTCCATTTGTAACCACATTTTTTGCATTTGCGCATGCCATTTTTTAGTTCATAATCATTGCAACCACATTTTGGGCAATCATTAGTATTGAGATAATCTCCGACATCTGAAACGACGCTACAGACACCACCGCCACTAATAGCAGCAAGTTGTTCGTCGGTCAACTGAATTCCTTCAGCTTTAGCTATTGCTAAGAGTTCTTCATGATTTTTGCATGCTTTTACTTTAGCGATTTGTTCTTCACTTAAACCATTTAATAGTTCTTGTTTCATAAGTTCGCCTTTTAATATTTTTTTACTCACTTATTGTCTTTATATTATAGAGACCACTCATAACCACATTGATTACATTTATAAGTAGAACATCCGCTTACTTGATAAATTGGTAATTTTCTATAATCTTTTGAACCACATTGTGGGCATTTGAAACTTGAGAAGCATCCACCACCACTGATGGTTTCAATTTGTTCACTAGTTAATTCAACACCTTCATCTTTTGCGAGCTTCAATAATTCTTCTTGGTTTTTACACGCCTTAACTTTAGCGATTTGTTCTTCGGTTAAACCTTTTAGTAATTCTTCTTTCATATTCAAAGTTCTCCTCTATCAACTGTATCCTATCATAATTGTTGTCACAAATGTGCCACAAAAAAAGACCTCAATAGAGGCCTAATCTAGGATTGGCGGCATCGTAATGTCATAGACAACTATAAACCAGCAGGCTCTTCGATGTGGATTGTGAGGTTTTGAGTATCTAAAGTAGCTTCCAATCTAAGACTCATAACTGTCGTTTCAAACAAACCAATAAGCACAGTAAATGGAACATTAAACGAGATTCTTGTTTTTTCTTCATTCAGATAAATGCATGTTGTTCTAAATGTAAGGTTATTATATTCAATTTTCATCTCGTTGTTTTCACTAGAATAAAAGTGAAACGGATTACTATTTGTATAAAAATATGAATTTTCATCAGGAGTGAAAACAGTGTCCGTATAAGAATGATAAATTCCTATTTCAGGACGATTAGTTTCTATTTCAGAATGAGAAACAAGATTAAAATGTTTGCTATCGCTATCGCTTACATTTTCAAATAGGAGTCTACTGCACCATAATTGACCAAAAAGAATAATCTCGTGGTCATTATTTTCATCAAACTTATATGTACCAAAACGATTGAATGTATCCTTCGGATCATCAAAATAACAAATTGCGTGGTATTTGTTATCTTTTGTTGCAATAGATTTAACATAGAACGTATTAATTGCCCCAAACTTATCAAAACCACAGACTGTAACATTTTCCTTGTTTGCTTCTGGCACCGAATATATTGTGGCGTCCGTTTCATCTCCGATGTCAGTCAAAACAACGGAGACAAATTGCTTTATTTTTCCATATGTTTTGATGTTTACATAGTATGGGTAAGTGCCTTCAATCTTCGTGTCCACATAAGAAAGATCAACATCTGATGCGGTAATATTTACATCTTTAGATGTACCATCTTGATATTTAAAGGTAACATAGGCGTTACCGCTATTGAAGTAATTAACTAGGTTAAATCCTGGTTCGATTTCTTCTTTGAATCCTTTATATTCAACAGACTTAATATAATTAGATTCATTAAAAACTAGATATGTTCCAAATAGACGGTATCTTGAATCTAATTTGAAAGATAATTCATGTTTCCCAGCCGCAGTAAATGGATTTGAATCTAACTGTAAGTCACAGCTTTGCAATTCTTCAAACGTCATCGTTCTATAAAAGGAAGCACGTCCAAATTGTCTTTGAGGATGACTGAGACCACCTGTTGCCCCAAATGCAATAATCTCAACAAACGACCAAATTAACACTTTGTTGTCTTTTGGTAGAGTGTTATCACTTTGTTGTCTAACGTTATCAACTGAGACCACATTGTGATGTGTGTCTAGTCTATAGTAACCAAATAATGTGAATTGAGTGCTAATAGTTACAGTTTTTTTGTATGTAAAGGACAAGCGCATCGGTTGTTCGCCCTCGATTGTTTCGCTTTGGCTATTAACAAATTCAATTGACAAATTAGTGACAAATCGATCATCTAATCTCACATCATCATAGTGAGTTCGTCCGCCAACTGATTTATCTAAATCAAATGACATAACCATATTGTGCAAATCTAAGGCATTTTCAAGAGATTCATTTCGTTTTCCGTAAATATAGTTGCCTGTCGATAAGTGAGCGGCTAAAGAAGCATCTGGGTTATCAACAATATAGAGTTCACAAGGGTCCTCACTATAGAACGACTGATTGACAACGATATTTGACGCTGTAGGATTACTACCTGGTGCACCTGCGGCTACACAGTCATAATAAATTTCACAACTAGAAAATGTAGCTTGTTCATTATTATCTATTGTTACCTGGAAATAAGATGGCTTTAATCCGTCGAAATAAACATCGCCGTGCTCGTCAGGAGTTTCTTCGCGCGGAGACTGAACTGTTGCTGACCAACCATATTTAACTTTAAGATTATTACCGTTTTCAAAATGAATTTTGGTTAAGCCGTTAATTGGATCTCTTTCTACACCAGACCTCTCCATTAAATTACCAAACCAGCCATCTAGGCCTAATTTTACTTTTCCTGATTCGACTACATTTGTAATACCATTTTGAAGTAGTCTAACTGTGTTGTTTCGATATGTTTTTACATCGACATAATAATATCCACTTACATCATGAGGATTTTTGGTGAGTTGCTCATTCTCATAAGATAAATCAATTCTCATTGGGGTTTCATAAGCTTCATTTCTAATAAAACTAGAATTTTGGCCAGTTACAATAGAAACCGCCATCATCCCAAACGCTAAAACGAATGTAAATATATATGCTAATAGTTTTTTGTTTTTCATGAATTCGCCTCAATATTAGTAACATTATAGTGTTTGAAATTGACGTTGAAAATATTTTTATATATTTTAATCTGTTTTTATCTTATAATTTAGAAAATGAAAGGTGAGCACTTCCATAGAAGCATTTGCTTTTATGAAGATGCAATACATGAAAAAACAATGAAAAAAATTGCATTACTTGTATTACCATTTTTGCTTTTAACAGGATGTAATCAATCTTCACGCGTTGAAGTTAGTGCTGCTGATTGGAAAACAGAAGCACAAAATAAAATGGCAAAAGTTGATGAAGCAGTTAACGCAAAGAATTATCCATTCACAAAGTACACGATGGTGGGTACTGACGGTTACGGAGCATCTGAAAAAGAAATTAACGGAGAATATACATACACCACTGGTGACTGGCTTACAGTTACAAGTTGGGACTTCCAATATAAAGGCGAAAGTCTTATTCCTTATCAACTAGCACAGTATGAGTTGTTTGTTGCTGTTCAATATTATGATGAGATTCAAAATTATATTGGCAAATCAGATAATTCATTTAAATTTTATAAAGACGGCAATAATCTTGTTGTTGAAGCAAAATACACACACCCTTCATCAGAAACAGATAAAATAGATCAAAGATTATCGTTTAATGAAAACGGTTATGTCGTTTCAATAACGAGTCGTCATAATGAACAACTTACTTTGGATTTAAGATTCACTTATTCAAAATAGGAGAAAAAAAATGAAACTAGCAAAAACATTATTTACCTTAGGCGCTTTAGTGTGCTTGGTTGGATGTAACAATTCTCAAGACTTAGGACCAAACAAAGCATACGAAGATTTCAAACGCCAATCACAAACAAACGAAGCCAAAACACAACCATACAACAAAGCAGTGTTAACTTGCTCATATGTAGAAGTTGGTGGCGCACGCGGAATTGATAATGAATCATACATTCTTGATGCTGGAGTTTGGACTCCAGTAGGTGCGTACCAAGACTATAAAGATTATTTATCTATTAAAGGAAGCGCCTTGCAAGATCCAATCGATGAATATAAAAGAATGGCAAGCGAAGCAACAAAGAAAGATCCTCAAGCAGAATCAATTTACTCAAGCGCATATTCTTCATCAGATCATAAATGCTCAGCGGAATTTGAAATCACCATTGAATCTAACGTTGCTGGTTTCCAACAATATAAAGCATATTCCTTCAATGAATATGGCTTGTTAGCGTCATATGATCAAGAAGAAACCGGCAAAACAAAATTAACAATTACAATTGCTTATAGCGTCACTGCTGTTGCGTAAGCAATAAGCTGATTAAATAAGAGAAGTCCTGATTTATCAGGTTTTTTCTTTAAATGTTCTCTATTTTTATCCGTTTTGCAATCTTTGCAAGTACGAAACCAGACTCTTGCTGGACCAAAAAGAGACGTTTGTAGATCCAGATTTTTGGCAATTAAAATGATGAGGCGATTACCTGTGACACTTTTGTGGCAACCTTTTTGATAAAATATATTTACTAGAGGAGATATTTGATATGAATAGAGAAGATTTATTAAAAAACTTAACCAAAGAGCAAATTAAGAAAGTTAAAACGTGCAAGAACCAAGATGAAATATTAAGACTTGCTAAAGAAGAAGGCATTCAACTTACTGAAGAGCAATTACAAGCTGTCAATGGTGGCGGATGTAACTCTGCAGAAAAGCCAACGCATTGTCCAAGATGTAATTCCACAAATATTCGCGTCGAAAGTGAAAAGCACGAATACACTTTTACCGATTATTTTTATAAATGCAAATGTAAAGACTGCTACTATAAGTGGAACGCTGAATAATAAAATTAATAAGTAAAGTAAATAGAGGTGAATATTCATCTCTATTTTTCAATTAATCTCCATTCGTAAGTATGTCGTGTTTTTAAGCTTTCGCGGACAAGAAAAACCGAGTTTTTTACACCCGGTATTTCAATTGATTCAATTTAAAAATAGCAACTTAGTTGTTACGGTTCATTTCAAATTCTCTGCCACAATCTTTGCACTTAAAGACGATTTTATTACCAGGGTATTTGCTTTTAACATTAGAACTTTTGCAGTATGGGCATGGCGGACAATTATCTGTGTTAGAGCACGCTCCACCATTAACAGCTTCTAGTTGTTCTTCGTTTAATTCAATACCTTCTGCTTTTGCTAACGCTAATAGTTCTTCATGGCTAGTGCATGCTTTAGCTTTAGCGATTTGTTCATCGGTTAATCCTTTTAATAAATCTTTTTTCATGTTCAAAGTTCTCCTTTGTTGGTTATATGTTAGCAAACTCTTTGTCACAGAAGTGCCACAAAATAAAAAGACCTCAATAGAGGCCTGATCTGTGCTAGATAAGTCATTTTGTCTAATTTTGATTGAGTCTATAATATTACATTCTTCGCTTATACTTAAGTGCATATATTATTTCTTTTTATCGACAACTGGTATTTCTTCAATTTTTGAATTTTCGATAAATAAATCGTAATCAGATATAAGTCTTTCTTCTTGAATAATTTGATATTTCTCAAATTCACTTAACGCAAATTTTTCTGCTACTTCTCTCGAAACTTTTCCTGGATTATCTAGCACTTCCCTACCACTTAATTGAAGCAAAATATTAAGTCTCTTGATGTAATCATCCATCGTAAGTGGAATATGTCTTCTTGCCATATCTTCTCCAAAATCCAAAAACATGCTTACCAATAACGACAACGAAGTTAATTCTTCTTTTTCTAAATAGTTCTTTGCGATAACAACATCGCTTCTATGAATTCTTCCTTGCGGCGCATTATTCCAAGTTTTTAACCCCATATGATCTTTTGTTGCATCTGCACGATTCTTTATAATTTCAGGAGCGGTATTGCCTGAAACAGCATAATGCAATTTGTTTTGTACTGTTTTAAAGAACTCAAACGTTCTATCGTCTTGATTGTCATAATCAATTGCAGTAGCAAATAAATCAGTGACTTTTTGATATAATCTTCTTTCACTTAAACGGATAAGTCTAATCTCTTCAAGAAGTTCATCATAATAATCCTTTGTTAAATAAGCCCCATTGGCTAATCTAACGTTATCCAAGGCATAGCCTTTAATAGTATAGTTTTTAAGAATATTTATTGCCCAGTTCCTAAACTCCGTTGCTTTAGTGGAATTAACTCTAAAACCAACCGCGATGACCATTTGAAGTGAATAAAAGTTAATGTTTCTCTCTATTTGTCTATTGCCCTCAGTTTGAACTAATCTAAAAATTTGATGAGTTGACTTTTCATCTAATTCATTAGATGAGTAGATCTGATTAATATGGTAACTGACATTATTAGGTTCACAATCGAATAAGTCAGCAATAGATTTTTGTGTAAGCCAAAGGTTGTCATCTTCAATTACTGATGCCACCGTATTTTCTTTTGATTGATATGTAAATATAAGTGATTCAACCAACGCGATTTTATTCTTCATAACAGTTCTCCTTCATATATATTATAAAATAATATAACTGAACTATCAATATATTTGAAAGTTAAAAGATGTACAACAAAAAACCGAGATATTTCACTCGGCTTATAAATGTTTAATTGCTTTAATGATTTTTCTTTTTCTTCCTTGATATAATCCAATACCTTCATATATCAATTCAAATCCGCATTTTTCTAACACTCTTCTGCTGGCTTTATTAGCCGCCAAAGCGATGCCGATTATTTGTTTGAGATTGGTGTTGTTTTTGATGTAATCCATAAATAGATTAACAGCTTCAGTAGCGTATCCGTTGCCGGTATAAATCTCAGCAATGTGGTAGCCAATTTCCCATCCTTCTTCTATTTTTACAAGTTGGACATATCCTAGATTGGCGTTATCTTTCTTTCTAATAACCGCGTAGACAAATGGGCCATCCTCACCATCATAATAATTGATAATTTGGTTAACCACTTCACTAGTTTCTTCTAGTGAATTAAACACTTCATCGGGAACAAATTTACGATTATTATCATCTTGCGAGTTTTTATAAACATCATAGTACATTGATTGATTCATTCTGACAATTTGTAGTCTATCGTTTTCAATAATGATTTGTTTATTACAAAGAATATCTTTGTTAACGATATTTTTCCAATCTTGATAATGAGATAAGACTCTTAAAATATAAACACATTTTGCAAGTTCGTTGACTTGATAAATAGCAACGTGATTTACGCAAATAAAATAGTATGCATTTGCATAATCAAAAAAAGAATTAGCTATCTTAAGTCCGCTATAAGGGAAAACTTCTAATTGTTCGAATCTATCAAATATTTTAAGGATATATTGTTTAGCATTTTCTAAATTATCTTTAGCAATAAAAAGTTTAATGTTTTCAAGATCAGAAAAAGCACTATCGGTGATAATGATTTTATATGTCATAGTAATTTCTTTTTAGCGTCTTCTAAAGACATAGTTCTTCCAGCACTAACATCCGCTATGCCTTGGTTTATTTCTTGCATCAATTTGATTGTTTGATAAAGTTCATCTAAAACATTTGAATCAATGATTGCAGTATCTTCTCTGCCATTAACCGTTATATAAACTGGTTGGCCAGTAGTTTTACATAGTTCGCTTATTTCTTTATATCTATTTCTTAAATCCGCACTAGGTCTGATAATCGCCATAAATATACCTCTTTATATCATAATTATATCATAAACAGATGTTTTCTAAAGATTTAAAAAGTCGCTTTTACACGACTCTTATTTGTTTAAGTTAACAATTGCATTAACTTTTATGAAAAAAATATATCGTAGCGTTATCAAGTTTCTTTTATATGTTTTTATCTTTTATTTTTTAGTTTAGAGGGATATATCCTCTAAAACATCATTCATACTTTAATGATATAGCAAATAAGATTACTCTAATATGAATATTTAAAAAATTTGAGGTATTTGTATTTAAATAAGAAATAATTAAAAGAAACGCACCGCATGGCTCGAATACGAGTAAACAAAAGAAAAAGAACACAGAGCCAAGCGATGAAACTATTGTAGATATATAATTCGGTAAGATGGAGTAGATAGGTTTTTTGTTGATACAGCCTTTATCTTTCTTAAATTGAAATCTATAATGTACCTAAGGAGAGCTTTATTATGTCATTTTATTTCTCTAGATCTGAATGGGATCATTATTCTGAATTATATTCTGCAGGCGCAAATACCCAAGAAATGTTGGAATATTTTGAAAAAGTAGCGGCTTTTTGTACTGATACAAATCTCAAAGTAACCGCACATTTACGTGTGGCTTACTTACAATTTGATAGAGGGAATACAAGTGCTGCTAAAATTGGCTATCTTCTCGTTATTGAGTATCGCGATAATTATGCAGTAGATAGAAATGTTATTGGTACTGCTTGTAATAACCTCGCCTATATGTATCGATATGGAATCGGAGTAGATCTATGGCGAGAAAGAGCGGTGGAATTATATCGTATGGGTATTAAATATGCCGACAACCAACGCTGCAAAAATGCCCTTAGAGAAATGGGTGAAACATATTAATAAAAATAGATAAAAACAAGTAGTAATATACTACTTGTTTTTTTATGTCCGTTTTATATTTTCTAATCACTATTCAACAGTTACACTCTTAGCGAGGTTTCTTGGTTTATCAACATTTAAACCTTTCGCTAAAGAAACGTAATAAGCTAAATAAAAGGCAATAGAAGAAATAGCAATACTTGATAAATAATAAGCGTAATCCTTTACGATTATCGTGTCTTCAGGAGCGCTCAACTCTTTTGTTGAGATAACATAAACCTTTGCTCCTCTAGTTTTTACCTCTTCAATATTTCCCCTCATAGAAGAGGCTGTATCTGGATCAGTAATAAAAACAATTACTGGTAATCCTTCTTCAATTAAAGCAATCGGACCATGCTTTAATTCTCCTCCAGGAACCGCTTCCGAATGAATATAGCTAATTTCTTTAAGCTTTAACGAAGCTTCTAAGGACAAAAAATAATCGAAACTACGACCGAGATAGAAGATGTTCTTTTTCGCCATTAACTCTTTAGCAACCTTCATAATTTTTGGTTTGTAGTTATCTTGGATATCATTAACAACATTGATCGCTTGCCTTAAATCATCGATAACTGATTTATCATTAATAAGCGAAGCGGATAACATCGCTAATAAGGCTACCTGAGCAGCATATGCTTTTGTAGAAGCAACTGAAACTTCGACTCCACTATGAAGAAGCAAAGAATAATCACATTGCCTATCTAAAGTAGAACCACCAGTATTAGTAATAACTAAGTTTTTTAAATTGTGTTCTTTAATAATTTTTAAACAATGAATTAAATCTGCGGTTTCTCCTGATTGAGAAATCATAATGATAAATGGTTTAACACCAGGATAAGTCGGATGAAAAGCCCACTCAGAAGCAATGAATCTACTTGTCGATTTGTTATATTTTTCAAAATAACGACCACCTACTAGTCCTGCGTGATAAGAAGTTCCACAACCAATAAAAAGAATATGATCTGATTCATTTAAATCTTTGATCAATTCCTTATTGAATTGGAATTGGTCATCTTGAAAATATGTGTTAATCAAACGATTAACGGTTTGGGGAATTTCCTCAATCTCTTTTAACATGTAGTGAGGGTAACCCTTTAAATCATGAGAAATCAATTCGATGTCTTTATGAATGGCTTCTTTGTCTATAGGCTTTCCCTGTTCATCATAAATAACCACTTCTTTACTATTGATATATCCAAATTCATTATCTTCTAGTTCAATAAACTCATTAGTGTACTCAATCATCGGAGAAGCATCAGACGCGACTAGATTAAAATCTTTCCCCTTCCCCACCACTAAAGGGGAGGCTTTCTTTAATATATACAAAGTGTCTTTAATATCATCGGTAAAGAAAGTAATCGCATAACTACCTTTGATAAGAGATTTAACAATTTTAATCGTTTCGATGATATCGTTATTATTTAAATAATAATATTCAAGTAGGTTCGCTACCACTTCAGAATCAGTTTCTCCATAAAAACTATAATTCTTTTTCGTTAAGAAACTTTTCAGTTCTTTATAGTTTTCAATTACTCCGTTATGAACTAAACAAATACGTTGATTAAAAGAGATATGTGGATGAGTATTGAGTTTTGTTGGTGCCCCATGAGTTGCCCATCTCGTATGACCAATCACAATATTTGTCGTAATCGCATGAGGAACAATAGTCATTAAGTGTTCAACACTACCGACATCTTTATATATCTTTATTCCGCTATTAAAATAAGCGATTCCAGCGGAATCATATCCGCGGTAATCAAGCATCTTTAAACCTTTTGAAACATATTCTTTTGGATTTTTAAGTCCAACCGAACCAACTATTCCACACATAAAATCTATCTACCTAAATATTTCTTTAATTCAAATTCACTAACTGTGGTATGGTATTCTTTCCATTCCTTTTCCTTAGCTTCAATGTATTTAGGAAATAAATGGTCTCCTAAAACTTCCTTTAAAATCTTGCTTGTTTTAAACTCTTCAATCGCTTCATGAAGTGTTTCTGGTAAACAAGTAATGTTTCTACTTTTAATTTCATCAGATGATAAGTCAAATAAGTTGTCCTTAACTGGAGGGATTATATTCTTTTCATCAATATTCTTAATGCCTTCTAATCCACAGGCAAGAATACCCGCTAAAGCGAGATATGGATTAGCACATGGATCAACGTTTCTGAATTCAGTTCTAGTAGCTAAACCTCTAGCAGCAGGGATTCTTACTAAAGAACTTCTATTCGCATCACTCCAACAAGCGTATATCGGGGCTTCATAACCACTGACAAGTCGCTTATAAGAATTAACGATCGGATTAGTTAATAAAGATAATTCTCTAGCGTGATGTAGGACACCGCTAATCCATTTTTTGCACATACTAGATAATTCCATCGTCGCTTTTGGATCATAAAACAAATCGCCTTTGTCTTTAGAGTAGAGAGAACAATTTGTATGCATCCCATTACCAGCCTGCCTATTGAGCGGTTTTGGCATAAAACTCGCTAGATATCCGTTTTTTCTAGCGACCATTTTTACTACTTGTTTAAATGTTTGCACTCTATCGCAAGCAGAAACAACATCTGTATATTTAAAAGTAATCTCATTTTGACCAGGACCAACTTCATGGTGACTTGCTTGGACTTCAAATCCCATTTTTTCTAAGACGAGCGCTATTTCTCTTCTTACATCTTCCCCGCCATCAAAAGGAGATAAATCAAAATAAGATGCACGATCACTACAATTAGTGGATACACTGCCATCACTATTTAATTTGAATAAATAGAATTCTGGTTCAAACCCAACATATAGGTCATCTATTCCCATATCATTCATTTTGCTTACTTCTTTTTTCAAAATATAACGAGGATCCCCAATAAATGGTGTGCCATCAGGCATATAGACATCGCAAATAAATCTTGCAACTCCACCGATAGAGCTATCTTCAAACGGCAAAACCAAAAATGTTTTTAAATCTGGGCGAAGATACATGTCTGCTTCTTTGATACGAACAAAGCCTTCGATTGACGAGCCATCAAACATAATCTTGTTATCTAAAGCATCATCGATTCGGTTCACTGGTATTTCTACCGCTTTTATATCACCTAACATATCAGTGAACTGCATACGAATATATGAGATGCCGTCTTGCTTTATGATTTTTTTAATGTCTTCCTTATTCATAACTATTTTCTCCAAAAAAACATGTTTAAAATCTATAACTACCATATACCTCATGTCAATAAAAATATATGTAAACTTTTCTTTACATAGCCTAAAAAAAGAGCAGTTAACTATGTTACATATTAAAAAATTATAGGTAATTTCTTTTTACATTTTTATTATTCTTCATTAAAATATACGAATTATGGTAAGTGAAGAGCAACATATTCTTTTAACAAGGATGAAGAAAAACTACCACCACTAATGGTCGCTAATTCGAGACATAAGAAAAGGCCTCCAAAGAGGCCTAATCTATGCTGGATAGTCATCCGCAAACAAGAAAAAACCGAGCAATGCTCGGTTATACTCGTTTGTTTAATCGTAATTTTCAATTTTGTAGCCACAGCTTTGGCAGATATAATAGGTGCCTTTGTCTTTAATATTATTACTACCACATCTTGGACAATCATATGGATTAATATAATCTCCGATATCTGAAACAACGCTGCAGGCACCTCCACCATTAATAGCGGTGAGTTGTTCGTCAGTAAGTTCGATTCCTTCGGCTCTGGCTAGCGCTAATAGTTCGTCACTATTCTTGCATGCTTTAATTTTTTCAATTTGTTCTTTGGTTAAACCTTTTAATAATTCTTTTTTCATGGCAATATCTCCTAATTTATTTTCATTATATCAAGGTATTATCACAAAAGTGCCACAAGAAAAACCTCAATAGAGGCCTAATCTATGCTGAATAAGTCATTTTGTCCAACTTTGAATAAGTGACTTTGGACAACGACAATTTTTCTGTAGTTGTACAAACCCATCCATCCACTTTTGTCTAAATTTGCCTATTCATATTTTGTCGTGTTTTCGCCTGTTCGCAAACAAAAAACCGAGATATTTCACTCGGCTTACTTTGCATAAAGTGATTTGCTTTTCTTCCTTGATTTAATATTAGTTCATCAAAAACTATTTATTAACAATCCAGACAAAACCACAATCTTGACAGGTGTTATTCCACCATTCAGCAATTGAATTTTCGTTATATCTAGTTTTAATTTTCTTAGAACCACATTTTGGGCAGGTAAAGTCTGGCGTGCTAGTGCAAATACCTCCATTAACCGCTTCGAGTTGTTCGTCGGTTAATTCAATGCCTTCTTTTTTAGCTAAAGCCAAAAGTTCCTCTTGGTTTTTACACGTTTTTACTTTAGCGATTTGTTCTTCAGTTAAACCTTTTAATAATTCTTTTTTCATACGGAAAACTTATATTCTAATATTTAAAATTAAATATTAACTATCCCTCCAAGTTTTTCCACATTTTGGACAGGTAATTTCATTACCGTCTTTATCAAATTTACCGTTATATCCACAGAATGGACAATCAAATGGATTGATTTTGTCTCCAATATTTGAAACAACGCTACAAGCACCACCACCAGCGATAGCTTGTAATTGTTCGTCGGTAAGTTCAATACCTTCTGCTTTAGCTAAAGCCAAAAGTTCTTCGCTGTTTTTGCATTCTTTTACTCTAGCGATTTGCTCATCGGTTAAACCTTTTAATAAATCTTTTTTCATGTTCAAAGTTCTCCTTTGTTGACTATATCGTATCACATGGTTTGTCACAAAAGTGCCACAAAAAAGACCTCCGAAGAGGCCTAATCTATGCTGGATAAGTCGTTTTGTCCAATTTTGAATAAGTGACTTTGGACAACGACAATTTTCATCAATTTGGTGGATCTGACGAGGCTCGAACTCGCTACCTCATCGTTGCGAACGATGCGCTCTCCCAGGTGAGCTACAGACCCATTGCCTAATAATCATAATGATTTTCTAATTAAAAATCAATTTTTAAATATCGAGATATCAATAAGCCTTTCTTCATTGGTTCCACCAGCGTGATGTCCTTTGAAGTGTTCTTTATAATTCAATTCTCTAGGAATATGTAATCCAAATTCTTTCTTAGCAATTGCAATAAAATCACCAATACAATCAATCACTCCAGTAGCGGGTTCACCTAAGCCAAATAAACCAATATCAAGCGCTTCTTTTTTACTTAAAAGTTCGAATGAATTTCCGTAATATTTGTTGAATAACGCGACAAAGTCGGCCTCTTTTCCTTTTGTAACAAACATCGAGACTGTTCTTTTTTCCATTGATAATGGCTTAGAAAGTAAGGAACATAAATCTTCGTGCTCTGACATATCAAGTAGCGTGTAATTGATGTGTCCATGATCCGCTAATAAGATAAAAATAGTGTCTTTATTTTTCTTCACTACTTTTTTCATAAAGCGTTCGGTTTTGGTAACTTGATATCTTACTTTCCAGTGGTCAATACCGTTTTCGTGCATTTCTCGATCTGGAGAATCCCAATAGAAATATAAGAAACATTCTTTGTTTTCTTTTAGAAATTTATTAACTTTCCTAACTCCAGAAAAAAGTAATGTCTTTGGTCCATCCTTTTGAATAGGATATCTCATAATAGCGGATGCTTTAACGTTACTATTTTTTTCTTCAATTAATTCAAATAACTTCTTAGTTGGAAAATATCGATTAGCGATATGTTCTTCCCCTTCTTTAATCAAAAGTTCTTTAGTGTTATAGTCCACACTTCTAAAAAGAATAATGTTTCTATCATAATCTTTAAAATAAACATCCCAGCTCAGCCATCCAGTTTCAATCGGATATTTACCAGTTAGAAACGCGGTTGTAGCGGCCGCGGTTGTTGGAGGATAAGTAGAATTAATTGTCGTCACATAATGACTTCTAATAAACGAATTCTCTTTTAAGTGCTTTCTTATAATGTTTTGGCCCATTCCATCAAAAAGAACCGCCACTACTTTTTTGTGGCCACTTAAAAGCTTATCGATTTCAGGAATCGAATCATGGAATGTTTCAACATTAAAATTCTTTAGAATAGAATTTGAAAGATTAACTAAAGAGTTATCGTTATAGACTTTCATTTATGTTATATCTTCACTTTTATTTTTTCGCCTTTTTCTATAAAGATGACACAGCAATTTTCAAACTTGCCAATTGATTGACCTTCAACTTTAATCTCACACGCCCTACCAGGAATACTTGAGGCGGTAAGGATTAATTTTTCAGAAGCAAGGCTTTTATTAATTTCGTCAATTACTTCGATGATTTCCTCAAATTCAGCGTTGCTATTATAGCCATACTCAAACTTATATTTTCCGTTTTCAATCGCTTCTGCTGTTAATGTGACGAAATGGTCTTTTTTAATTTGTTTTCTTTTCTTTCTTGCTTCAGTAATTTTATTTGTGTTAAACATATCTTTTCACCCTAATTAAAAGTGTAAATGATAATACTAATTAATAGCAAATAAAAACCGCATTTACGCGGTTTCTTTAGGTTTATTTGTAATTATTTGTGTTTCTTATCAATTAAAGCATTAACAAGAAGAAGCACTCCATAAACTGCGATGAGGACGCCAACGATAATCCAGAATGCAACACCGAATTCAGGAACTAAGAGGTAAAGGATACCAATAGTAATTGCAACAGCGCCTAAGACGATTTGTCCAATTCCGTAGAATCCATTAATCTTTCCAATCGCATAAACTCCATAAATCACTAACGCTCCACCAAGAGCGATTAATAAATAAACGAGTACAATAACCATGTAATAGAGGCTGAATTGGTTCATTAAGATAATGACACCGAAAGTCGTAAGAGCGGTAAAGGCAAATAATAAACCAAAGTGTAAGATTCTATATTTGCTTACTCCAACAATTGCCGCTGCTAAAAATCCAACTGCAGCAACAAGGAAGACAATGCCAAAATACATATCGAAGGTTCTAAAACCAAAGATAGCAACGCAAACTCCTAAAGCGATCATCGCGCAAGCTTCTAAAACATTTATTAGTTTTTTATTTTTATCCATAAAAAATATCTCTCCTTTCAAGAGAAATATTTAATACTTATTTCAAAGAAATATCAATACTTAACGTTTTTTATTTTTATATCGATATCTTAATTCATCAACAACAGGAGGTAAGGCAATTACCATTAGTTCCGCAATTAGTAAATATAGGTGAGTTATCGCATGATGCTCGCTTTGTTCTAAGATCAACATAATTGAGAAAACAATAGAAACAATAGATTGCGACAAGACAATTAACGACATAACAGTGGATAATTCCCTTCTAAACACTTCGTTAATATCAATTGATTGTCTTAATAAGGACCACACTGCCCACATCACGCATACATAAGCAAAATCTGTAACTGCAGTAAGAATGGTTAAACCTAAAATAATTTCAAATAAGGAGAAGGAGAATCTAATTCTTCTAATACTTTTTCTTCTTTGGGTGATGACGATAACAATAATATTTTCAACACCGAACGCTAAAATAAGCGAACCGACAAAATAATTTAAGTCTGCAACTAGTTCTTCTTTAAAGATGAAAAGTAGAACAGAGAAGGCGATAAAAATAAACAGTTTGATGTAATTATAAATCTTCATTTTATTCAAATAACACTAAAGAGGCCGCTCCAATTTTACCAGAGTCATATCCGAGCTTGCCATTTAAAATTTCAACTTTAGGACTTCCTTTCATTCCATATGTATGTTTTTCAAGGTATTCAACAACCTTATCAATTAAGTATTCTTTTTCATTAGCGATACCGCCCGAAAGAATAATAGCTTCAGGTCTAAAGATGTTACAGTAGTTAATCAAACCTTCAGAAAGATATTTAACATAATTATCAACGAGTTTGATTCCATATTTATCACCACGTTTAGCGGCTAAGAAGGCATTTCTTCCATCGATACCCACTAATTCTTTTTCAATCTCAGTAAGCATGCTAATTGGGTGTCTTTTCATCATTAATTTTGTATCTCTAATTAATGCTGAAGCTGAAGCATATGCTTCAAAGCATCCTCTTCTACCACATCCACATGGCTTTCCATTTAATCTAATAACCATATGGCCAAGTTCTGCTCCTTGATGTTTGTTACCATCAAAAAGTTTTCCGTTAATGATAACTCCTCCACCAACACCAGTGCCAAGAGTAATCATGATTAAGTCATGATAGTTTTTACCACTACCAAATTTAGCTTCGCCTAATGCCGCAACATTCGCGTCATTATTAATAAGGACTTTATAACCAAGCCTTTTTTCCATAAATTCTTTAATAGCGAAACCATCCCAAGTAGGGAGATTAGGACTAGAAACGATAATTCCATCATCAATATTTAAAATGCCTGGAATACCAATTCCAACGCCTTTAATTTCTTCGTTTGTTTTAAGGTTATCTCTATCTTGGAGAATAAGATCACATAGTTTTCCAACTTCTCCTTCTGGAGCAGCTTCTCTATCAACCTTCATCGAAAAGCGATTTAAAATAGTTCCTTGTTCGTTAATAAAAGCACCTTTAATAGAGGTACCACCAATATCTACACCAATAGCAATCATACTAAATGTCCTTTGTCTAACAAGATTATAGAAAAAGAAGCGCCTATTTTCAATAGACGCCTCTTAATAATTCTATTTGGCTCTATCAATTCTGGGGTGTGATGAAAAAAAGTAATTTCCACTCCAAAATTTATAGATATTGAACTTTTTAAAGAAAAGACCTCT
>JBGURM010000010.1:0-38193 GCA_045132035.1 Bacilli bacterium
TGTTTCAATTGTAAAGAAGATAGTTAATGCTCCTAAAGCGCTACCAAAATCACTTAACAAGACTTTTGGGAAAACAAATAATTGAAGTCCGAAAGTGGTAAAGAAAACCCCTAAGAAGACAATAATAGAAATTCTTTGAGCGACTTTGAATTGTTTTCTTTTTACAATAAAAACAACGATTGCCTCGACGATATATAAAATGAACAATATATCGACACCTAGATAAGCAACTCCGTGGTTATATGTTCCACCATCAAAGTTATAGTAGAAACCAAGGAATCCGTTAATTATTAAAGTGATAATAAATAAGCCTAAGGCTATGAGGTTTACTACGTAAAACTTTTTTCTTGTTTCTTTCTTTGTTTCAACTAAAGCGATAGAAATAACGTAATATAAGAACAAAATAGCAACAACTGTTCCTGATAGGAAATATAGTCCATTAAGTAAGTGGTTTGCCCAGTTAGGAATAACTGAAGCGTTGTCATTACTAATGACAGTTATGATATCTAAACCAATCATCACAATAACAGAGATGAGGAAATATCTATATCTGTTATTTAAGATATTTGTTCTAGTGTATTGAACGCTGACAATGAATAACAAAATAGCGCTTATAACAAGCGAAGCGATTGAATATGAAATGTTATAAGTTAATTCCATAAACCAAAAAAGCAAATGTATATTATCACGATTATTTAAAATAATCTATAATAAGAATATGAATATTGAGACCGAGCGTTTAGCGCACTTAATTGATAGTTCAGATAGAATCGTGTTTTTTGGTGGCGCTGGAGTGTCCACTGAAAGTGGAATTAAAGATTTTAGAAGTAAAGATGGGCTCTATAATTTAAGATCAAAATATGGTCGTCCATATGAAGAAATGCTCTCCCATACTTACTTCATGAGACACACTAAAACATTCTATGAGTTTTATCGTGAATTTATGATTAGCACAACCGCTAAACCAAACAAGGCTCATTTATATCTAGCAGAGCTGGAAAAACGCAAGAACCTCACTGTAATCACTCAAAACATCGATGGATTACACCAAATGGCGGGCTCAAAAAACGTCTTAGAATTACATGGTTCAATTCATCGAAATTATTGTATGGATTGTTACCGAAAATATGATTTAAGTATTGTTTTAGACACTAACGATATTCCTAGATGTCCACATTGTGGAGGGATCATTAAACCAGAAGTTGTTTTATATGAAGAACCACTTGATCAAGAAGTGTTATCTGCGGCGCTTGAGGCTATTTCGACTGCTGATTTAATTATTGTTGCTGGTACTTCTTTATCTGTTTATCCTGCCAGTGGATTAATTAGATACTTTAACGGAAAATATATTGTTGTTATCAATAAAGAACATTTAAATGTTGATCAAGATGTTACCTTAGAAATTAATAGACCTGTGGGAGAGGTTTTTAGTGAACTTCCATGAAAATAAAAACTAAAGACATATCGTACGAAGATTTTCTTAATCTTCCAGTTGAGAAAAGATTAAAACCACTTAAACCATCTATTCTTTTTAGAACCTTACTTAAGATAGTGTCTTCAGGTGATTTAAAGGTCACTCATTTCACTCATAAAGAATATGGAATGGAGAAATTAGGGCATAAGGAACCCGCTCTTTTTTTGATGAATCATTCAAGTTTCATCGATTTAAAGATTGCCTCGACCATTTTATATCCACGTCCATTTAATATCATTTGTACTGAAGATGGGCTTATTGGACAAAACTGGTTACTTAGACATTTAGGATGTATTCCTACTAAGAAATTTGTTACTGATTATCATTTGTTCAATGATATGAAATATGCAGTGGATAAAGGTTCATCAATTCTTATGTATCCAGAAGCTAGTTATTCTTTTGATGGAACCGCGACTGTTTTGCCTAAATCTCTTGGAAGATTATTAAAACTTCTAAATGTTCCGGTGGTGATGATTAAAACTCATGGAGCGTTTTTAAGAGATCCTTTATATAACGCACTTCAATTAAGACAAGTTGATGTTGATGCAGATATGATTTATCTCCTTTCTAAAGAAGATATTGAAGAAAAGAGTATTGAAGAATTAAATAAAGTCCTTCAAGAGCAATTTGAATTTGATAATTTTAAATATCAACAAGAACACAACATAATTGTGAACGAACCTTTTAGAGCGGATTATCTTAACCGTGTTTTATATAAATGCCCTCATTGTGGCAGCGAACACCATATGGTGGGTAAAGGAATACATTTAGAATGTAAAAACTGCTCTGCTAAATGGGAATTAACTGAAAACGGATTCTTAAAAGCAATTAATAAAGAAGAAAAATTCACCCATGTTCCAGATTGGTATAAATGGGAAAGAGAATGTGTTAAAAATGAAATTGAGGCCGGAACCTACAAGTTAGACACTGAAGTTGATATTAGAGCAATCAAAGGAACAAAGTGTTTATATAACATTGGTAAAGGTAGACTCATTCACGATAAGAATGGTTTCCACCTCACTGGATGTGATGGCAAATTAGATTTCAAAGTATCACCTAAATCACAATATAGTTTGTATTCTGATTACTTCTGGTATGAACTTGGAGATATGATTGCGGTTGGTGATAGTAATTCAACATTTTACTGTTTCCCTCCTAAAGAATTAGATGTCGCCGCTAAAACAAGATTAGCAGTGGAAGAACTCGCTAAACTCTTAAGCATCAAGAAATAGAAAAATGAAAGAATTAAGTATAAAAATGCAAAATTTGCACTTTTTTCTTTTTTATATCCTATAAATATATATAATATATGTGAAAGAGGTGCAATTATGACATTAAAAGAATTACGCAAAAATTGCAAATTAACACAAAAAGAAGCCGCTAATGTGGTTGGAATGCCACTTAGAACTTATATTGCTTATGAAAGCGATGAAAATAACGCTGATCAAATTAAACTAGAGGGAATTAAGGATAGACTTATGGAGTACGCTGCTAAAGATACTTCAATCCTTAAAGACAAAGTCTTACTCATTACCGGTGGTACTGGTTCATTTGGTCATGCTGTTGTTGATAGATTTTTAGATACTGAAATTAAAGAAATTAGAATCTTGTCTCGTGACGAAAAGAAACAAGATGACATGAGAAAGGCTTATAACAATAGCAAACTCAAATTCTATATTGGTGATGTTAGAAACCTTGAATCTATCGTTGATGCTTTTAAGGGAGTTGACTATGTTTTCTCTGCTGCTGCATTAAAACAAGTGCCTTCTTGCGAGTTTTACCCAATGGAAGCTGTTAGAACTAATGTTATCGGAAGTGACAATGTTATTACCGCTTGTGTTAGAAACGGAGTTAAAAAAGCCATCTTCTTATCAACCGATAAAGCCGCTTATCCAATTAATGCGATGGGTATCTCAAAAGCTTTAATGGAAAAGAACGTTATTGCTAGAAGTAGACAACTTTTACCAGGCGACACAATTCTTTGTTTAACTAGATATGGAAACGTTATGGCTAGCCGTGGAAGTGTCATTCCTCTTTTCTTAAATCAAATTCATGAAGGTAGACCAATCACCATCACTAATCCAGATATGACTAGATTTATGATGACGTTAGATGATGCGGTCGATTTAGTCTTATATGCATTTGAACATGGCGAACAAGGTGACTTATTTGTTCAAAAAGCACCTGCCGCTACAATCGAAACACTCGCAAGAGCGGTTATTGATTTAACTGGCAGCAAAACTGGTATCTCTTATATCGGAACGAGACACGGCGAAAAATTATATGAAACATTAGTCACACAAGAAGAAATGCTTAAGGCTGTTGATTTAGGCAACTTCTTCTGTGTTAAAGCTGATAATAGAGACCTTAACTATGATAAATATTTCTCAATGGGAAATAAAAAGTTAAACTTAGGAGAGAGTTATACATCACATAATACTGGTAGACTTGATGTTGAAGGTATGAAGAATCTTCTTAAGAAGTTAGAACTCTTTGGTGGACCTGTTAAACAACACGAATAGGGGGATTCCTTATGTTTAAGAATAATGGAAAACTTAAATTAATGATTATCGTGGGTACACGCCCAGAAATCATCCGCTTAGCGGCAGTTATTAACAAAGCTAGAGATTATTTTGACACTCTACTTGTTCATACTGGTCAAAATTATGATTACAACCTTAACGGTGTGTTTTTCAAAGACTTAGGAATCAAAGATCCAGACATCTATTTAGATGCGGTTGGTAAAGATCTTGGCGAAACAATGGGAAATATCATCGCTAAAAGTTATCAAGTGATGGTAGAAAATGAACCTGACGCAGTTTTAGTGTTAGGAGACACAAATAGCTGTTTAAGCGTTATCGGCGCTAAACGTTTACATATCCCAATCTTCCACATGGAAGCAGGTAATAGATGTAAAGATGAATGCCTACCAGAAGAAACTAACAGAAGAATCGTCGATATTATTTCTGATGTTAATCTTGCTTATAGTGAACATGCGAGAAGATATCTTGCTGATTGTGGATTACCAAAAGAAAGAACATATGTCACTGGTTCTCCAATGGCGGAAGTTCTCACAAATAACTTAAAATCAATTGAAAATAGTGATGTTCTTAAGAGATTAAATCTTCAAAAAGGCAAATACATCTTATTAAGCGCTCATAGAGAAGAGAATATTGATACCGATAAGAACTTCTTTAGCTTATTTAATGCGATTAATGAATTAGCTAAAAAATACGATATGCCAATTCTTTATAGTTGCCATCCAAGAAGCAAAAAGAAACTTGAAGCAACTGGATTCAAACTTGATCCAAGAGTGGTTATGCACGAGCCACTCGGGTTCCATGATTATAACAATTTACAAATGAATGCTTATTGTGTTGTTAGCGATAGCGGTACTCTTCCAGAAGAAAGTAGTTTCTATGCTTCAATTAATAAACCAATCGCTGCAGTTTGTATTAGAACAAGCACCGAAAGACCTGAAGCTCTTGATGAAGCATGCTTCGTTTTAGCAGGTATTGATGAGAAGAATTTACTTCAAGCGGTTGAAGTTGCAGTATTAAATAAAAACGGCTGTAAACCAGTTGAAAATTACGTCGACACAAATGTCAGTGATAAGGTTATAAAATTAATTCAATCTTACACTGGCGTTGTCAACAAAATGGTGTGGAGAAAATATTAAAATGAAAGTTTTAGTAACCGGGGCGCAAGGCTTTATTGGAAAGCACATGTGCCAACTTTTAAAGCGAAAAGGACACACTGTTTTTGAGTATGATATTTCTTCAACTGAAGACGAATTAAAAGCGTTTATTAAGGAAGCAGAATTCGTTGTTCATCTTGCTGGAATTAACCGTCCACTCACTGTAGAAGAGTTTTATAACGGAAACACGAATTTTACTGCAAAAATAGTGGATTTGCTAAAAAAAGAAGGAAAATTTACCCCAATTATCATGTCTAGTTCTATTCAAGCGGAGCTCGATAATGATTACGGAAAGAGCAAAAAGATGGGTGAAGACTTCCTCTTTAATAGTGGCCTTCCAGTTTATGTTTATCGACTCGCAAATGTCTTTGGCAAATGGTGTAGACCAAACTATAATTCCGCTGCTGCGACCTTCTGTTATAACATTGCTCATGACCTTCCAATTCAAATTAGAGATCGTGAATATGTTGTTCATTATAACTACGTAACTGACATCGTAAATGAGTTTTTAAGAGTGATTGAAGAAAGTGAACATGTAGGTAAAAAAGATATTCAATCTGTTTATCCAATTTATGACTGCTCTTTGGGCAGATTAGCGGACCTTCTTTATTACTTTAAACAAGAGATTGAAAGTGATCGACACTTGCCTCTACTTCATGATGAATTCGAATTAAAACTATTTAAAACTTTCTGTGATTATTTAAGTGAAGATGGATATACATTTAACTACGCTGAAGATAGTCGTGGAAGCTTTGAAGAGTTATATAAATCTAAGAAGTGGGGACAAATTAGTGATAATGTTGCCTTTCCTGGAATTACAAAAGGCGGCCATTATCATACCTATAAAAAAGAAATCTTTTACACAGTGATTGGAAAGTCTGAAATCAAACAAAGAGATGTAAAAACAAACGACATGATTACTGATGTTGTTGATGGAGAACACCCACATCCAGTAAATATTAGAGTTGGATACACTCATCAAATAAAAAATATTGGTGAATGTAACACTCACACAATAATGTGGATTAGTGAAATATATAATCCAGACACTCACGACACACATCGTGAAGATGTAGAAAAGTAAAAAAAGAATCTCTAACTTAATGTTGGAGATTTTTTTCTATTTCAGCTCAATGAATTTTTCTTTTATATGGAAAGTATCTGAATAAGTTGGATTAAGAGCTTCTAATATTTGTACGTCGTTGACTACTTCAACTCTAAAAGCGTTATATCTAATTGGGCCACTCACTACTAGTTTAGATAAATCAATTTCCATCTTTACCTTGTAGGTGTCGCCCTCAATTTCAACTTTTGATTTAAAGAAATCTCTATTAATAAATGTTATTTTTCGATCTTTGATTGTAGCAACGAAGACCGCGCCATTTGGGGCAACTTCAAGCTCATAATAGAAGTCATCTCCTAAATCTAAAAATACTTCGACAACATTAAGTCTCCATAAATCATCGTTATCAATATTTGAATAGCTCTCTAATGAAGATGACATTGCTTTAAATTCAAATATTAAGAGATTATCTTCTCTTTTATATTCAAAGATTGTTCTTGGGCAGGCAACAATGCCAGTGTGGTTATCAAATAAGTAGTTCATACGATTCTAAATTACTTTATTTTTTCATTAATAATAAAGAATAAAATAATATGTTACTTTTTTATACCTATGGTATAACAATTTTTTGTTACCAAATTGAACTTTTCTCATAATACTGCTATAATTAATGCATGGAAATCGTAAGTTACCTCACTTCTATTTATGGATATGACACCCCAATTTTTTTGAAAGATGTCAGAATTGGTAAAAAAAGTAAAGCCGCCATTAAAGAAGAGTTTTACCGTGCTTATAAAAGAGGAAAAATAGAGAAAAAATCAAATGGTGTTTATTTTATTAGAAGTAATAACGAGTTTGGAAGCGGAATTACTTTAAGAGATGTATTGGAAAACAAATATTTGTACGAACCAAACTGTGTTGATGCGCACAAAGATTTATTTGTTTGTGGATATTATTCAGGTCTTACTTTTTTAAACCAAATAGGCATGTCTCAGCAGGTTCCTGCTATTTTAGAAATAACAACTAACCGAACAAGTAGTAAGAAAAGATTGATTTCGATTTCTAATCAATATGCAATTATAAGAAAATCAAAGGTCGACATTGATGCATTGAACTATAAAATATTGCAGTTCCTAGATATGTTTTATTTTATCTCTATTGAAGAAGTAAAAGAAAACAAACAATTGTTGAGAAACTATATTATAAACAACGGATTGAGTAGAAGAGACTTTTCTCAATACATCGGCCTATATAGTGATCACACTCTTAAAAAAATAGTTGAAGGAGGATTAATTGATGCTTTTGTTAAGTAACAATGATTTATTTAAACAACTATTGAAAGAAATATCAGACAAATTAGGTATATTGCCAGAATATGTTGAAAAGGACTATTACGCGATTTCTATATTAAAAGAACTTACATCTCGAAATGAAAAATTTGTTTTCAAAGGCGGGACAAGTTTAAGCGTGTGCCAAAAAATAATAAACAGATTTTCAGAAGACATCGATATTTCCTATTTGGACGAGACAATTACTGTTGGCCAAAGAAAAAAGATAAAGCAATCATTTTTTGATGCAATTGAGGCGGTTTCTTTGCATGTTTCGAATCCGGAAGATATTAGAAGCAAAAGAGTGTTTAATAGATATATTTGCTCATACAGTTCATCTTATAATGTGCTTGGAGACAAAGTGATTGTGGAGTGGGCAACACAAACCCCAGCGTTCCCGATTGAAGAAAAAATAGCGCAAACAATTATTGGCAAGTACTTACAGCAAATAGGTAGAGATGATTTGGTCAAACAATACGATTTAGCGCCATTTAAAGTACTTACGATCACAAAAGAAAGAACGCTTGTTGATAAAATATTTGCTATTTGTGATTATCACATTTCCAAGAAACTTGATCGACAGTCTAGACATATTTATGACATATATCAACTGCTCAAATATGTAGAACTCAATAACGACTTTATTGATTTATTTAAAAAGGTTCAAAAATATAGAGAAGATTTGTCAACTTGCTATTCTGCAAAAAAAGATTCTGTTGTATCAAAGTTACTATTCGAATTAGTTGAGCAAGACACATATAAGAAAGATTACAATAGTAAAACATTTCCTCTTCTTTATGACCATATTAAATATGAACAATGCATCCCTTCGATCATAAAAATAGCGGAGTTCTTAAAAACAAATAATATATAGAATATTCCCATCTTATTTAAGTGGGAATTTTTCTAATAAATGATAGAATTATTATTGCATAAATACTGGAGGTAATATTCATGAAGAGTGAATTAAAATGTCCACATTGTGGTCGCGTATTTGAAGTTGATGAAGGAGAATACGCTGAATTATTGTCCCAAGTTAGAAATCAAAGCTTTGAAAAAGAATTACAAGAAAGAATTAAACAACTTGAAGAAAGCAAAGCAAAAGAAAAAGAACTATTACAAGTTCAACTAGAATCCTCTAATAAAGAAGCCTTAGCAAAACTACAAGAAACAATTAATCTTCTTAAAAAAGAATTAGAAACCGCTAAAGTGGAAAAAGACCTTGCTGTTAAGGAAGCATTGAGTTTAAAAGAACAAGAAATCGTTAGACTCAATAGTGAAATTGAATTAACAAAGAATAACGCAAAGATAGAAGCTGAGAAGGCTATCGCTGAAAAAGAAAAAGAATTAAGTAAATTAAGTGGCGAAATAGAACTTGTTAAAGCTAAAACAGAATCTGAAATCAATAAGGCAATTTCTGAAAAGGAGAAAGAGCTTTTAGAATTACGCAATAAGATTCAACTTCAACAAAGCGAAGAACAACTTAAACTCCAATCTTTAAAAGAACAATATGAAGAAAAACTAAAAGGTAAAGAAACCGAAGTTGCTTATTATAAAGATTTAAAGACCAAGATGTCCACTAAACTTGTTGGTGAAACATTAGAGCAGCACTGTCAAATTGAATTCAATCGACTCAGAATGACTGCGTTCCCTAATGCTTATTTTGAAAAAGATAATGACGCTAGTAGTGGTTCAAAAGGTGACTTCATTTACCGTGAATTTGATGAGAACAATGTTGAAATCATTTCCATCATGTTTGAGATGAAAAATGAAAACGATCAAACAGTAACAAAACATAAAAACGAAGACTTCCTTAAAGAACTTGATAAAGATAGAAGAGAAAAAAATTGTGAATATGCAGTCCTTGTTTCTCTACTAGAAGCTGATAATGATTTCTATAACGCTGGTATTGCAGATGTTTCATGGAAATATCCAAAGATGTATGTTGTTAGGCCTCAATGTTTTATCTCTATTATTACTTTATTAAGAAACGCTGCGCTTAATTCACTTAAATACAAACAAGAACTTGAGATTATCAAAACTGAAAACGTTGATGTTAGTAACTTTGAAAGCAAGTTGTTAGAGTTCCAAGAAAAGTTTGGAAAGAACTACGCTTTAGCAAACGAAAGATTTAATAAAGCAATTGAAGAAATAGACAAAACTATTGAACATCTTAATAAAGTTAAAGAAGGACTTATCGGAGCGGATAGAAACTTAAGGCTCGCTAACGATAAGGCTCAAGAGTTATCCGTAAAGAAACTCACTCACAATAATCCAACAATGAAAAAACTCTTCCAAGAAGCAAAAGGTGAAGGGGATAAATAGTAATAAACACACAATTAACCGGCTCGCCGGTTTTTTGTTGCATACAAAACTTTTATATTATAAAACATTGTGCTAAAATCATTTCGCTCACAAGAAGGAGAAGAGTTATGAAAAGAAATAAACTAATTATGCCACTCATCCTTGCCTCATTAGCGTTAGGTGGATGTACACCTCAATATGTCCCACCTCAATACAATGACAAAGATTATGGTTATATGCTCGATTCATTTAAAGGTGTTGATGGTAGTCTTGTAATTCAAAAAGATTTTGCTACTATCACTAATAAAGATGGAGAAAAGAAACTTTACCCAACAGACATCAAACAAGAAGAGATTTCTTATGACGTTGATGATTATGACGAAAGTGGTGAAAAAATCACCAAAAACGTGAAAGAAACCGTCTATTCTATCTATTATGGCAAGCAAAGAAATGATGACGATTACCGTGTTACATTGACCGCTTCAGAGTTAAAATTTGTCTCTTTTGAAAAAAAGATTGATGGTAACTATGTTAGTCAAGCCTTATACACAATTGAAGCTCCAATGTTTGCTGGAACATATAATGGTGTTGCTGAATTTGAATTCAGTGATTATAACAACTGTGTTGTCATTGATAACGTGATGAAATCATATGACAACGCAAAATTGCCTGGCTATCAAATGAATACATATCATGCAGGCAATTATATGGATACGTCCATCATTGTTGTTCCTGGATTATATTTCTATAACGATACCGTTGCGATCGTTGCAGATTTCTTAGATTTATCTGATGGTGAATTATTTGGATTTAATTTATTCCCAGACGCAAGTGGAAACCTTTATAACTTCTTAGCAGGAAAAGTTTATTCAGGATATTACGCTGACCCAACAATGTTCTTAACTGATATTGTTGATGAAGACGGTAATATTCACAAAAATAGTTATGAAGTTACATATGATGATAGCTATAAAGCTACTGGAATCACTGCAACAATTGATGGAAAAGAAGCAACCTTCAGTAAAGAAAGAACTATTGATGGAGTGGAATACACATTCACATTTGAAGATAAATCTACCATTACAATGACTTCTTCAATTAACAATTTCACATTCACTGATGGAAAAGAAGAACATATCTTTGCTCCTACATCAACTGGCTATTCATTAGATTACACTGAAACAAACTTTGTTACTGGTGATTTCAAAACAAAACTCACAATGTATTACGACATTGATTGGGATACATTTGAAGACATTGAAGTTTTCCAAGTTAATGGAGTAGATATTTCAAACAAAAAAGTCTTTGCAGACGAAGATGGAAGAGTAGCAACAACATTCGATGCGAGTGGTGAATCATATAAATTAAAGAAGATTAATAGCTTTATCGGCACTATTAGTTATGGCAACTACAGTGGTTATGTGTTCCAAAAAGAACATTATAACGATGTATTCGGAGATACATTTGCTAATCCGCTTTCAGGTATCCAAATTGTGGTTGATGATTTCACATATTCAATCAACGGATCAGAATATAAACAAGGCGAATTATATTTAGATGAAACACTTGACTCAGTCGGATTTAAAATGGGCGATTACTCCATATTCTGTTTAGACTCTAACGAAGATATTTATGTCTTATCCAACAAGACAGGCGATTTTGATTACTTGTTAAAGAAATCTAAACTAGACAATTTGGAAGGCACTTATACAAACGATGGAGCAACAACGGTTAGATACAATGGTGGAAAATTGTATTTAGACAATCAAGAAACTCAATATAATATCGTTTTAATCAATTTAGATTCCACATATAAGTATGCTTTATTAACTAAATTTGGATACTTTGTTCCAAACTTTGTTGGCACAATTGAATATTATGTTCCTCAAGGCGAACAATTAATGTACGCTGGTTCATTTATCGGAGAGAAAGTTTTCAATTCATTTAAAGGCATTTATTCTTCTCTCGGTGATTATGGAGTGGAACACATTACCTTCACCAACGATGGAAAATTCTTACTTGATACACCAGATGGAAAAGGTGGGCTTGTTAGAGATGTTCAATATCCATACTCATTCTCCTCTGATGGAACTAGATATATGATTCACGCTTATGTTGAAACCGCTCAAGGAACCGCTGATGTACCATTTGTGAAAACTGATTATGCATTAGTTCTTGAAAACGCTAACTTGTTCTATATCGATGACAGATTATTTGAATTACGTGGCGCATACGGAGATGGAAGTGCAAATACAATCTTCATTGTTGAAGATAAGATTTATATTAATAACCTTGCTCAAAACATTAGTAGTGTTGCTAAAGAAAATAACGTCACCACAATTACTACAAACACACACGTTATTACTGCAACATTTGATACAGCAGGTAATTATGTCCTAAAGAGCCGTAAAACTAGCGAAGATGAAGGCGCTGCAATTACTTACACTGATGTAAATAAGAAGTTTGCAGATTATGAAGGCGTTAAATTCGTCATTGATGAAAAAGATTACTTCACTATTGAAGCAAGTTATTCATCAATTACAAACGCGATTTCTGTTAAAGTTAATAAGACCGGTGCATTCTTTGCTCAAAATATCTACGCTTGCTATTCAGGTAGCGAACTCGTATTAAGAGCGCAAGCCCCATTTGGAAAATATAATCTCTATTACGATGGCAACAATCCAGTCGCAGTAGAAGTTAAGTAAAAATATCAATAACGCGAAAGAGATTGGCTAAAACCAATCTTTTTTGATGCTTTGAAACAATAAAAAAAGACGGGTTGCCCCGTCTCGTGGATTATCGTAATAACTACTAGTTGATAGTCTTTTTAGGAGTGATTGATACTTCGACATTTTTATTTACCCAAGTATCAGCGAGAAATCCATTAGCACCATATCTAAGATAAAGGTTATCAATCATGTTACCAACGTAAACATAGAAGTGGAAATCTCTAATTTCCCAAGATGTTTGCTTATATCCTGGACCTAATTCGAATTGTTCTTTAAATAGCATTCCTTGTTTAATGCCATCTCCTGCGCATGGGAAGAAGTTTTCTAATAAGCTTTCACCGACAGATTGACACTTGCTGGTGTTATATAAGAAGAGATATTGATAGCCGTCATTAACTTCTCTAGCAGTTAGAGTAACTCTGACATCAAGCCAGTGATAACCAAGGTTTTCTAATCCAGCATAGTTATAATCAAGGAAGACGATATCCATCTTTTGATTAACACGACCAGAATCAGTAATAGTGGCTTCTGTTCTTCTAACATCGATATGAATAGTGCTAGCTTCAGTTACTCCTCCTGCACGATACACTGGTGAAATATATTCACCATATTCGTTATAAACAGGATGATCTTCATACGAAGATAATGTTTCTTCTTCAATAGGATCTTCACTAACGACTTCTTCTTCAACAGGGGTTTCAACGATTGTTTCTTCCTCTATTACTTCGATTGGTTCATCTATGATGACTGGTTCTTCTTCAATAACTTCAACTTCTTCAATGTTTTCTTCAGGAATAGTTTCAGTTATTTCCTCAATTTGTTCAGTAGTAGCGATATCCGTAATAGGTGTTTCTTCTTTAATAGGTGAATTATTATTACTTTCGACTAAAGAAGAGCAACCTGTTAAAAGTAAAGGAAAAATAAGTAATAGTATTGCTTTTTTCATCTTTCAATCTTTCTCTCTTTAATTAGAGGATTAATGAATTATCTTCATTAAGAATAACATCTAACAAATTATGTAATTCGTGCTCGATTTTCATTTCCTTAGCATAATTAAATAGATGAATGATGTTCTTATCTGCTCTTTTTTTGTAATTAGACAAGCATTCGACAAATAACTTGTTATCGATTTTGTTCTTATTCTTGATTAAATCACAGATAGTCTTCTCTAAATCATAAGCGTTTACTTGATGGTTTAAAGATGTTGATACCTCAATAATACCTAATTTATAAGTATTATCTTTGGTGTCTGTATGTAATGTGACACCGCTCCGAGGTAATGGAAACGGTCGATAATTTTTCGGAGCAGTGACCTCTAAATAGTCTGGTGTAATACTAATTAAATGGTGTAGATGAGCAGCGCTACAAAACGAATAGACTAGCTTAGGATACTCATATTGGAAGATGAGATACGGATCAACTTCCCAATCTGGGTTCGCATAGAAGCCCGTATCGAGCTTCACTAGTCCGAACTTCTTGACATATTGAGAGAGCACCGCGGAAGGAACATCGTGGTCGTTAATATCTTTCCGCGTGATATAACCGCCACGACATTTCATGATGTCTCTAATGATGTCAAAATAAGTTTTCGTTTCCATCTACAACCATATTATGACATTTCGTGGTTGTATTTGCAACATTTTTTGAATGAGTTATTTTGTTAATAGAAAAATTGTGAACTTTAAAAATTAAACAGATAATATAATTTAAGCGTAAGGCGCGTATTTGTATGGACAAGAAAATCGTAAGAAAACAAGCCATAGAAAGATCGAAACATATAGTGAATAAACAGGTTAAAGAAACTAGTATCGTTAAAACGCTATTTTCTTTGTGCTCTAAATACAATCGTATTGGTGTTTATCTAGCAAAAGATAATGAAGTGAATATCGATTCATTGATTAACTCGCTCTTTAAGAGCAAAAAGCAGGTATTTGCACCGAAAATAACGCAAAATGAGATAAAATTTATAGAAATTTCAGACTTATCTGCTGATAGTTTTACAATTAATAACTATGGAATTAGGGAGCCACTAAGCAATAAGCATATAGAGTGTGATGACCTCGAGTTAATCATCGTTCCAGGAGTGGCGTTTGATAGGTTAATGAATAGACTAGGACATGGCAAAGGTTATTACGACAAATATTTATTGAATTTCAAAGGTATAAAGGTCGGCATATGCTTTGAAGAATTGCTTTTTAAAGAGCTGCCAAATGATAGTCATGATATCAAGATGGATATGGTGGTCACAGACAAACGATTGATAAATAATTGAGACAAAGTATTGATGTGATATCTTCTCAACATTTGTCCTTTTAGCGTTCCTTCTTTCTAGCGCATGTAGTATATTTTGTTATTTTATTAAAGGAAAATATATAAAATTTCTGATAAATCTATTTTTTGCATTTTTTTTATTTAAATAAAAGTGTTTTATTTTTCGTTAAAAAACTCACAATTATTAGATGCAATCAATCAAAAATTGTTGCCTAGATTTTAAAAACTCTATAAGATAGAAAACAAATTTAGTTAAAAAGAAAGGAAGGTTTAACTATGAACTCAAAATTTGTGAAAACAATGCTATTCGCCTTTCTCACAGTTGGTTTAGCGGTCTCATGTGCCCCTAGAAGTTCTGGTGGAAACACCCCAGGTGGTGACACCCCAGGTGGAGACACTCCAGGCGGCGACACTCCAGGCGGCGACACACCGGGCGGAGATACCCCAGGTGGAGATACCCCAGGTGGAGATACCCCAGGTGGAGACACTCCAGGCGGTGATCCAGGCGATGTAACGTCATTCCCAGTCGATGATATCAAGGCATTCTTTGCCGGATATGAAATTGACATTCAAAATTTACCATCATATGCAACAGCAAGTGAAAAAGCAAACTTCGAAACCGATGACTCGTTTGAAGGATATTTCGATGTTTATGTTAATGACACTACAAGTGCAGAATTAGTTGCTTATAAAAACGCACTTAAAACTGCTGGTTGGACTGTTGTTTCTGCGGACGAAGAAACTTCGGAAGACTTCAAATTAAAATACGGTGAAACAGATGCTTATGCTGATTTGTTGGATTTTACTACTTACGTTGAAGAAGGTGAAGCACCATATAATCTTGTCTCCTTCTATGTTAAAAGCGGAAGTGGTGAACTCTCTTATACTGCAGCTTCTGCAATTGACGCTGTTGGAGAATTAATGTCTACACTCTTAGAAAGCACAATACCTACACACCACGATTTAGATGGTGATTACATTATTGTTAACTTTGGAAACTCAGCTACAGTCGAACAAGTTAAAGCAGTTTCTGAAAACTATTTTGTTCCAGCCGGTTTTGAAAAATCTATTGATTGGAAATCAGCTTCCTTTAGCGATGGAACACCAGTTGAATATATTGGTTTCTTATGGGAAAACATCGCCCTTGAATTTGATGTTTTTGAAGAATCTGGCAATGAAAACCCAAATTATGATGGAGTATATTTCCAAGCATCCGCATCCGAAGTGGAAGCGCCAGTTGAACTTGATTCAATTAATGATACATTGGCTCAATTCTTAGAAGACGCTGGTATTGAAGCAACTTTGCCAGACCTCTCTGCATTTGATCAATATGTTACTTCATACGATTTAGATCCAACAGATGAAGATGGATTTGGTGTTTCTGCATATGTATATTTTGATGATAGCGCAGATATCTTTGAAGCTCTTTGTGCTGCATTTGAAGGATGGAGTAGTGAAGAAGGATCTTATGGCTACAATTTTAGCAATCCAGAAAAAACAGTTACAGTTTCTGTCAATTATTTATTTGGCATTACATATATGGTTGTTAGACCATACGTAGAACCAGAACCAAGCAAACCAGCTGATTGGGGTGATTATGAATCATTAACAGGATTTATTACCGCATTCTTATCCGCTCGTGGTGTTGAAGGACACACAGTTCCAGATCTTTCTGACTACGAAGATAATGTTGTTGAATATTATGGAACATCATTCTCCGCAGATGGAATTAGCTTATATATTGATGGCAATGTTATTGAAGATGTCTTAGATGCTTATGAAGCTATCGGATATACAAACATTCCAACAGAACCAAATGAATCTGGAATTTATGAATTATTAAGTAACGACGAATTAGTCTTCTCTAGAGTTGGTTATTCATCACTTTATAAACAAACATTCATTTATATTTATTCATATGCTGATGTTTATGTAGAACCAGTTGATTATGATTCATTTAATGATGCGTTAGCAGATTTTATTTCTAGGAAAGAAATCACAGGCTTCAGCGCTCCAAATCTCTCTAGTTTTGATGATGATGTTCTTGGATATGAATTATCCCTTGATAAAGAAGACACCTATGATTACCTTAAAGTTACATTAGAAGGTGACCTTGTTAACGATGTTCTTACTGTTTTAGATGAAAGCGGATGGGATGTTCCAGAACAACCAACTAGCTATGGCTATGAATGCGTTGATGCAAACGAATTAATTGAAGCTGATGTTGATATTCTTTCATCAGGAAATACAATCATCACATTCTATTCATATGCTGATTTATATCCATCAGTTGATGCTGACGGAACTATCGCTAATTTCTTAAGTGGCTTCGGCATTACAACCGAATTCCCAAGTCTTGCTGGCTTTGATGTTGCAGCTGCCCAATTATATACCTCTGATGAATTAGACGTTTACATTTATGGTGACGTTGTTGAAGATGTCTCCGCACTTTTCGAAGGTTGGACGCACTCTACATATGGCACAACTGAAATTTACGAAAGCGCTGATGGCTGTGTCGAAGTAGATATTTATTACGTTTCATATTATGGTGCAACAATCATTGAAATATATGCTAATGAACCAGTAACTCCTCCATCAACCGAATGGCCAGCAGAAGATATCGTTAGCTTTATGAATGAATATGGTTTCGATGGCACAGTTCCAGCTTATTCTGGCGATTATTTAAGTGTCGAACTTACTGATTATAGCGATCACTTTGATATTACTCTTGAATTACCAGAAGATGCTGATGCAGATGATGCAATCGCTACATATATTGCTGATTTAGGTGAAAGTTTCACCCCTGTTGATGAAAATACATATACCAACGGGGCAATTAACATTAAAATTAATTCCTATTTCGGATATATGTTCATCTCAGTCTATGCTGCTGAAAGCGCAGGTACTACATATGATTCCTTCCCATCAGATTTAATCGCAGAATTCTTCCCAGATACAGAAGTCCCATCATTAGATGGTGCTAGCATATACGAAGGTTCTGGTGAAACTGAATTTGGATTCAGTGAGGTTATGATTGCTGCTGCCTATGAAACTGATGCTGAAGCATTAGAAGCTTATAATAATTATCTTGGTGCATTAGAAGCAGCAGGATTCACACCTGAATATGGTTCATATATTAGTTCTGATAGAGCTATTATGATTGATGTTACAATCGAAGATAATATTATTTATCTTGATATCTACACCAATTTCTTCTAATAGAACAATAGTGCTTTAAACACAATTTAGGAGTCACACTATAGTGGCTCCTTTTTCATTACCCGTATATGTAGAATTATTATTCAAAATATGTTAAATTATTGAATAATCATCCGGTATATAAAGGAGAAGAATATGCTTAAAAAACGATTACTATTACTTATTCCTTTTACAATCATGTTGGCAGGATGTAACCCTTCTAGTGGTGAAAAACCCACTCCAGAAGAGAAATTCGACCCAATTATTAATAACATCAAACAAAATGAAGAATTAGCCTTATATGACCCAAATGGTGGCTTTGTACTAACAATTAGAAACCAAGACTATGGTGACCATTTTAAATATGATCTTTGTGTTGAAGATTTTTCATTAGGAGATTACGCTCAAACATTTAGTGATGGAGTAGTAAGCGAAACTGAAGACAAAATTGTTTTTAACGATATCAAAGTTGAAAAATATAGTTTGTTCTTCCCTTCTACTTCCGTAACATTTACTATCTCGCATAGTTTATCCACTGATGATATTAGAGTTACCTTCAATAATAGCGTGTTTCAGCTTAGTAAAACTGAAGTTAGTAGAAAATATTATCAAAACCCAGTAACCTTCGGTAAATGGGACTATCAAGATAAATTTATGATAACTACTAGTAGAGACAGTTTTGAAATTAAAGAAGGAGATATTACCTTTACTGGTTCTTCTCCAGTTCACACTGAAGATAATTCAAACTTCACCCTTACTTCTACTAGTAACGGAAAGATATTCTCTAACGGAGATAAAGTTGATTTAGTGTCTAACGGTAACTCTGTTTCTTTAAAACATAATAGAGTTACATATCAATTAACAGTGCATGATGACACTCCTGAACTTGATTATGTTGATGATTATTTTACATATGATAATTTCCCAAAAGGAAAACAGTTAAAATATGACACATTGACTTTAACTGTTAACACTCCTGCTGGACCTGCTAGATGGGTGAGAGTCACAGAAGGAAATTACACTAAAGAAGCAATGTGGAATTACGCTCATAATAGTGGAGCCTTAACTAGAACTTATGAGGATGACACCAAAACTACTGGTTATATCAAACATGGTGTGACATATATCTTAGCCGCTGTTAAAGAAAATGATTCTATAGTGGTTAGATTAATTGGTGATGATAACACAAATATTATTATGTCGGAGGTAGCGTAATGCGTAAGAAAGCCCTTATTTTGCCTATTTTAGCGTTAACATTATTCTCTTGTAATCAGCCATCTTCTGGTATTGATCCTGTTACTCCTACTAAGTTTGAAATTAGTGAGTTTTATGATGCGATTAAAACTAGAAACTTCACCGCGAGTGATGGAGAATTAAGCCAAATCTATATTGGTGAAGATATATTAAAGATCCAAATCACTAATCAAGTTGACACTGCGATTGTGAGAATGGAACAAGGAATCTTTGAAATATATAAAACCGAGAGTGGATATAATCAACATGGAATGGTTACTCCAAATAAAGAAATGGATATTACTGATTCCTTATTAAACTTCTACCGTATTACTTATATTCAATCTAAATATTGGACTTATAGTGAAGGTTCAAATAGTTATTCGTTTAATGATATTAAAAACCAACGCGAATCTTTAATCGACACCGGATTTTTCTCTTCAGGTGCTTTTGATAGCATTATTAGCATCACCTTGAACAAGAAAGATCAAGACTATAACTTTAAAGTTAACTTTAATAAGTCTTCAGGTTTTTCAAATTACACAGTTTCAGTGACTAATATTGGACTTAACACCGATAAAGAACTTGAAAGCTTTATTAAAAACACAACATTAGTGAAACAGACAGAGTGGAATAGTTATCAACTTTCTGCTTTAACAACATATGGTTTTTTAGAAGCACCATTCTTGAAGAGTTATACTCTTGGATTAAAACTTGCTTTCCAAAATGTTTACGGTAACTATATGTTCTTTACATATGATTACTGCAGTAGCAAACAAAAAGAGAGTGATATTGTTCTTGAATTAACACAACTAAAGTTTAAAGATGAATCCGATTTAACTAGCGATATTAAAAAGTATTCAAAACCAAGCGCTGTTGAAGGATATAAGCTTGTCTTAGAGTTCAAATATGTTCCTGTTAGTGAATTAGAAGATGAAACTAATAAGAAAGCCTTCCCTAATGGTTATTTACAAATCGCTCACTATTTCGCGGTGACCACTAAAGAAGTGACATTAGATGAAATTAAACCAATAACAGATGCGATGCATTTAGCGGCTCTTCCAGCAAATGAAGGAATTAGTAAAATCGAAATGACTGATTACGCCGACATGATGAACGCTTCAGTTTATGACGAAGAATATCTCGCATATTTTGAGGAATTGGGTCTTGAACCAGGTCCTTTATATGATGAATATTGTTCTATCTATTTTTCAATCAATGATAAAAACGAGGCGGTTTCTTATATCGATAATTATCGTCAAGCGATTAGAAACGCTAATTATAAAGTGTCAGAATTAATTGATGATACAAAGTCAATTATAGAGACTGCAAGTAATACTGCTGCTTATTATATGTTTAAAGAAGAAACAGACTATATACCAATGTATGAAGTTTATGTTTATTTAAATGATAGTACTTCTCAAGAATGGTCTGGAGTAATTGAATTTGTCTTTATCAAATACACTGAATTAGGTGTTCTCTTCTTCGCGTAGTCTATGAAACTATTATTAGAACAAATAAAATCCATCGTTAATAAAGATGTTCCACTTATTAGTAATCTCTCTAATATTTCTTCTTTGTTATATAAATTAGAGAATATTAATTGGGCTGGGTTTTATATTGTGGAAAAAGACACGTTATATCTAGGACCATTTCAAGGTGATGTTGCCTGCACAATTATAAAAAGAGGAACAGGCGTATGTGGGACATCATTTGATAAAAAAGAAAGCATTATCGTTCCTGATGTTAATAAGTTTAAAGGACATATTGCTTGTTCATCTTTATCAAAAAGTGAAATAGTGGTCCCAGTAATCGTAAATGATGAAATTAAAATGGTGATTGATATCGATTCTCCAATATATGACAGATTTCATCAAGAAGAACTCGAATTCTTGCAGGAAGTCGCATCTTTAATAGTTTCTTTATATTAAGTGTTGTGATATACTCAACCAGGATATGAATTACGGAATAATCGCTTTATGCTTATTGATCCCACTAGCGGGTACAGTACTCGGTAGTGGAATGGTTTTCTTTTTGAAAAAGGAAATCCATCCTCGCTTAAAGAAAATATTATTAGGCTTTGCTTCTGGAGTTATGATTGCAGCCTCTATTTGGAGCTTATTACAACCTGCAATTGAATCATTTACCGAACCAGGCGATTTTAGGAAGTGGCTAGTGCCTGCAGCTGGTTTTATTATTGGTATTGGCTTTATGCTACTACTTGACTATGTTGTTCCTCATATTCACTTAAATAAACAAGAAGAAGGCGTTAAAAAGAATAAACTTTCTAAAACCTTTAAGATGATGTTAGCAGTCACTCTTCATAATGTTCCAGAAGGACTCGCTGTTGGAGTCGTCATTGCAGGTATGATGACTGGAACAATTAATGAACAAGCAATGATTGCGCTTTCTATTGGTATTGCAATTCAAAACTTCCCAGAAGGTATTATTGTATCCACTCCTTTAAAAGAAGAAGGAAAATCCAAATGGCAAGCATTCCTACTTGGATGCTTATCTGGTGTAGTTGAACCAATCGCGGGTTTACTTGCTATTTTATTAACAACATTTGTTGCTACAATACTCCCTTACACTCTTGCTTTTGCCGCAGGTGTTATGATTTATGTTGTTGTTGAAGAACTCATTCCTGAAGCTAATGAAGGTTCTCACTCAAATTTAGCCACCATTGGCCTAGCGGTCGGCTTTGTCGTCATGATGATTCTTGATATAGCGTTAGGTTAGTTATGGATCATTAACGAAAACACAAAATGCTGGGCTTCTTATATGGTTTTAGGCAACATTGAATGCAAATATCAATAAAACAAATATTATAATTATTAATATTGTATAAACAATAGTCGGTGCAATAGTGATTCTAATTATTTTGCCTTCTTTTCCGTTTGTTCCAACTGTTGCACAAACCGCAACTGTGTTATTAACACAAATCATGTTTCCAACAGCCCCACCTATAATTTGAAGAGCCACAATCAATATTGTTGGTAATCCTAAGTTAAGTGCTGATTGATATTGTAAATTTGTGAATAGCGAATTTGATACAGTATTACTTCCAGATACAAAAGCACCCAACACCCCTATAATAGGAGCAATTATTACATAGAATACTTTTCCAACCTTGCTTAACGCTTCAGCCATATAGAAAATCATGCTTTTTGTTTCGGTTGAATCGAATGCGTTTGATCCAGAATATCTCATAATCTGAACAAGAGCTAATCCACTGACAATAGCAATTGCGGCGCTTAATAGTTGTTTTCCTGTGTTTTTCCATGCTTGTCCAACTTCTTGTCTTTTCATCTTATGAATTGGAATAATTAGGAACGAAACGAGAATAAATATTGTTCCGGGTAGCCACGCCCATTTGAAAGTGTAAGATGTGTTTCCGACACCAAAAAACTCTGGAACCTTAATTGCAAACACTTCGGCAAGAACGCCATTCCCATTTAAAGTTGATTTAATTGGAAGAAATGGAAGCCTAGTAATAACTAATATAACTGCGATGATGATATATGGTAACCACGCTCTTATAAGCGACAAATTAGATTCTTTTGGTTTGGTTGCTTCAACGGTTGATTTCCAAGATTCATCCCATTCGTTTTGGTCAGGAAAGTTCCATTGCTTTTTAGGAATGAGAAATCCTTTTTTAGCAGCAAATATAACAATAGGTAATCCGATTAAAGCACCTAATAACGATGGGAATTCTGGTCCAAGGAAGCATGCAATCAATGTGTATGGAATTGTAAAACATAATCCAGCGAATATAGCAAAAGGCAACACTTCAAATGCTGGCTTAAACGATTTTTCTTTTGAAAAGAATTTGCACATAACTGCTACTGCAATAAAAGGAATAAAAGTACCAACAATTGCATGAGGAATAGAAACCCACATTGAAAGCGATGACGAATATGAGTCGGTTGCAATTTCGCTGCCTAAACATGTAAGAGACTGGATGGTTGGCGTTCCAATTGCTCCAAAACTGACAGCAGTGCTATCACAAATTAAAGCTACAACCGCTGCCGCAACAGGAGGAAATCCTAAACTAACAAGTAGTGGTGCTGCTAGTGCTGCTGGAGTGCCAAAGCCGGCAGCTCCTTCAATAAAAGAAGCAAACATCCAACCGATTATAATGGCCTGTATTCTTACATCTTTTGTTATTGATTTAAAGCCATTGTTAATTGAATGAGTTCCCCCGCTTTCTTTAAGCATGTTCATAACAATAATGGCGCCCGTAATTGTAATTAGTACATCAAGAGAATTAAGTACTCCGCTTATGGAATACGCAAAAACTGATAACCAATCCATTTTCCAAAATATTAGACCGAAAACACACGCTAAAAGCCACGATATCGGGAGCGATATTTTAGCAGGAATATTAAACGCCATCATTAAAACCAAACTAACAAGTATTGGTAAAAAAGCTAATAAGGGAAGTGCTACAGTTTCCATATAATGAAAAGGCGTTTTAAAGACGCCTCATAAATGATTTACTCTTCGATTGGATCAAATATTAAATCTTCATATTTTGCAAATTCGCGAAGAACTTCAACATAATTACCTGGAATCTCAGTCATATGGTGAATATAAGGACCCTCGACCAGTTTTCTTTCTACTTTTGGTAAATTATCAAATTTAGCCCACATATATGTTCCAAAAGTTTTTGGTCCTTCACAGGTGTTGAAGTTCCCTGCCAATAGATAATATTTACCATTCTCACATTGGAATCTAGAAATGGTGTAATTACCATCTTTAAGTTTGAATGATGGTTTTGTGTTATATAAGAACGGTTTCACTTTAGGATCTTTGTATTTTAATGGGAATGGTCCACAGTGCCATAAAAGTTCGCTATTATCGTTGTTTGGGTTACGGCAGGTAAATTCACCTTGGATTGGTTTTTCCTTGCCTCTAGTAGCCGATAACATAAGAACATTAGTGATTGTCATATGGATGTCCCATTCGCAAGTGACATAGACATCCCTGTCAGCAAGTAGACACATTGCTAAACAAGGATTTGCTCCCCACGCAAGATTGATGCCAGTCCAACATTCGCTTGAAATGATATTACAGTTATTCTTTTTGGCAAGATTCTCGTAGTAATACACGATAGCGAGCATTTTCTTTAGATAAACATCATCAAGATTGCCGACATCAAATTGTTTCTTTAATTCGACCAAATCTAAATCTAGTTGTTTTTGGTTTTTGTCCCAAATAACATTTAAATCGTTTACTGCTTCTGCAAGATTGAATATAACTATATCAATGCCAAACTTTTCACATAGTTCAAGTTCGTTATACATAATGCTTTTAAATGGTTTAATTCTAGTTCCCACTTGAAGGATTCTCATGTTTTTGAAATTTTTCACCATACAAGCGACGGAGAAGAAATCCTCCAAACCTTTTTTGAAAGTAGGAGATTCGATATCACAATTTTCAATATATGAGAATTTAACATTATTTCTCTTTAATTGTTTGCTCATTGCGAATAAGCCACACTGTGTGTCTGTATATCTAATATCGTTTGTGAAATTAGTGTCTCTAGGTCCCCATAACAAGGTTGGAAGATGTAATTCTCTAGCGACTAGACCTGCACAGTTTTCCATTCCAAAGTTACAATTAACAATAAATAGAGCGTTGATTTTTTGCTCCTTGAAGTAGTCAACTACCTTTTGGCAGTCTTCTTCAAGACAAAGAAGGCCTTCTTCGTTTAGAAAATCAATATCAACAAATTCAGTTAATTCATCTGTAAAATGTTCTTTTATATAAGAAATGCATTTCTTTTTATTTTCAACAGCGTAATCACTTTGAAAAATACCATATCTTTTTGGTGGTTCTTTAATCCATCTTCTAATTGGGCATAACCCGATTTTTAATTTGTAATCTAACATAACTTAATTCCTTCCTTTCAAGAAATCGATTACTTCTTTTTTATTTGGAAGCGCTTGTCTAACGCCTGTTTTCATACATTTTATTGCGCTTGTTGCACTTGCAAATTCACAGCACTCTTTAATTCCTTTTCCTTCTAAATACGCGACCAAGAAAGCACCATGGAATGTATCTCCTGCTCCATTGCTATCAACACAGTTTACTTTAAAGGCGTTATAGTGATGGACAATTCCTTTTTTTAAATATGTTCCACCCTTACTTCCTTCTGTAACTACAAGTACTTCTGGATGATATATTTCATCAATTTTTTTGATAGCAAGATTTATATCTTCTTCTTTTGTTAACTTTCTTGCGAAGTCTTCACTGGCAACAAAAATGTCGACATATGGGAGCAATCTCTCAATGCCTGGATAAAGGCTTCCTGCATCAAGAGAGACTTTAACTCTATTTTGCTTAGCAACTTTTGCTGCCTCAATAGCTATATTTAAGTAATTACCATCAAGATGTAAAACATCATAGTTTTTGATGATATTTAAATCTAACAAACTTGGATCATCAGGTACGCTTCCTCTATCAAATACGCAGGTTCTTGTACCTTTTTCGGCATTTAAAAGAATAAACGAAGTGAACGCAGAGGTATTGTCTACTAATTTGATATTAGACACATCAACACCATATTGTTTGAATTCATCAACGAGATATTGACCACTTTGATTATTGCTAAGTAGTCCTAAATATGAAGCATCAATTCCTAATTTAGAAATGCACACTAAAGCATTACCAACTGGTCCCCCTCCGCTAACGAAAACTCTTTCTGCTTTTTTCTTAGAGTCCTCCACTGGATAAGAATCTAATTCGATAATCGTGTCTAATACTGATGCTCCAACTCCAATTATTCTCATATTCTGTTTCTACTGCCTAAAACATCAATTTTTGAGAGAGCAAATTTTTTAACTTCTTCTATCGGCTCTTTCATTATTAAATCTATTGCAATTTTATTTTTGTCCTGTTTTTGAACAGTTTCAATAAATGTATAACATAAATCAGTTGAAAAGTTCATTTTTCTGATTCCTGCTTTTACTGCCATACGAATTTGATCATCAGGTACACCACTTCCTCCGTGTAGTACTAAAGCAACGCCTGTAGCCTCTTTAATTTCCTTAATTCTTTCTATGGCCAATACTGGTGCTTGTTTATATCTTCCGTGTGCAGTTCCAACTTGTACCGCTAGCGCTTTAATACCTGTTTCTTTGACATATTTAACTGCATCTTCTACTTCTGTATATTGATTACTTACTCCCTCTGCAGCTTTTCCAATATGTCCTAATTCACCTTCAACTTGAACACCAAGCAAATTGCACATTTCAACAACTTTCTTTGTTCCTTTAATGTTTTCTTCTAATGACAAAGTGGAATAGTCAATCATGATTCCAGTTGCACCGTTACGTAAGGCAATCATAACTGCATCTTCGCCACTTCCGTGATCTAAATGTAAACAAACTGGAACCGTTGCTCTTTTAGCGGCTTCTAACACTACTGGGCATACCAAATCAGAAAAACCACTTGTACATAATCTTGAATATAATTGCATGATTACTGGAGAGCGAGCTTCTTCTGCAGCTTGTATAACACCCATAACAGTTTCGACATTATAAACATTGAATGCTGGTACTGCATAACCATCTTTTTCTGCTAAAGCAAGAATTCTTTCTAAACTATATAACATATTAGCCTCCTATAAATCTTTTATATCAATAACGATTCCGTAATCAGCGTAATCGAATACTTTTTCTTTTCTTAATTTATTAATAGCAATAACCACTTTCGATTTATTAATACCAACTATTGTTTGAACAGATCCGCTTAATCCGATTAGTACACACACTTTTGGAGTAATCGAGATGCCAGATAATCCAACTTGATATAGATAATCGATAATTCCATTATCAGCTAACGGGCGGGTGCAATAGATTTTTGCATCATATTTTTTTGCCATTTCTCGTATTTTTGGTAAATACTGAACGGCACCCTTTCCAACAACAAAAGCAATATCTTCCTCTTCTTTTGTTTTGTTGATTGTGGCCATAGAAATAGGAGTTGTACATTCGATATCCGCCATAATATCTCCACCTAACGCTGGTCTTGTTATTATGACTTTGCCGTCTTCCATTCTAACATCGGTGCATTCTGCACATAGTCCAATTCCCATTCTAATGGCGACTTGACAAGCAAGTTCTTTTATCTCTTCTTTTTCTTCCCAAAGAATGATTTTTGGGTGTTTTTCTTTAATCGTTAAACATATCTCCTCGATTGTTTTGTTATTGATTTCTAATTCAACAACTCTCTTTGCAAAAGCAAGAGAGACATTTCTAATGTCGCCAACATAATAAATCTCTTCAACGCTTTTCTCTTCGGTTACTTCTTCAATTGTTTTTTCTAGTCCTGTTTTAATTAAATTATCGAGCTCTTCTTTTTTAAAGAAATCGCAGAATCTCCTTCCGCTTTCATTAATATATGTCTTTCTAACAATCGTTTTTGAACCGCGCTGACCAATTAATTCTTTATCAACATTTAATTCTTTGTTGGTCAATATAGTTATTTCTTTTTGGGCCGAGAATATTGAAGGAGAACGTAAAAGTTTCGACTTTTCAAATGTTAATAATTGTTTTGCTTCTAAAGAGTATTTATTGCCCCCTCTTGTTATAACATTACCTTCATTAATATCGATTACTCTTCCGATAAATTCATATCTTATTAAATCTGCAAGCATAATAGGGGTTTGAGCTGTACTTCCATCAATGCTTTTTCTCCCCGCAAATACCAAATCAGGATTATAATACTCAACCACTTTGGCAAGTATTTTTGCGGTTGCAATAGTGTCGCTTCCTGCGAATGTGTTATCACAAACCAAAACCGCATCAGCTCCAAGTCTTGTAATATTTTCTAATGCTGGTTTGGCGCTTAATGGTGCCATAGCAAGAGCAGTGACTTTTGCGTTTGGAATTCTAAGTGCGAATTCTAATGCGCATTCATCAAAAGGGTTTAAATCGCCCTTGTAGATTTTTAACAAAACTAAAATGTTAATCTTGCTTTTCATAGAATCTAATAGTGAAATCAGTTATCTCTTGATACTTTTTGTACAATTGAATGTATTTTTCGTGGTTTTCTTTGTTTGGTTTAGTTACTTCAATGACTTTTAATGTTCTTTCGCTTGCTTCTTCAAAAGATTTGAAGACACCACAAGCAACAGCGGCAGTTAAGCTTCCGCCATAAGAAGAGTCGTTATTTTCACAAGACATCAATTCAACGTTTAAGACATCGCTTACTATTTGTTTCCAAATTTTGCCTTTTGCGCCTCCTCCTAAGATGTAGGCTTTGTTTCCAACCGATAATCCTTTGACTTTTAAATAATTAAAACAATCTAATAGTGAATAACCAACGCCTTCATAAAGAGCTCTTAAAAAATGTCCTTTTGTGTGAGTGCTCGAAATACCGAAGTAACTCGCTCTTACATTAGGGTTCGCTAAAGGAGTAAGTTCACCAATTAGATACGGATGAAAGAACAAACCATCAGAACCAAGAGGAGTTGCTTCTACTAATTTATCAAATTCTTTATATGATCCACCAAACGTGTCTCTATACCATCTCAAAGATGCAGCACATGATTTTGTTCCGCTTCCTGGATAATATAATCCATCAATTAAATGTGAATAGTTGATAATGTGTTTATCCGGGAAAGCCATTTTAGAAACAAGACAAATTCTTCCTGCAGTTGCAAGTTTGATTGTCATATCTCCCTCTTTAACACCTCCAGCAGCAAACACTTCCATAGCGGTATCTGTACTTCCACAAATTACTTTTGTAGTGGTTGATAAGCCGCTTTCTTTACTGGCTTTTTCATTAACATTGCCCACAAAATCTGTTGGTCGAACAATTTTTGGCATCTTAGAAATATCTAAGCCCGCTAAATTTAATAATTCTATATCCCATTCATTTTTATCAAAATCAAAAAGCATACTTCCTTCGGCTTCGATATAGTCTGTTACATAGCCTTCACAGAACATGTGCCTAACATAATCTTTAGCAAAAAGAACATGTTTTGTTTTACTAAATAATTCTTTTTTGTTGTTAAACAAATACATTAATTCTGGGAGCGTCCAGATAGTGTCTGGAAGATGTTTACATTTTTCAAAAATATATTCTTTGTAGTTTTTAAGTAAAAACTCTTTTTCTTTTGTTGATCTAGTATCGGTCCAATAAATTGAATCATCTACAACTTCATCATTTTCGTCTAATAAGACAGCGGTGTGAGTTGCTGCAGAAAAACAAATACACGCGATTTTTTTCGCGTTTATTCCGTTTTTTAGAATTGATTTAATATTTTCTATTGCTGAAAAATACCAGTCTTTTGGCTTTTGTGTTGCCGTTCCATCGCTTCCATATGTAGTAACATATTCGTTTGAAGCGGTAGCAATGACTACACCTTTTTCATCAATGAGTGTGGCTTTTGATGAGCCACCCCCAAAATCAATCCCAAGATAGTACATACTATTTCACAATCCACTTATGGCATTCTTCACTTGTGGAGAGTAAGCCTCTTCTTGGACCCGCCATAATCCAAAGTGTATAATTCTTATAACCTGGTGCAACCGCCATTGGATGATATCCACATGGAATTTCAACAGCGTCACCATGTTCAATTTTGTATGCTTCATTGATTTGTTTGTCGGCTGTATATACCATTTGAATTCCAAATCCTTGTGGCTTATCAAATTCGTAATAATAGATTTCATCTAATGCACCTTCAACACCATTTTCTATATCGTGTTTGTGTGGTGGGAATGATGCCCAAAATCCATCGTTTACCCAATATTCCCCAATATAAAGATAGTTGGCTTGCATTGTTTCTGGGAATGTAAAGGCTACATCTCTAACAAAAGTATTCTTTCCAAATCTAGCCATCTTAACTTCATTGTGGCGAATTAATTGTGGTGGATAATATTTTGGTGCTGGAGCTTTGCAAACAGCAACTCTAACATCACCATCAATAGCAGTTACTACAAATGGAGTGTTTTTTCCAACATAAACAGATTCCGCTCCAACAACTTCCATGGTTGATTTTCTATATCCAACCTTTTCGTATTTGAAATCTTTTCCGCTTACATTGCACTTGCCATCTAAAACAACAAGGACAAATTCTTTTTCAACTTCATCGATTTCAAAAGAATCCCCATCTTTAAGTTTTAGCATATCCATTTCGGCAAATGTTAATGGCGAATTACGATTTGTAATAAAACGTTTATATCCGTATTCTTCGTGATAGGATTTTTTTAAATTCATAAAAACACCTCTACATGTTTTCAATTAACATTTCTTCAATAGTAATAACTCTATACCCTTCTGGAGTGGTTTTCTTTAACATCACATGTTCATCAGGATTCGTTGTGACGATAGTTTTGCACCCCATATTAATAGCGTTATTCCATCTATTTCTTGCGACATCCATAATTTTATCATGCATATATTCATTCATGATAAGATTTCCTGCCATGTTTGCTTCTTTATGGATTAAAAGCATTTCTTTGTTAACGCCTACAAGCTCAATTAATTTGCGGCCACTTTCTAAATCATCTAGTTCTCTAGTTGCAGCGTAGTTGTCTTGCAAAGTGTATTCTTTGTTACCCTTTTTTACAGGAAGTTTAAGTTCTAATAGTTTTTCGTTAAAGCTTACTAATTTTGCTTTAATTTCAATTCCCCATTCTTTGAATTGATGGAGCATAAAAGATAGTTCAACAGGATTATACACAACAACTTCTTTATATTTGTTCAATTCCTTTGCGCATTTTTCTGCTTGCTCAACGGTTTCTTTTGTTTTTCCAGTTAAGAAATACAAGATATATCCGGAGTCTTCCGCCTCTTTGTTTGTTGATACGTTTTTGAGTAAAGATAATGCTTTCTTGACTGTTTCTTGATCGTTATAAACCGCACTTAATCCGAAATGAACGAGAGCATCTTTTCCTTCTACTCTTCCGTAAATATCAGCAGGTTCTCCACTAAAAATTGTTTTTTTGTCAAAATATCTTTTTAAAAGAGCCTTGATATATGATGGTGCTTTTCCTGATAAAACGAGTTCTGTTCTGACTTCGCTGATGAAGATTTTTGGATCCCATCCAGTTTTGCAATTATTGGTACAAGCACCACAAAGTGTGCATTCATAAATGTTATCAGCAGCATCTTCTAATTTTTCCGTTCCTCTTAGAACATAAGAAATCATTAATGCTCTTGCTCTAGCGTTATTTCTTTCTTGTCCATCAGCGTTTCCTATTGGACAAACGTGACGACACATCCAACAAAATCTACATGATTCAACTTGTTGTTTTGCTTTTTCTGAGATATTCATCACTTTTCCTCCTATAGTCCAAGTTTAAATGGATTCATAATTCCGTTTGGATCGAGTTGTTTCTTTAATCCTTCAAAGACTTGCATAGCAGGACCATATTGTTCTTTCATGAGTCTTCCAAGTTTAATACCAACACCATGGTGATCATTTACAACACCGCCATTTGCAATTGCGGTTCTAACACCTACATTCCAAACTTGATTATGTAATCTCATTGCTTCTACTGGATCTTGTGGTGGGTTATCACAAATGAATCTGTCATAAATCATACAGCCCCATTCATACCAGTGAGAGAAGTGTGCGATAAACTTAATGTTTGGGAAATTGGTTTCGACCGCCTTTTTCATTTCCCAATAAATCTTTTCAATCTTATCATATGGAGCGATAGTGTCCATTGTTCCAAACATTTGTGGAAGATCCATCATATGTCCTGGATAGAAGAAGGTGATTTTTTCGTCCCACCATTTTTCTCCATATTCGCTTCCCAAATCTTCAGCACCATATTTGTTGAAGATGTCTAAAAGGATTTTTTCTTCAACATCTACTAGTTCTTTTTTGCCTTCATAAGCAATATTCATAAATGCGCCAGGTTTAGCAACACCGACGATTTTTTTAATAAGAGAAGCTGTTTCTGCTTCGTCATATAAACGCATAACGGATGGTTTGAATATTTGTAATAGTTCTCTACTTGCATCAAATGCCGCAGTCATATTTTTGAATAAGAACCCTCTGAATCTTCTGACTTCAGGTTGGACATAAATTCTGATTTGTGCCTTTGTGATGATTCCTAGAGTTCCTTCTGAACCAATGAATATTTGATTTAAATCAGGACCGGCAGCGTGTTTTGGAGCGCTTGAAGTATAAATGATATCTCCATTAGGAAGTACGACTTCCATTTGAAGAACCATATCGTCAATCTTTCCATATTTTGTTGATACAACACCGATTCCTCTATGAGCCAAGAAACCACCGACAGTTGAACATGTTAAAGATGAAGGGAAGTGCATAGTGGAGTAGCCTCTTTCGTTTGCGGCCCATTCGATGTGCTTATAAATAGCACCTGCTCCACACTCAATGTACATGCCCTTTTCATTGAAGTCATAGATTTGATTCATTCTCTTAGTGTCGAGGAGAATTCCTCCACAAACAGGTATAGCGCCACCTTGGGTGCCGCCTCCTCCACCCCATGTTGTGACAGGGATTTTATAATAATTTGCAATTTTTAAGACTTTACTAACTTCTTTTGCGTCTTTTGGTGAAACGACAAAATCTGCTTGTGGCATTTCTCTACCACGATCTGCCCACATTCTTGAAAGCCAAAAATAATCAACGCTATGAGTAACTTTATCAATTACCCTTGTTGAGCAGTTTTCTCTTCCTACTGCATCTTCAAGCTCGGTAAGCACTTGAGTGAACAAAAATTCATTCATAAAAATACCTCATTATAGTTTACTATAGTCATTTTAATCGCTATTAAAATAATTTTCAATAAATATTATAAAAAATGAAAAAAACTAATCAAAAAACAAAAATAATTTTCATTTTATTTTTGACTATTTTATCGCTTAAATCAAAGATTTATTATGTTGAAAAACACTGTAAACTGTGAAATAATATAAATGGGGAAAAACGAAAAATGGGAAAACTACTAATTGAAATCAGATCTCAATACTCCAAAATGAGCAAAACAGAGAAGAAAATTGCTGACTATTTGTTGTCCGATTCTAACGGACTCAAGCCATTAACAATTACTGATTTTGCTTTGGCTACCGGGGCAAGCGAAGCAACCATCGTTAGATTTGCTAAACGAATTGGATGTGCTGGTTATCCTGAATTCAAATTGCTATTAGCAAAAGAAGAAAAACATATCGTCAACAAATCAATTGAAGATACAGACGATTTTATGAATATGTATTCTAAAATTTCTGACGATGCTTATGCTTCAATTGCAAAAACTAAGGCCAATTTAAATAATCAATTATTTGAAGACTCGTTCAATTTAATTAATAACTCCAAAAAGATTATTTTGATGGGTGTTGGTGAATCGTATGTTATGAGTTTAGATTTTTATCATAAACTCCTTAGACTTGGTTACTCCGTTTATATTTCTTTAGATTCCCATTTTGAAGTTATCAGTTCTTGTCAATCAGATAAAAACACTGTGATTATCGCTATCACACACTCTGGATATACACGCGATATATATGAAGCAATTACGATTGCGAAGAAAAAAGGCGCAAAGATTATTACTATTACTAGTGATATTAAATCTCCGATTGCAAAAGAAAGTAATGTTGTGCTCTGCACTGCTTCGGATGAAACAAATTATCGTGTGTTAGGTCTTACTAGTAGATATTCACAACTAGTAATCTTTGATACTTTGTATTCATACGCTGTTATTCACAAAGAACAAGCGAAAGAAAACATTGAATTCATTGAAGATTCAATAACAATTAAGAGGTTAGCAAAAAGGAAATAGCTAACCTTTTTTCTTTCTGAAAAATATGATTCTTGTTATGACAATTGCTAATGAAATATAGACCGCAATAGTTATTGATATAGTTAATATAAATGAATCTGTTGAAAAAATAATGTTGCCCGATGGTTTTAAATCGAGTTTTTCTTTATTGGTCGAAACCAAGTTTTCAATGATAGTCAATAATCTATCTTTTTCTTCATATATTTCAACATTGACTGTAGCACCATTTTCTATCATATAAGCATGATAATTGTGAATTGGTTCTTTAAAAATATTATGAAGTTCTGAATTAAAACCTACTGATATTACAAAGGTGTCTTGATATTTTTTGTTTTCATTTCCATCAAATATTTTGTAACTAGAAAAAGTAATGTCTTCTGAATAGCCTAAATCTACATAGTCTTCGTAATTAATATAGACAGTTAAAGAATAGTAAAAAGAAATATATGAATAGAAATTAACCCAATAATTGAGTTCGCCCTTTTCTTTTTTTGAATTATCAAAATTAAGGAAAATAGTGGAGCTGTTGCTTAAAGTCAGTTCAATCCCACCTTGTTTGTTTTGCTGATCAGATGAAACGAAATTGCTTGGAAGATTAAAAATAGTGAACGCGATTGAATCCTCAATAGTGGTGAATCTTGTATATAAGCTTCCATTTTCGCTTTTTCCATAATATGGATGTTTGACGAGGCATGGATATATTTCAATATGCGCGCCATCCTGAAAATCTTTTGTATAAAAAGTTTGATCTTCTTTTGGCATTGCATACGCAAAAAAACGTTCTACAGTGTGGTATTCTTTTTTGTTTGCGTACGAACCAATTAATTCTTTTGATTGAATATTAAAATTGGTTGTTGCCGCAATCATGGTGACACCAAAGCCAAGAATAACGACAAGCAAAAAATATAATATTTTTTTCCACATATATAATTATTATATAAAACTAATTAAGTTCGGTTAATCCTAATCGTTGATATAGCTTTTGATAATGAATAGTGGACAACAAAATCCAACAAGTTGGGGAACCAACTTTTCCATCTGGTTTAAGGTAATTGACTCCCTCAAGACCACTTACATAAATAACTCCATCGATGAACGCAACTGATGCCCAAACACAATATTCGTTTGGATTATAAACATAATTGCCTAATTGAATGAAATCACGATCTCTTTCTAAATCATCACCATATGAAACTTTGTCTTTACTTAAAAATGCGATTTCATGTTTATAGTGAGCGTCATCATCTGGGAAATATCCCTCATATTCTTCATCTGTTGCACATGTAACAACTATTCTTCCATCAGGAAGGGCGGTGATGAAAGGAGCACAGGTCTTATATAGTTTTCCTATTTCATTACTACTACCAGCTTCTTGATGAGGTCTGATAATTGTTTTTGGAGTGGTCCAAGTTAAACCATCTCTTGAATAAGTGATTTGGACAACAAGGTTATAGCCTGGATCTTTTTGTTCGGTTGAGTTTTCTAAAATCATTGCCCAACTATTATCGTGAAGTCTAGTTAAAACCGTCATACCAGGACGACTGTTTTCATGACCAAACATACTAGTGTTGCTTCCTCTAAAGATTAATTGTGGCTTTCCAATTTCAATTTGTCCCTCTCCTATTGTTTTTGCACCAGGAGCAATTCTTAAAGGAATCATGACTGTATCTTGTGATCCACCGGTACACACCAACTCTTCATCTAGCGCTGGGATAGTTGGTTCTAATCCATCAGGAATCTCATCTTCTTCTTTTCCTTCATATCCCTTGTAATAATTATTTGTAATGTGAACATCTTCTGAAATATAAACCGCTAAAGAACCGTCCTCTAATTTGATTGGGTATGGTTCATAGAAAGCTCCAGTTGTTCCTGTTTCAGTAGTATAGTTTTCAATTAATGTAATTGGTTCATCGGATGGATTAAAAACACCATTAGTGTCAGATATTCTCATTCTCAAACAACTATATGTGAAGTTTGTAGCTCTAGTAATCGCTCTATACATGATGACGATTCTTCCATCATCTAATACATATGGATGAGTGTTTCCTGTATCATTTGGCTCTTGTCCGTTGATTGGACATAGTTCGTTTGGTTTATCACTAATAACGGTGAAATTACCAAAGGTGTGTCCTCCGTCTTCAGAGACCGCATATTTATTGGTCGCTGCAAAAAGCATTATTTTATCTTTGAATTTAATGACTCTAGTACATCCAGCTGGATTGTTGATACCAGTTACTGTAAAACCATCGACATTTTCACACTCAATCAACTCACCGTTTGCGTTATTAATAATATTTCTAATTAAGGCACCACAAACAGAAGAGCAATATGGAGCTTCAAAAGCGACTGTGTTCTTGACTTCGGTTTCCCCGCTTTCATCGATACGAATTGTTTTTGCATCCTTTGATACACCGCAACTTATAAGTTGAGAACAACTGAGGCCTACAACGCCACCAATATATGATTGACCTTTTACTGTACCACAGTTATAGCATTTATAAAGGTTATAATCGTTTTCTACTGACGTGCTATTTGAAAGCATTGAAATAATTCCACCAACATATGCCCCGTTTGCCTTAACGACACCATAATTTGCGGAATCTGAAATATTGATTTTGTAAGTATTGTTAATACCAACAAGACCACCAACAAAGCCATTTCCGTAGACTCTTGCTTTATTTAGACAACCAACAACCTTTAACGAGCCTGATGACATTTGTCCAACAAGACCGCCGACATTACTTGTTGATGATATTTTTCCTTCAACATTAACGCCAACAATTGTACATTTTCCGATTGTGTATCCACAAAGAATCCCAGAATTGTCTTTAGCGGCGATATATCCTTGTAGATTTAAACATCCAATTTTTGCATCTTCTATATATGAGAAGAATCCTTTTTTAATTGAGGTTGTATTGATTTTAATATTAGTAATTGAGTGGTTGTTTCCATTGAATTGTCCTTTAAAACCATTAATTGGAATCCATTCATCGCTTAGTTTTATATCGGCTTTTAATTCAACATATGCATTAACATATCCATCAACCTTGCTATTAACTTTTTCTCTAAAATTGATTAAATCTTCTTTACTGCTAATTGAAATTAAGTTGCCGTGTTCTTTTGGATCGACATCTTCAAAAGAATATGTTTGCCCTGATGGTGTAGTTGCGCCTTCAATGACCAAATCTTCTTCTGATTGAGAAGGATTATTACACGACATTAGAACAAAAGAGGCTAATAAACCAATTGATAAAAACAAATTCTTTTTCATATTTTATACAAGATAGTCCTTTAAGTTTTCTCTCATAAATGGAAGCAATTCTTTTAACCCTTTCTTAATTTTGAATGGATGTCTTTCGCTATAAGCAAGAACTGAAATATGTGTTTTGCCATAATCTTCAATGAAAGATATAGTGTATTCAATTACGCCTTTTCTTGCGTATATTTCGTTATATTCTTCTCTAACAGAAAATGTATCAAATTCAAATTTTGGTAGAAATTCTGAAACTTTTTTCATTGATAAATCAGCACCAATACGTAGTGATATTGGTTTTAAATCTTTATCAGATTGGCTACTGTTTGTTCGATTGCTATTTTTAAAACACATAATTAGAAAGCAATTTTGTTTGTAGTATCAATATCAAACAAATGTAGTTTGTCGGTGTCGAAACCAAATTCAAAATATTCTCCTGATTTAAATTCTTCTTTTGCTGGAATCTTAATAACTAATCTTTGACCGTTGATGTATGAATAAATAATTAATTCGTGACCGAGGAGTTCTGATAAGTCGACAGATAGAGCATCTTTATTATCAGGATTAGCTTTTTTAACAGAAATGTCTTCTGGTCTAATACCAATAGCGATATCAAATTCTCCCTTTTCAAAATCTTCCATTTCTTTGACATATCTTTCTTTATAGCTTTTTAACTTTTCAATGTGGTTAGCTAAAGCAAGCTTTGGATTCATGCTGACTTGTTTTTTCTTGTTGGCCTTTTGAGCTTTTTCGTGCTTCTTTTTTAAGCTTTCAACTTCTTCTTCAGAAATTTTGTTTTCACTATTTTCATATTCATTTAATTGTTGATCAATTCTTAATAGGATTTCTTTTAATTGATTTAATTTTTCTTC
>JBGURM010000011.1:0-2652 GCA_045132035.1 Bacilli bacterium
GCCTCGCTAAGCAATTTAAAACGAGACGTCGACAAGAAGCACCACCAGCCCAAAGGAACTTAGCTTGACCCCTGTGCTTGCATAGGACGACGGCTAGAGGCAATGAGAAAAGCCTCATTTTTTTTTACCTTAAATGACACTATTATTGGTAGTGTCTTTTTTTGTATATTTCGTTGGTATATAATGATTTTAATTGCGCTATGAGAGTTGCTTTATCAATTATTTTCATGCTCCTTATTGCAGCGTTAATTGCGTGTGCAGTCTTTTCGTTTAAATCAAAAAAGGCAATTGGCAAGTCTGTTGGACTAGTGATTTTAGGATTAATTATTCCAGTTATTGGGAATCTTTTTATTATTTCTTCAGTCCATGAAATGCTTTCAATTACTGGTTGCTATATCTATTTCATTGGAATGAATATTGCTTTAGGAACAGTGGTGAAATTCACATTCGATTATTGTGGAATGAAATACACAACATATCGAAAAGTGGTGGAGATTGCTATTTTTTCTCTTCTTGTTTTGGATTCTATCCAACTTTTAGTAAATATTGGCACCCATCACGCTTTCGGAATTGAAGCAATTGACGCTTACGGATCAGTCTATTATCGATTTATTCCATATGTTGGTCAGACCATCCACCGTGTATTAGACTATGTTATTTTAGGTGGAGTGTTAATTAACTTTGTTATTAAAACTGTTACTTCTCCAAAATTTTATATGGAGAAATATTTAGTCATTTTATTATCAATGGTCGCTGTCGCAGCGTGGCAAACATTCTATATTTTTTCTAGAACACCAGTTGATATTTCAATGATTGGTTTTGGAGTCTTTGGTATTTTAGTTTTCTTCTTCTCCTTATATTATCGACCACTTCGTTTATTAGATAGAATGCTAGCAGCTATTGCTTCAAGGATGCCAGAAGCTATTTTCTTCTTTGACGCAAATAACAAATGTATTTGGGTCAATCACAAAGCTTTAGAAATGTTTGGGCATGAAAATGGAATTATTGTTAATGTCGAAAATAAATTAAAAGATTTGATTGGCGATTACACTTTAGAAAATAACAATTGGTCAGAAAACATTGTTTCTGGTAGCGGAGATAAACTTACAAGTATGGCGATTGAGAAGCATCAAGTCATTGATGATCGTAATCGTTCAGTTGGATATTATATTTCCGTTAGAGATAATTCTATTGAACAACAAGATCTTCAAAGAGAAACATATAACGCACATCACGACCCATTAACAAAAATCCTTAATCGAGCGGGATATGATTCAGCAATGGAACAACTCGATTTAACTAAATTATTCCTTTTAGTTATTGACTTTGATTCTTTTAAAGAAATCAATGACCAATATGGACATAATATTGGTGACTTAGTTTTAGTTAAAGCCGCAAATATTATCAAAAAACATTTTAGAGATTCTGATTATGTTTGTCGTATTGGTGGAGATGAATTCACGATTATTCTTCCTAATGTTGAAGAAGGTGTGGTGGATATTGTTAGAGAAAAAGTGAAATTGATAAACGCTGAATTAGTTGCTCCTAGTGATCTACCTTCTGTTTCTATAAGCGCTGGTGGGGCGTTTGGTAAAGATGCAGAAGACGCATATGAGTTATTTAATAACGCTGACCACGCTTTATATGAGATGAAGTTTGGTGGCAAATGTGGATTCAAATTATTTAAAAAGAGATAGAAGATGCTATTTCAAAAGAGAAAAGGCATCTTTTTTCTTATAAAAATCTCGTGTACGTGCGTGTTGAGATAAAAAATATTAATAATTTTTTTAAGATTATACTTCTATATTAGAAGTATTTTTACAATTTTATAAAAAAATAAAAAAATTTTAAAAAAGTGCTTGCATTAATATTATTTTTAGCGCATACTATTACCAATCCAATTCGAGAGAGTTGGATGGGAGCTAAGAACTGATAGGTTCTTAGTTAACCCAAATCTAGGTAAGACGATTGCCGTGAAACAGAAGTTGACACAACGGCTTCAAGAATTAAAAAAGTCTTGATTAACAATCGCTCTAGTGGAACTGATCTTCGGATCTAGTTCGAGGCACATCCTCCCCGTCACAGTGGTTGCTGAGTTAGAGCTTAACAGCGTAATCCCACCGCCCGTCACAGTCAAAGAGGACCTTGCAGACTTAATACCCTGCAAACATAGAAACCCGTCATTCACGTTAAAGTCAACTCAAAGCGTGAAATACACAAAGCACTACTTGTTAGTAGCTTCGCAAAGAAGACGATAGAGCTTAGCCGTTCTTACACGAGAGTCACCGTTAAAACAACGTTGATAGTAAGGCTTTCAGGATTAAATCTCCTGATCAATGACTCCGAACGACTTGTCTCCCTTAAAAGAGACTAAAAGGCAACCCTCCCTGCTACAGTGGTCGCTGAGTTAGAGCTTAACAGCGTAAAAACCACCGCCCGACACGATCGAAGAGGCATAAGGAATTAAGTTAATCACTTGATTCAAAACCTAAATCACATTACTCAACTTAACGTGTGATGATAATAAAGGATCTTCAAAACTCCGGGTATCCTTTATGAAGAAATGGTCTAATGAGCTTAAGACTAGATAAGCCAACCAGCTCCATGAAATTGATGGTGGAGCCTCCGAGGATTAAAAGTCCCTCAGTTAAC
>JBGURM010000012.1:0-21145 GCA_045132035.1 Bacilli bacterium
TCTGGTCCAGCGTAGACAAATAATTTCTTTTCAATTTGTCTTCCTAAACGGCCTTTTGGCACCATACCGTGAACACTTCTCTCAATCATTTCACATGGGAATTCTTTGAGCATTGTGCCAGCAGTTCTTGTTCTTAAGCCGCCATCATAGCCAGATACGTTGTAATATTTTTTGTTGTGAATTTTATCTCCAGATAAGCTCACTTTTTCAGCGTTGATAATGATGACATAATCACCACAGTCAACATTTGGTGTCCATGTTGGTTTCACCTTTCCTGTTAAAACTTGAGCAACTTGGGAGACTAATCTACCTAATGGTTTGTCAGTGGCATCAACGACATACCATTTTCTTTGGATTTCATTTGCTTTTGCAATAGTAGTTTGACGTTGCATACAATTAATCCTCCTTTACCAAACTAACTTATTCCTTACCGGGGACTTCATTATTTTTGGCTTGTGCCGTGTTAAATCATACTATTATTTACACTACGAAATCAAACAATTTTTAAATTATTTATTTAAAATGAAAATCAAAATGGAAAACAATAGAAAAAGAACCCAAAGGGTTCTTAATTAATCTATCATCATCCTATATTACCGTTGTGTATATTTGTGTAAGTTTATGTATATTTATGTATATTTGAATCTCGTTGTGTATATTTGTGTATATTTGCAAAAAACCGAATACATCGTATTGAGATTCATAGTGCGAAATAAATAGGTGAATTATATATTTATAAGTTACAATTAATTAAAATAGGAACAGACACAAAATTTTATAAAGTATACCTATGAGAAAAAGCGTTATTTGGTGGTTAACTATTATTCTTCATTCAATTACAACGTTGTTATTTGTTTTCCTTTTAGGATACGCAATTTTCTTTATTAAGTATCCATTCCCAATAGCGTTTTGTTCTGTATTGTTGTTTATTCAATTGGTTTTTACAGTGTTGTTTATTTATTCATCAATACATTATTGTGAGCGTAAAAAGATGTTTCTCTTGCTTTGTGCAATTGATTTATGGATCTATGTAATGTCTTTCGGATTTCTTTTGATTGTCCTTATCGTTTCGTTAACAAAGGGCGTAAGCACTGACTTGTTCTATATGGTTATTGCGATTTTTGCTGTTTCCCTACCTCATGTTGTTCTAGATATATTATTAATGAAAAAGAAATCAATACGGCAAGAGAGTAATTAATTTATCGACTCCTATATTGCCGTTGTGTATATTTACATAAACTAGTCCAATATCGCGTACTATTGTACTTGATTACGTACATAAATTGTGTATAATATAATCAGGAGGAAATACTAATGGCAGTAACAAATATTTCTGTTTTGAGAAAAAATCTCTTTAGTTCTATTGATAATGTCATTGAGTACAATGACTCTATCACTGTGAGCACCAAAAATGGAAACGCAGTTATTATCTCTGAAGCCGAATATAACGCTATGGTAGAAACTATTTATTTAGTGTCGCAAAAAGGTCTTGTTGAAAAAATCAAAGAGGGCGAAAAAGAAGATATTTCTAAAATGTCTACGTATAACCCAAACGAAGAATGGTAAATATGTGGATCATCAAATTTACCAAAAACGCTGAAAAAGACAAAAAGCTTATTAAAAGCGCTGGATTAGAAGACAAAGTAAAAAAAATATTAAATCTTATCGCTCAAAATCCTTTTCAAAATCCACCAAGTTATGAAAAACTTGTCGGTGATTTACAAGGCTATTATTCTAGAAGAATCAATCTTCAACATAGATTGGTTTATAAGGTTCATGAAGATATTAACACTATCGTTGTTCATTCAATGTGGTCACACTATGGAGATAACTAAGAAAAATCCAAGGTTATTAAATCCTTGGTTTTTCTTATAAAAAGAGGAACAGTTTCCTATTCCCCTATTATGAATTGTTTTGCTTATAGCTTAACGTTGTGGTAGACATTTTGAACGTCTTCAAGTTCATCAAGCATTTCAAGAAGTTCTTCAAATTTTCTCTTATCTTCTGGATCATCTAATGTAATTGGATCATTTGGGAGATAAGTAATTTCAGCAGTTTCAAATTCTGTGATACCCATTCCAGTTAAGACTTCTTTTGCTTGAGCGAATGCTGCTGGTTCCACTAAGACTTCGATCACACCATCTTCTTCAGTGACTTCTCTAACATCAACATCACTTAAGATGAGTGTTTCTTCAACTTCATCTCTATTTGTTCCGTTAAAATCAATAACTCCTGTTTGAGTGAAATTGAAGATAACTGAACCCATGTGTCCGCCTTTTTTAGTAACTGTTGTTCTAACAGAGACTAACGCTCTATTAGTGTTATCAGTTAAAGTATCGATGATTAAAAGGCTTCCACCAGGACCAAAGAATTCATATTGTCCTTCTTCGTAACTTTCAGCAGAGCCACCTTTTGCTTTTTGAATAGCTCTTTCGATAACATCTTTTGTAACGTGTTGTCCTTTCCACTTTTCAATCGCAGAACGTAACGCTAAGTTACTATCTGGATCTGGGACTCCACTTTTAGCAGCCATATAAATTTCTTTACTGGCTCTCATAAATAATGCACTTCTTGCAGCAGCGGTTGCCGCCATAGCTTTTGCTCTAACTTCGTGTGCTCTTCCCATTAATAAACACCTTCTTTTTTATTTTTTGCTTAAAAATAATATCACAACACCTTGTCTAAGAAAATATTTTGTTAATACATGTGTGTGAATTCTATTTATATTTAATATTCGACATCAATTAAAGTTAATCCGTTTGCGGGAGCTTTATGACTAACAATTTCTCGAGGAGAATTCTCATCAAGTAAAGAATCAATTGTTTCTGCTGGTAATCCTTTTTCAGTAACAAATAAAGCAGTGCCCACGATGAATCTAATCATATATCTCATAAAGCCATTTCCTTTAAGCAAGATATAAATTAATCCAGCTGATTCACTAACTGTAATTGAGAATATTTCTCTCAAAAAATTAGATTGATCTTCCTCTTTAGAAGTAAAATTTTTAAAGTTATGCACTCCAACAAAGTGGGTTAGTACTTCTCTTAATTTTTCGACATCAATCTTTTCAGGATGAAGATAGACTGTTTCATATAAAAACGGGTCTTTTGAATCCTGTAAAATGCAATACGAATATGTTTTAGATTTCGCGGAATAGCGACTATGAAAATCATTTTCAACTTCTTCAATATCATCAATTTTGATATCGGGAGGAAGCATTTGATTTATGGAATATAAAAGACGATCAATATCTAATTTTTGATCAGGAATATCAAAGTGAAATTTCTGTCCGAAAGCATGCACTCCAGCGTCAGTTCTACCCGCTCCATAGATGGTAATTGGGGTGTTAGAAAAGTACTTAGAAAGTTCCCTTTCAATGACCTCTTGAACGCTTAAAGCATTAGGTTGTCTTTGCCATCCCGCGTAATTAGTTCCTTTATAATAACAACTAACAAATAATCTCATAATTCTCCATTAAAATAGGGGTTTTGTCCCGAAAATCCAGAAAATAAAATTAATTTCCATAAAATTAGAGTCGATAATCTTTAATGCTAAAATGCCTCCAAATACGGCTAACATAAAGACAAAAGCGATTAGATCTAAATAGCTAAATTTTAATATACGATATCTACTTCTTTTTGCGTATGGATCATAGCCTCTAGCTTCCATGGCATTAGATAGTTCTTCACTACGAGAAATAGCGGAAACAAATAAAGGAATAATTAAAGAAGTTAAGGCGCTGATTCGTTTAAAGATTCCACCTCTATTAAAGTCCACTCCTCTACTAGCTTGAGCTTTCATAATTCGATTAGTCTCATCTAGTAAAGTTGGAATAAATCTTAAAGCGATACTTAAAGTCATTGCGACGATATGAGAAGGGAATTTAACTAACTTTAATGGAGTGAGATACCATTCAATCGCATAGGTTAAATCCATCGGCTTAGTGGTCGCTGTTAAAATCATCGTAATCATAATCATCATAACGAGTCTTAAGATGATATAACCACTTTGATAAAAAGCGTCATAATTAACTCCATAAGTCCCAATATAAAAGGCAATATGATTAGGATTATAGTTTGGATTAGGAATAAAAATATAGATGATTAATAAGAATAATATTAATACCCACATTCCACTTAAACTCTTAAATAAACTTAAGAATCCGACTTTAGAAATAATCATCGCTAAAATTAATATGAGTAATAAAACTCCAGTAACAATTAAAGCGCTTGACCAACTATTCACTCTTAAAAAAATCGCAACAAGAAATAAAATCATCATAAAGATTTTGCTTCTTGGATCAAGCTTATGGGTAATTGTATTAAACGGAGAATATCGACCAAATGTTAAATCATTCATTTGATATTCTCCTCTATTTGATTAAACAAATCGTCAATGTTGCGAATTGTTTTTAAATCGATGTTTAATCCCTTCTCTTGTAACATCTTTGAGAAGAGGAATAATTTCGGTATTTCGATTGAATAAGACGACACATCCCCACTAAAAAGGTCACTTGGGACTCCATCAAAGGCAATCTTACTATCATTAATTACGATGACATGGTCCGCATATTTCATGACAATATCCATATCGTGAGTAACTAAAATAATGGTCTTCCCATTTTTATTGAGTTCAGTAATTAAATCTAAAATAATCTTGCTTCCAAGTGGATCAAGTCCAGCGGTTGGTTCATCTAGCACTAAAACCTCTGGGTCAAGCGCGATGATTCCCGCAATTGCCACTCTTCTTTTTTCTCCTCCAGATAATTCAAAAGGAGATCTCTTATAAAATGATTCATCTAAACCAACTTTGGCTAATGCTTCATGAGCTTTTTCAATTGCATCTTCTTGCTTATAGCCATAGTTTTTAAGTCCAAAAGCAACATCTTTTTCTACTGTTTCTTCAAATAATTGATATTCAGGGAATTGGAAAACAATTGAAACATATTTCCTTAATTCCTTAATCCTTTTATTTTTTCTTGGATTATTTGTTATTTTAAAATCTCCAATAGTGACTTCTCCACTACTAGGAGTAAGTAAGCCGTTAAATGTTTGAATTAAAGTAGATTTTCCGCTTCCTGTATGACCAACAATCGCGGTAATTTTCTTTTCAGGAATTTCTAAAGACACATTATCTAACGCTTTGACTTCGTTAGGTGTTTTCTTTAAATAGACATAGGAAAGATTCTCTATTTTGATTGACATAGAAGCTCTCCTATTTCTTCTAAAGAAGTGTTCTCATTCACATTTAAGCCGAGTTCTTTACACTTTTCTCTTAATAAAACATCAAAAGGAATGCTTAAATTGTATTTCTTAATGACATCAACATTTTTAAATAATTCATTTGGAGAACAAGATAAAATAATCTCTCCTTCATGAAGTAATATAATACGGTCACTTAAATATGCTTCTTCAATATCGTGAGTAATTGAAATGATTGTAAGTTTTGGGTTTTCTTTTCTCATCTTATGAACGAGATTAAGAATTTCAACTTTTCCGTTAGGGTCAAGCATGCTGGTTGATTCATCTAAAATTAGGATTTCTGGTCTTCTAATCAAAGCGTCAGCAATTGCCACTCTTTGCTTTTGTCCTCCAGAAAGATAAGAAGGCTCTTTAGAAAGGTAGTCGCTCATTCCAACCTTTTTAGAATATTCCTTTACTAAAGATTCCATCTCTTCGTGTGGGACATTATCATTCTCTAATGAGAACGCGATATCATCTTCCACTGTTGCGCCAATAAATTGATTGTCTGGATTTTGGAAAACAATAGCAATTATCTTTCTAATCGAAGATATATTGTCTCTATTTAATTCCATTCCATTAATTACTATTGAGCCTTCTTTCTTTTCAAGTAAGCCAATAAGCAATTTACACAAAGTGGATTTTCCACACCCATTATGACCGACGATAGAGACATATTCTCCTTCCTCAATTGAGAAGCTAATATCTTTAAGGACCAGGTCATTTTCCGTGTATGAATAATATAAATTATTTACTTCAACGCTTTTCACGTCGAATATTATACACGATATTTTGGTTAAACATTAGTTTTACACAAAATATATTTAATTTTATCTCTAACTTTTTCCACTCTGTTTCTCACAGTGTAATATTTTTCATTGTACAAAATAGCAATTTCCAGAAAAGATAGTGAATAAATATAGCGGAGCTTAAACATTTCTGCATCAATTAATCTGATGTTATATTTATTCGGATTATTAATGATTTCCATAAGCTTTTCGATTTGGATTTCATTGGACACAGTTTTCACTAATTCTTCACCACTAGAGATATAATTCTCAAATGATTCAACATCTGCTTCTGTTCTTCCAATAAGCAAATCACCATCATAAAGATGAGAAGAAAGCTCATAGATTGTTTTATACATTTCCTGTCTTGCTAATTTTTGCCAGAATGCAAAAAAACCACCCTTGAGCGAAAATCGACCAAGGGTGTCAACAAAGGCTATCATTCCTGCTTGAACTAAATCACTGAACGTTGCTAAAGTGTGATACTTATGCGTTGAATAAAACGCTGCCGCTTCTTTTTTCGCACAACGCTCAAATCTTTCAGTTAATACACGAATGGCTTCTTCGTTATGATCTTTGTAGAGTATAAATAACTCTTCATTGGTTAATTCTTCTAGTATAAAAAATCCTCCTTAATACTAAAAAAGGAGGATTCCTGAAAAGACGTTGGAAAACCGACTAACTCCTAATTCTAGAGAGTAATATTCCTGCAGCGACAGATGCGTTTAAAGAATTAACATGTCCGAATTGAGGAATCTTCACAACATAATCAGAATTCTTAATCACTAAAGAAGAAACACCTTTTCCTTCACTACCAATCACTAACGCAACTGGGAAGTCATAGGTAATTTTAGAATAATCGATTGTTGCACTTCCATCAGTGGATACAACCCAAAATCCGTTATCCTTTAATCTTTGTAGTGTCTGATTCACGCTACCAATTTGAGCAACCGGAACATAATTTATCGCACCTGCACTTGACTTTGCAACAGTCGCATTAAGAGGAACTTGATTGTGTTTAGGAATTAATACTCCAGTGACGTTGAACACATCACAACTTCTAAGGATTGCTCCTAAGTTATGTGTGTCTTCAATACCATCGAGAATGACAATAATAGGAACTTCAACTTTTCTACTTCTTCTTAATATTTCATCGAGATCAGAGTACTCATATTGTTTAACTTCAGCAGCGATTCCTTGATGGACTCCACCATGCGCTTTTGAGTCAAGTTCAGCTTGAGTAACCACTTTAATGAAAGGCTTTTTTTCTTGAAATAGTAGGTTTATTTCCTTATCAGAAAATCCGTTGGTAATGAATACCTTCAAAACGCGATTTGCTCTCAAAGCTTCTTTAACAGGGTTCCTCCCGTAAATGAGGTTTTGAGACTGGGTATTATTACCATTTTTCATCTACATGATTCCCCTTTCAATCAAGGCTTTACGAAGCTCATCTGACTTTTCAAAATCTTTATTTTCTTTAGAAATAAGGTAGTTTTGATAAAGATTTTTGTCATTTGCCGTCATTTTTACAAAAGGAATATCTAGTCCTAATACACCAAACATATCGTTTAATGTTGTAAATAAATCATTTAATTTGTTATAGTCACTTTCTTTATTTCTAAGCTCTTGATTAGCAACCTTCATAACATTATAAATCTCAGTGAGTGCATTAGCGGTATTGAGGTCATCCGCTAAAGCCTGTAAGAATGGTTCAATGTAGGTTGCTTGACCTTTTGCTAAATCAACATCATTAGCTTGTAATTTTAAAGCAAGTTGCTTAATAACCATTTTCATTTTATTCACTTCTTGAACCGCTGCTGTAACGGTCTCATCAGTGAAGTTAACTGGTTGACGATAGTGAGCGCTTAAGATAACTAAACGAGTCACCGCGCCACCAAATTTTTCAATCATATCTTTCGCATAAATGACATTGCCTAAACTCTTAGACATCTTTTCATTTCCAAAATTAATGAAAGCATTATGCATCCAGTAACGAGCAATTTTATTTCCATGTGTCGCTTCGCTTTGAGCGATTTCATTTTCGTGATGTGGGAATTTTAAATCATATCCACCACCATGAATATCGATATAGTGAGTTGGGAAAATTGTGTCAATCATAACGCAGCACTCAGTGTGCCAACCTGGTCGACCATTTCCCCATGGAGAAGGCCAATTAATTCCTTCATCGGTCTTTTTCCATAAAGCAAAATCAAGTGGAGATTCTTTTTGAGAATTCTCTTCGATTCTTGCTCCAACAATTAAGTCATCAATATTAATTCCACTTAAGCTACCATAGTCTTTGATTTTGTTAACTCTAAAATAGACATCTCCATCAACGACATAGGCCGCTCCAATTTTCACTAAGTTATCAACGTATTCAATGATCTTTTGAATGTATTCAGTGACTTTAGGTGTAATTGAAGGGATGTTACTTCCAATCGCTTGAGTAGCTTTTTTAAATTCACCAATATAGAATTCAGTTAATTCTTTTTCAGTTTTATTTTCTTTTTTAGCTTCTTTAATAATTTTGTCATCGACATCAGTGAAGTTACTGACATAGGTGACTTTATAGCCAACATAAGTAAAGAACTTCCTTAAAACATCAAAGACCACGACTGGTCTCATATTTCCGATATGAGGATAGTTATAGACTGTTGGTCCACAGACATACATTGAAACTTCCCCTTCTTTTAAAGGGACAAATGTTTCGATTTTATTAGTTAATGAGTTATAAATTTTGATTTCCATAAGTTTATCCAAGTGCATTATAGCATGCATGCCATATTATTATCTAAATAATATTATCTAATTTCAATTAGTAATAATCATAGATTAATTTATATTATCAAAAAAAGCTGCTAAGTTTTCTACTTAACAGCAATTCTATTTAGTTAATCTAACTATTTATTATCTGGGAATTTCTCACGGTGAGCGTCGTAAGAAGTGTGTAATAATTCTTCTGCGAGTTCACTGCCTGGTTTTCCAAGGAATTCCTTATAAAGCTTTTGAATATCTTTATTGTTATGAGATTGTCTAATAGCCTTGTTCTTATCTTCTTGATATAAGACACTTGCTCTTTTGGCTTTATAAGTTTCTAAGATGTTATCATCTTCATTTGGTAAGAAGAGTGGTTTGACGAATGGTTGTCCACCACCATTGATACATCCACCTGGGCAGCACATGATTTCAACGAAAGCATATGGAGATTTGCCAGCTTTGATTTCTTCAAGTAACGCTTTAGCGTTCTTCATACCAGAGCAGACTGCAACTTTAACGACTGTGCCATTAATGTCTAAGGCTGCTTCTTTAACGCCTTCTAAGCCTCTAACTTGTTCGAAATCAATCTTTTCATGTTCTTTACCAGTAAGCCAGAAATACGCAGTTCTTAAAGCGGCTTCCATAACTCCACCAGTAACACCGAAGATGACACCAGCACCAGTGTATTCGCCAAGTAAGTCTTGGTCAAATTCTTCTTCTGGAAGTCTTTGCCAATTCATACCACTACGTTTGATGAGTTTAGCAAGTTCTCTAGTTGTTAAGACTGCGTCAACATCATCTGGCATTTGTGATCTGCTTCTTTCATATTTCTTAGCAACACAAGGCATAATTGAAACAACAAAGATATCTTTTGGATCAATATTATGTGTTTTAGCGAAATATGATTTAACAATCGCACCCACCATCATATGTGGGGATTTACATGTAGAAACATGTGGAATCACTTCTGGATAATAGTATTCAAGATAGTTAATCCATCCTGGTGAACAGGAGGTAATTTGAGGAAGAACTCCCTTATTTTGAATTCTTTCAAGTAATTCATGTGCTTCTTCCATAATGGTTAAGTCAGCACCAAAGTTTGTGTCAAAGACACGATAGAAACCAAGTCTATGTAAGGCGGCAACCATCTTACCTGTTCCTGGAGTGCCAATCTTTTCGCCGAATTCTTCAGCGATAGCGGCTCTAACAGCAGGAGCGGTTTGAACGATAACTTTCTTACCAGCTTTGAAGGCTGCATCGACTTTAGCGATTTCTGAGTTCTCCATTAACGCACCAGTTGGACAGACGTTAACACATTGTCCACATTGTAAACATGGAGATTTAGCGAAGCTTCTATTTCCAACAGGAGCGACAATCGTATTAAATCCACGATTTTCAAATCCTAAAATAGAAATACCTTGAGCTTCTTTACATCTTTCGATACATCTTCCACAAAGGATACATTTAGATGTATCTCTAATTAATCCTGGAGCTAAAGTATCGATTGTAGTTGGAGTTTTTGCTCCTTCATACATTCCATCTCTTGCACCGACAAGTTTAGACACTTCAAGTAATTCGCAGTGTCCGTTCTTTTCACATTCTAAGCAGTTCTTGTGGTGGTTAGAAAGAATAAGTTCAACACTTGCTCTTCTAGCAGCAACTGCTTTTGGAGAAGAAATAGAAATTTCCATTCCTTCATTAACTGGGTAAACGCAAGACGCCACTAAGCCTCTAGCGCCTTTAACTTCAACAAGACAAACTCTACAGCTTGCTCTTGAACATTGGCCATTATTGAAGGCACATAATGATGGAATATTGAAACCGCATTTTTTAGCAGCTTCTAAGATAGTTAATCCACTTTCAACTTGATAAGCTTGGCCATCAATTTTGATATTTACTAATCCCATGACTACTTCCTCCATTAATCCTTAATAATTGCACCGAAGCGGCAGTTAGCTTGACAGAGTCCACATTTGACACATTTTTCTGGGTCAATTTGATGGATTCTAAGTGGTAATGTAGGTGCTTTACCAACTGGAACTTTATCAGTCTTACTAATCGCACTAGCAGGACAGTTACGTGCACACATACCACAACCAACACACTTGTCTTCGACAATCTTGTATTGCATTAAGCTCTTACAGACATGAGCAGGACATTTCTTATCAACGATATGAGCAACATATTCGTCATAGAACGCCGCCATGGTAGAAAGAATTGGGTTAGGAGCGGTTTGTCCTAAACCACATAATGAGTTACTCTTAATGACTTCAGCGAGTTCCTTAAGTTCATCAAGGTCCTTCATTGTACCTTTACCATCTGTAATCTTAGTTAATAATTCTAAGCATCTCTTTGTACCGATACGGCATGGAGAGCATTTACCACATGATTCATCGCAAATAAATGTCATATAGAATTTAGCGACGTCAACCATACAGTTGTCTTCATCCATAACAATCGCTCCACCGGAACCCATCATTGAGCCAGCAGCGATTAAGTTATCGTAATCGATTGGAGTGTCTAAGTCTTTTTCAGTTAAACATCCACCGGAAGGTCCACCAGTTTGAATGGCTTTGAACTTCTTACCGTTAGGAATTCCTCCACCGATATCAAAGATTAATTGTCTTAAGGTGATTCCCATTGGAACTTCAACAAGTCCAACGTTATTGACTTTACCACCTAAAGCAAAGACTTTTGTGCCTTTACTCTTTTCTGTACCGATAGCAGCGTATTGATCTGCACCGTGAAGTAAGATATAAGGAACGTTAGCGAGTGTTTCAACGTTATTAATAACGGATGGTTTATCCCATAAACCTTTAACGGCTGGGAAAGGTGGACGAGGTCTAGGCATACCTCTTTTACCTTCAATAGAGTTAAGAAGAGCAGTTTCTTCACCACAAACGAAGGCACCAGCGCCTAATCTAATGTGGCATCTGAATGAGAAGTCGGTTCCTAAGATGTTATCACCTAATAAACCCATTTCTTCACATTGTTTAATCGCGTTCTTTAATCTATTAACAGCGATTGGGTATTCCGCTCTGATATAGAAGTAACCATTTTTCGCACCGATTGCATAGCCTTCAATCATCATACCTTCGATAACGTTAATTGGGTTACCTTCAATGATTGAACGATCCATGAATGCACCTGGATCACCTTCATCACCATTACAGACGACATATTTATCTTCGCTTTGGACATCATGCGCAAATTGCCATTTTCTTCCAGTTGGGAAGCCAGCGCCACCTCTACCTCTTAAGCCACTCTTAAGGACTTCATCAATAACTTGTTGAGGATCCATATGGAGAGCTTTATTTAAGGCTAAGAAAGCACCTTCTCCAATTGCTTCAGAAATATCTTCTGGGTTAATTTCGGCGTTACCTCTTAAAGCGATATCTCTTTTTTGTAATTTATAGAAGTTGATTTCATGTTGACGAGCGACTCTTTGTTTGGTTTGAGGATCAACGAAGAGCAATTTTTCAACGACTTCACCACCGATAATGTCTTTTTCGATGATTTCTTCTGCGTCATCAACTTTAACTTTTGTGTAAAGTGTTTCTTCTGGGAAAACTTTAACGAATGGTCCTTGGGAACAGAAACCGAAACATCCAACGATATTCGCGGTCACTTTATCTTCGAGACCTTTTTCTTTAATTAAGGTTTGTAATCTCGCTAAGAGTTCTTCACTATTAGAAGATAAACAACCTGTACCACCACAAACAACGATTGCTTTTTTGCCTGGTTCGCAGTGGAATTTCTTATCTAGACAACCTGCTAGATCATCATGAGCTTTAATAAGTTCTTCACTAGTCTTGATTTTAATCATGATTAGAAAGCCTCCTTCGCTCTATATTCATCGATAATGCTTTCAACTTGGCTGACTTGGACCATTGGGTAGACTTTTCCGTTAATGCTAACAGCAGGTGCAATCGCACATGCGCCAACACAACGTAACGCGTCTAATGTGAATAATCCGTCTTCACTTGTTTCGCCTGGTTTAATGTGTAAGAGTTCTTCAAATTTGTCTAAGACTAATTGGGAACCTTTAACGTAACAAGCAGTACCTAAGCAGACACCAACGACATATTTTCCTTTTGGGGTTAGTGAGAAGAATGAATAGAAGGTGACAACACCATAAATTTCACTCACTGGGATTCCAGTTAAACTGGAAACTAATTCTTGAACTTCAAGAGGGATATAACCATATTCCTTTTGAATGTCAGAGAGAATCATCATTAAAGGTGTGCCTTCACCTTTATAACGATTAACAATCTCTGTGATTTGTTTGACGGCAGCATCTTGTAATCTCGCCATAAACTTCCTCCTTGAGTTATTACATTCTTTGTAATAATAAGCGATTATATTTTAGAGTATTTGCGCGTGCGTATTCAATAAAAATTGTAGGAAGCGAAAGAAAAAGAGGCCAATCTTTAACCTCTTTCATTTGCAATCTTAATTATGATATCAAGCACTTTGTCTAGCTCTTTGTATTCCTTTTGCATTTTTTTCAAATCATTTAGAACTATCTCATGCATTGACTTGTATATTTCTTTTGCTTCTTTTTCGCTTATTTTGAAATAGAAAGACGCCGCAATAATTGCGTCTTTACTTTCACCACCCACAACTAGAGGCAAAGCAAAATTTGATACATAAATTGATGGGTTAATATCAAATAATGGTGATAGTTCATATTGATTTTCATTTAGCAAAAAGGCGTGGTTTCTTAGGTGGTTATCGGTGTTATTTATCAAATATGAGAAGACCATTCTTCTATATAATTCTTTTAAGTTTTCGTTTATGTTATGGCAGCTAGTTATAATGAATGACACTAAGTCAATATAACTATAATTGCTGCTTTCACCATCACTTGTATTCAATGCTGTTACAGCGCTCATATAGTGGATTCTTTTATCCCCATCTCTATCAAATCTTTTTATCAAAAGTGTGTGACCAAAATTAGAATACTTTTCTAATTTGATTTCAGGCACATTCATTCCGCATTTTTTTGCTGTTTGTAAGAGTAAATATTCCAAGAGTTCAATATCATAATCATCATTTTTCGATGGAAATTTCGCAATATAAACATTGTCATTATAATAAACATTTGCCTTTGGTCTAGCTCCACCTAGTGATGAACCTGGATATAAAAGTTTTTTCAAAGCGTTAACATCGTTATTGTTCTTTTCCAATTCAATTGATGCTTGTTCTATTTCTCTAATATAAATGTATGGGGGAATACTCTTTTTTTCATTATTAATGAAATCGCCATCAATATTCTCTTTTATTCTTAAAGCTCCCATTCTAGAAACATCGCTTACTCTTGTAAGGTAATCACTCAATTTAAGTTTCATTGGTGAACGATTCTCGCTAGTAGCTTTTTCTATTTCTTGTTTATCAAGAAGAAGCTTACCAAATCTGTCTGGAGTCATATCGTTGATAAAACCAAAAACATTATTTTTTGAATATTGTCTACCCGAATAAGGAAATAATTCGGGGTCAATAATTATTTTTTTATTATTCAATAAATAACTATTTGAAAACGAAAAAGAGAAGACTTCCTCACCGTGAATTTCATCAATAAACAAATCTCCTATATAATCTTCATATAAAAATAAATAATATTTTTTCATCTTCTTACTCTTTTTGGTGACTTAATATTTAAGTCTTGTATTGTTCTTCCTAATTCATCCTCTCTCATTACTTTAGTGAGTTCTGAACTAGAATTGTTCAAGGCATTTAGCACCATCGCATACATTCCCATAGAAACATCTGGTGATCCTTTTTCTATTTTGATAAGAGTTGGTTTAGAAATACCTGCTCTTTCGCAAATTAAAGACATAGGGAGATTTCTTCTTAGTCTTGCAAGTTTGATATTTTCTCCTAAGATTTTTAAATTCTTTTCGACGTTTGGATAGATAATTGCGTTTGTGTGTCTCATAGATTTAAGGTCAATTATATTTTACCAATTTTAGTATTTTAGTCAATTATATTTTACTTTAATGTATCGTGATAAATTATTAAAAAAATATTGGACGAGCCAATACCAACAAACGATTGAAGTATTATTCGACTATATGAAGAATAAAGAAAACGCAATCAAAAATTGAGCAACATAATAGCAAATAGAATAAATAGCGAGATATGCTTTTGGTCTTTGACCAGCTTTGAAATAAGCGCCCGTTAGCATACAATCACTAGTTGCAAAGAACACTGCTCCAACAAAGAACATAACAGAAGGAACGACTGCAAAGTGATTAAGAATCGCCATATATAAAGATGTTGATAACATCGACATTAAACACGCTAGATAGAATAAACCAAAAGGAAGCATCTTCCCAAAACTAATTCCCACTCTAGGAGAAATAATCATATATATGCAAGATAACACTAAAGCGGTAATAAATGGTAATATCGCAAATATCACATTTCCTGGGATGTAATATCCAAAGAATAAAGCAAGGATATAGGAGATATGACCGAAGGCAAAAGCAAACATTCCTGCTAATATCCAAATGTTTTTGGTTTTTGTAGTAATGTATTTAAATCCCAAAAGAAGATCACCAAGCATGCCAAATATTAATCCTAGTAGAAGGAATACCTTAAATAAAACATTACCTTGAGTGGTAACAAATAAATAAATTCCTAATGCTACAAAAAATAATGAGGCAATAGTTTTTAAAATAATTGTCTTCAAAGAATAGTTAGTAACCTTGCTAACGATAAAAATAGCGGACATTACCGCTCCTAAAGATAGGAGTACAATCGACACAACCATAAATCTATATATTTATTATAATTCATTCTTATTTAATCTGCATAAAAAACAATATAAAAACCGGATAGTCGAATCATTGGCTTATCCGGTTCCTTATGTTTTTAAAGTCTAATATCTTTAATCTTTCTTCCAGGTTTAGCGGTCTTCTTGAAGACAATTTCGCCTTGAGAGATTGCGCCTACTGGACATACATGTCCACAAAGTAAGCAACCAACACACTTATCATGATTGCAATGTGGACGACGTTTATCTTCATCCCACTCCATCGCTTGATGTGCGCCATCATAACAAGAAATGTAACATCTACCACATCCAACACACTTATCTTCGTCGATTTGTGGATAGACAATATAATCTCTATCAAGCTCTTCTGCTGGAATGATATTTTTGTTTGCTTTTCCGATTAATTCATGTAGGGAGTCAACTCTTTGCTCTTCCATGTAGTGCATTAAGCCATTGCACATATCTTCAACAATGCGGTATCCGTATTGCATAATTCCGGTTGTAACTTGAATAGTTGTAGCACCAACAAGAATGAATTCTGCGGCATCTTCCCAAGTTTCACATCCACCGATACCAGAAATCTCTAAGTTAGGGATAGCGGTTCTCATTTGTTGAATGAATCTTAAGGCGACTGGTTTAACTGCTTTTCCAGAATATCCAGAAATGGAGGATTTACCGTTAACTATTGGCATACCAATCTTCTTTTGAAGATCGATATTACAAATTGATTTAATGGTGTTAATCGCGGCAATACCATCCGCTCCACCTTCTAAACACGCTTTAGCGACTTCCACCATATCGGTGATATTAGGTGTCATTTTCGCCATCATTGGAAGTTTACTTCCACGTTTAACAGCTTGGCAGTATTTCTTACAAAGTTCTGGATTAGAGCCAACGTCACTTCCCATCGCGTGAGAAGTCATTTGAGGACATGAAAGGTTCATTTCAATCATATCCGCACCGGCTTCAGTGACTTTTCTAGCAAGGTCTTCCCAAGTCTCTTCATCATTACCCATGATGGAAGCGATTAAAACTTTGTCAGGATATTCTTTCTTTAAACGAGCTAAATCCGCTAAATTCTCTTCAAGAGAATGTTCAGCGATTTGTTCCATGTTTTTAAAACCAATAAATGGTTCGGCTTCTTTATCTAATTTGTCAAATCTTGGTGAGACTTCATTAATGACATATGATTTTGGGCCTATTGTCTTAAAGACAATACCACCCCAACCAACATCATATGCTTTTTTACACATATCGTAGTCATTACCAACTGGGGAAGAAGATAAACAGAATGGGTTTGGGAATTTAACACCTAAGAAGGTGACACTTAAATCTTTCTTAACCATGATTATTTCCCTCCTAAATATTTTTTAACAGCGTAGGCGACTTCTTTAGCGCTCCTCACTGCGTAGACAACAGTCTTTTCTCCATTAGGAGCAACATCACCACAAACAAAGACTTTTCCGCCTGCGTTAGTGACTTCTTGTAATTTATTGACTTCAAAACCAAGTAAGCCAGCTTCTGTATATTGGCCAACCGCTAAAATGATGAGGTCAGCTTTGACTTCGAGTTTAGCAGGAATGAAGCGATGTTGGAAAACAACTTTCTTTCCTTTTAAGGCTACTGGAACATAGCCATCAATAATAGAGACATTTTGTTCTTGTGAGCCTTGAAGTTCTTTCTTACTAGCTTTGAATTCATCAAATGTTTCATAAACAACATCAGTAACTTGTTTAACTCCTAAGAGTTTTAAAGTTGTAACGGTGTCCATTGCGACATCTCCACCACCAATAACAAGAACGTTTTCTGGAACTTTGATATTTCCTTTTCTTCTTTTGGCTTCATGGAGGAAATCAACCGCAGTCTTAACAAATCTCTTACCCGCAAACATTGGTAAGACTTTACCTTTATTATGTCCAACCGCGACGATAACCGCGTCATATTCTTTCTTTAATTCTTCGATATCTTCAACTGGATGATTCAAAACGATATCAACACCAAGTTCGACGATACGATTAATTTCTTTATCAACCACTGAAGTTGGTAAACGATATTCAGGAATACCATATCTTAAATATCCACCAGCTTTAGCTTCTTTTTCATAGATTGTTACTTCGTAACCATCTTGGGCCAATATACCAGCGACTGATAATCCAGCGGGACCACTACCAATAACAGCAACTTTCTTGCCGTTAAGAGGCTTAGTTTCTAAGATATCCATCTTAAGCGCTGCTTCATTATCAGTGATATATCTTTGAATTCTACCAATATCAATTGGTTTATCGATACCACTTCTAGAGCAGCCTTGTTGACAATATCTTTCAGTTGGACAGACTCTTGCGCATATTGCACCTAAAATATTGTTGATACGAACAGTTTCCGCTGCACCTTTTACATTTTTAAAACGCACAGAACGAATAAATTTTGCTGGATCTGTTCCAGCAGGACAGGCTTTAGAACATGGAGCGTCATGACAAAGAAGACATCTACTTGCTTCTTCCATCACTAAACGAGGGGTGTACCCCGCTTCATATTCTTTCATGTACTTTTCGGACATTAAAAATCCTCCTTATTGCGTATGAAAAGAATTTATTCGTATATATTTTAATATAAATAGGAATATTAATATATTAATTTCAAATTTTGTTTATCATTTAGTAAAAAAGTAGGACCACCTACTTCTTCTTGCTTGGATTGATTTCTTGATAAATACTAAGAATCTTTTTAGACCATTTATCTGGTGTAAATTGTTTCATTGTATTCTTAGCAGCGTCCACGATCTTCTTATTATTTTTAAATAACGCTTTTTCAATTCTTTCTACCCATTGATAGAAATCTTCGTAAATATAAGCGTTTACTCCATCTTCAAAGATTCCTTCAATCGCTTTGTCTTTCTTGACAAGTAGAAGTGTTCCACATGCCGCAGCCTCAAAATAAGTTAAGCCTTGTGTTTCAAAGTTACTCGCAGTCACAAAGACATCAAATAAAGAATAATAATATTTGAGTTTAGTGTTTTCAACTTCTCCCACAAAGATGACACTTTCTTCAATTTCTAACTTTTTAACAGTTTTCTTTAATAGTTTTAAAGCGTCACCAACCCCGACAATAACAAAGACAAGATTAGGAATTTCGTTTTTAATTTCTGAGATAAATTGAAGAGTCTCAACGATGTTCTTTTCGGTTGATACACGACCAATATAGCCAAGAACCTTCTTGTTTTTGAGGTCGTATTTCTCTCTTAATTTATTCACTTCCGTTAAATCTTCACGACTCATTTTAAATCTATCAAGGTCGATTGAACTTGGAATAACTCTAATATCTTTCGCGTTACTATCATTAGAAAGAATTTCATAGCTCTTTTGTGAAGGAACAGTGATTGTTTTACATTCTTTATAGACTTTAGAGAATAGCAATTCTTTTGCGGCTTTATAAGTAATATCACCAGCGAATTTACCAAACTTTTGTTCGTAATACATCTTCCATATAGTGTGATAAGTGTACACCATATTGATACCAGTGTATTTTGCTAATAGTAGAGCAATTTGACTCATTGAATATTCAGTGTGTAAATGTAAATAATCAAAACCGAATAAAGAAAGCATCTTTGCGTTTCTTTGGAAGGCAAAACTCTTTAACATATGGAGGTCTTTATGACCTTTAACAAATCTAGCAGGAGATCCAAGAACTGGAATATAGTCGCTTGGTAATTTATCTAATGGTTCTTTTTTATCCCATAAGGCAATGATATATGTTTCATATCCTAATTTTTGAAGTTCTTCTTTTAATAGATTAACCACTGTTGAAACTCCATTAACAAATAATGGGAAAACATCAGTCAATAAACCAATACGTTTAGGAAGTGGCTCATCTTCTAAAACACTAAATAAATGTTCAAAGAATTTTTCGTTATATGTAACTGAGTCAGGTAATTTACCAGGATGAGTTTCACCAACGAATAAATCATAATCATCTTTGCGATAAAATTCGGTTAATTCTTTATCTAAGTTATGGTGATAATAAAGGAAATATCCACTTAGTGGGTAACAAGTAAATTTAACTTTTGGATTATCTTTGCCTTTTTCAAAAATTGAATATCTAGAATCAATATTATTCACTATGTCGTTTTGGCCGTAGAATATAAATGTTGGAATTTTAAAAGAGGCGATATCATGAGAGATAGTGAATTCGTCTTTATATTTATTAACTGGAGAAATTAAGATGAATTTTGTAATTCCTTTTAATTTGCTCTTTTGCATATAAGAAGCAAGATAGGCTCCAACACCAAAACCCATAAAAATAATGGATTCATTTTTAATAACTTTATGTTGAATAATATCAGCTACTAAACGAGATAAAACTTTTGAATAATAGTTAAAGAAAAGAACCCTATCTCCGTGATTTAAAAACTTAATAACAACAACGTGATATCCCTTTTCAATAATTGGATTAAGAAGATCCATATATTGAGTTTCACCTTGATAATGAAATAACGGGAAAATTATAGCCTTCCCAATAGATGAAGTATTGTTATATGAAAGAATCTCATAAGGGTTATGATCTACTTCAAATTGATATGATTTTGGCGCTCTTCTTACTCTTTTTGAAATTTTCATGTTTCTATTATTATGTGACATCCTCCCCCACTTATAGAAGATGGGGCTTCCCACTCAAGAAATCTAGTGATTTCAGATTAGATGGGCTATCCCCGAGAGTCCCTCGGTTAAGGATATTTTAACAAGATATCCAACTTATTATAACTAATTTTAATTAGAAGGATTAAGAATCATTCTCATTCCTTCTTTTTTAATGTTGATTGCCGCATTATGGTCGCGGTTATGTTTGACACCACAATTTGGGCAAATCCAGGATTTAGTTTTAAGAAGCAAATCAGTTTTTCGATATTCACATTCAGAACATAATTGGCTAGAAGGAAAATATTTATCTACTTTTATTAATTTCTTATTTAGCCATTCAAGTTTGTATTTAAGTTGATTTAAGAATGTTCCAAAGGCTAAATCATTAACAAAGATACCTAATTTCATTTCTTCTTTTCTTTCGCTAATGGATTTTAAATCAAGATCTTCCACAAAAACATAGTCATATTTATTAGCAATATATCGACTAGTTTTATGTAGAAAGTCTTTCCTTTGATTAGCAATTTTTTCATGAAGATTAGTAATTCTAAGACGCTGCTCCATATAGTTATTACTACCCTTTACCATATGAGACAGCTTTCTTTGCTCTTTTGCTAATTTAGTTAAAGACGATTCATAAAACTTAGACATATTAGTTTTTGTTTTAGAATCACTAACGAAAAGATTTGCTAAAGAAAAATCTAATCCGATTGAATTAGTAAGAATTAAGGAATCTTTACTATGTTCTTGATATTCTTGATATTCTTCTTCACCAATTAAAGAAACATAATAATATTTCCCGATTCTAGAAACACTCACAGTTGAGTAGACAAATGATTCTGGTAGCTTACGATGATAAACAAATTTTACTCTACCGATTTTAGGGATTTGGATTTCATCTCCTTCAATTCGGATTGAGTTATAGATATTCATGGTAATATAACCATA
>JBGURM010000013.1:0-14691 GCA_045132035.1 Bacilli bacterium
GACTGATTGATTTTCGCCATTCTGAGTTTGCCTTTAACAACATCATCTTGCACTTCTGACCAACTAGTGAAATAAGAATGTTCAGCACCATTTGATTTAATGGTTTCAATCATTTCAATACCTTTAGAAGTCATCGCTGATAATTTCGCATTATCGCGAGATTGAACTCTAGAAATATTGACTCTTGCTTTGGAAATATATTGAGAAATAAGAGCATTTAAAACAATAGTAGCAACACCAACAAGAGTGAGAATCCAACTCTTATTAATCATGACCACTAAATAAACAATAATCATGATGGTGTTAAATAGTAAAGGCGCAAAAACATTAATTAATGTTTCAGCAATTGAAGAGTTTTCGGATTGACGTTGTTGCAAGTCGCCAACCATTCTTTGAGAGAAGAATTCGATTGGTAATCTTAAAATTCTCCACATATAGGTTGTGGAACCAATTAAATCAAGTTTGCCTCTAATCTTATATTGGTATAAGGATTGAATAGCGGTAACGATAACTTGTAATAAACCTATACCAGCGAAAATAAATATAAATGGTAATAGCCAATCAGGATTATTGCCACCAAGCAAAAAGTCGACAAATACCTGATTCATGACCGGACTAATGATACCAAATAAATAGAAAATAATTGTCGTAATTGCAAAGAAAACAATCAAAGAAATCGCACCTTTTAATCTTTTCCTAGCAAATTGAAGGATTGATTTTCTCTTTCCGCCTGGCTCAAATCCTTCATCTGGAGTGATTTCAAGATAAATACCAGTAAAGAATTTATCAAATGTTTCCAAATCTACTTTAACAAGTCCTTTAGCAGGATCATTAATAATCGCTTTATTTCCTCTAAAACCATTCAAAACAACAAAGTGTCCACCACCCCAGTGAATGATCGCAGGGAATTTACCTTTTTCTTTTAGCTTTTTAATATTGTATGCGAAACCTTTAGTTTTAAAGCCATATTTTTGTGCCGCTCTTAAGATATTTTTAGCGTTACTACCATTACGAGAAACACCACAGTCAACTCTAACTTGTTCAAGAGCAACCCATTTGCCATAATAGGCCATAATCATTGTTAAAGAAGCCGCTCCACATTCAAGAGCTTCGAGTTGCATGATAATCGGAGTGTTTGCTACTCCTTTTGTCTTTGGTTGCTTAATCTCTTTCTTCTTCATTAATTATTTGCCTATTAAAAAGTCAATTGGTCTCATTTCTCTAATAACGATTGAATATGTATATTCTCCGTTGTCTAATGCAAAATTAGAGACAACAGGTTGACCATCATCTTTGATTGAAGTTATTTTTCCTTCCAAATTAGAAATATAAACATATTGTCCAACTGCTAATTTATCTAAGTCTGAATCTTTAACAGTTAAAGAAACGACTCCACCAGTAATTGAGGCGTTACCAGATAATCTAATCTTAATCTTGTAGATAAAAGACCAAACAAAAAACGAAAGTAAAATCGCGGTAACTAAACCTAAGCCAATCCATGTTGAAATAGAAGTATGTTGAAGATACTTATTAAGTTCATCTGGATTGGAAACGGAGACGTTCTTATTCTTCTTCATGTTAATAATTAATATTATTATATCATTTCTTTCGCACGTGTCTACGAGATTTCAAAAAAACACCGAAATCGGTGTTTTCTTGTTTTTAATTTTTAGCTATTAAATATCAAGTGGATTAATGAGCTTCCAGTCTTTGAGAACATCAATGACTTTTTCATACCAACCATTTTCGTAGAAAATGCATTTGGTAATATCCTCATGATAGAAGTCACTTGTTGGTGAATATAACAAACCTAAAGCTGGGCATCCACCAGTACAAGCTTTGTAATACTTACAGTTTCCACATTTATCGTTTTCGATAATTTGTTTAAATAATGGCGCCATTGCTAAATTTAGATATGGACTATCAGTCACCAAATCCTTTAATGGAGTCTTAAATAAGTTGCCTAAACTAATGCCTTTTTCAAGGAAGTATCCTGACATTTGTAAGCAAGGCACGACTTCTCCTTTAGAAGAAACAGCGATCATTCCACGATTTCCCTTGCACATTGGAATGCGGATATTGAAGTCATTTTTATTACATGCGACTGGAACTAATTCATAGGAATGACCGTATGGATATAGTCTTAAGAATTGCCAAATATCAATCACCATGTCCATATCTGAATTGATATATTCTTTAGCGAATTCAAGCATTCTTTGATAATACTCTTCAATAGTTAAGCTTGAATCTGGAGAGTTCTTTTCCCATCTAGGCGCTTCGGTTGTTCTAATGATTCTCATTTCAATAACACCCATCTCATTAAGGAGTTTAGCGGTTTCCATCATCACATCAACATTTTTACGGTTAACTTGAACTTGTGCCTTAACTCTAAAGCCATTATCAATACATAACTTAATAGCTTTGATTGTTAAATCTTCCGCTTTTGGGTGTTGTCTAATCCAGTTATGATAGCCGACTCCATCAAAAGAAATCTTAATTAGTGGTGAGCAGCCAACTTCTTTAAAGGCATCTAGCATTTTTTGAGTAATTAACAAACCATTTGTGTTTAACTCAAAAATATACATATTGCGTTCATAAATCGCTCTTACAATGTCAAGAAAGCGACGATGGACTAATGGTTCTCCACCAGTAATAGTAAAGGCATGAACACCAATATCTTTTGATTGATCTAAGATGTTTAATATTTCTTCATAGGTTAATTCACTATTAAGAGGAGCGTTATCTTTCGCATTGAAACAGTGTAAACAATTTAGATTACATTTGCCTGTAATCATCAAATTCATCTTTGGAAAATAATAATTATCATAGTGTCGGAAAGTAGACCAATCGTTTGGCTTATCTCCTTTTTTACATTCTTCAATGAAGTTTTTTGATAGTAAATTAGATAAATATGGTGAAGGTTCAATATCATGTTCTCCATCACAATGAAGAAGCAATTTAAATTCTTCTTCAGAAATGCCTAAAGCGTGATCGACACCTTTAATATAAATCGCACGGTCAACATATTTCCACGCTCTTAAAGCAACATTATCTTTTAATCTGTAATACATATTTTAGTCCTTAAATTATTCTTTATATTTCTACGACTCAATTTTTCTTTTCTTGTTATCTTTGTTACTAGAGTCACAGCCACCACTAACCGCAGCTAATTGCTCGTCAGTTAAAGCAACTCCTTCATCTTTAGCGAGTTGGAGTAAATCATTAACATCATCACATGCTTTAACTTTTGCGATTTGTTCTTCTGTTAAGCCTTTTAATAATTCTTGTTTCATAGGTATCATTCTCCTTTGTCAAATTAATACTAACATTCCTACTGTCACAAATGTGCCACATTCCTTTTATTACTTACTATTATTTGCTGCTTCATCTAAAGATTCTTTTTGATGATGATAGACTTCAATAACTCTATCAACTAATTCCGGTGTGTAGAAATTTGTCTTTGACAAAAATTCTTTAATATCGTCTTCGACCCCAATTAATGAATCTGGATTGTACCAAGAATAATCCCAGTCAGGGTTTAAACCACTAAAAATGAAATAAATTAATATAAACGAGCCTTTATTAAAATTCTTAATGAATTCTCGTCCTGATTTACTGCTACCAAAAGAACCACCTAAATCAATGATCGGCGCCATTTTTAGCTCACCAGTCTTTTGATCATGAATAAATGATAAGTTATCAAAATGAAGGTCACTAACAAATAACAAGGTTCTAAGACAAGATACCTTGACAAAGAAATCATAGAGGTCAGGTAATCCAACTTTAACAACTTCTTCAAAGAATTTCTTTTGGAGGTCTTTGTTTCTCGACATTTCTCTATAAATTCCATACAAAGTATGAGGCAAGACATTTGATAATGGAACAAGGTTCTCATCCATTCCAACTACTGGAGAAGAAACAGAAGCGTATTTTCCTTCAAAAAAATCTAAATCATATCGAACAACTTCGTTTTCTTTTAAAATTCTTCTAGCAACTTTTGACGCTAAAGCTTCGCATATTGCTTCTTCAGGATTCCCATTATCAATTCCTTGTTTATATAGTTTTGGACCATTATTATAAATCCACCCTTTTGCGCCCCAACCAGAAGTCACGATATCAGGAACATTCAAATCCGCGTCTTTTAAAGCAGCGTAATCTCCTTTTAAAAGGAGTCGACCAAAAGTGTCGTCCCATTTATTGGTGAAGAAATTGATATCATCGTATTTTAAATTTTCGCCTTCTCTTTTAAACCAATAATGATTACTTAAAGATAAGCCATGCCCTTTAAATGACAATTCTAACGAACTATCACAATTTGTGGCTTTTAATATTTCTTCATAACCAGGTCTTTGAAAAGGTATAGTTCTCACATTAAAGAATCTAAATAACGCCATATCGATATTATCTTTTTTGTCTAATCCATAAGGCGCTTTATCAAAATGCTCTAATTTCTCAACTAACTTGATATCATCAAGATCATAAGAAAATCTAAGGACCTCATAGTCTTTATACATTAGAGTAAATATTTCTGCTTTTTTCTTTTTTTTCATAATTCTCAAAAAAAGTGATAACAATACATTACCACTTCATTAGTCACAAAAGTGCCACAGTTTATTCATCTTCAAAATACGCCCAAGAATATTGGATCATATATTCTCCGCGATACATCCTAACCGCGTCAGGATTGCCTCTTTTATATTCATAAGCATCACAATCAACTTTTGTAATATCGATATAACATTCATTATGTCTTTTAACGAATACATCCGCTGCATCAGCGTTCTTTAAAGTAGTTTGAATATCAGCAATTAAATTTCTTAAATAGGATGGGTGATCTTCTTCCCATAATACTGCGTTAAGTTCATTAACATTAATCGCGGAGCCTTCTCGATCAACGAGATAAGCAAAAACTTCTTTAGATTTCTTATAAGAAAATCTGAGTGGTTCTCCGTTAAAGAATACTTCAAAATTGCCAAAACATTTGATTTGAATCTTTTTGGTCGGTTTTAAATCAATTGTCTTTTCTAATTCGTCAATTTCTTCTCTAACTTTTGATTCATTAACCGGTTTAGTAATGTACCCGGAAGCATGGACTTTATAAGCATCTAAAGCATACTCGCTATAAGCGGTAACAAAGATAATCTTCATTAGATGATTGATAGATTTTAGTTTTTTCGCTAATTGAATTCCATTCATTCCTGGCATTTCAATATCAAGAAAAGCAAGGTCAATCTTGTTCTTTTTGTTTTCTTCTAAAGCTTTAAGTGGATTCGTGTAAACTAAAAACTCATTTCCTGGTAAAACATTTTTACAAGCTTTTTCTAGTCTAATTAATTGTAATTCTTCATCATCCACTAATAAGATTTTCATAAAACAAGCAACCTCCTATTTGAAAAATGTTACAACAACTCTTGTTCCTTTATCAACTTCACTATTAATAACAATATCACCATTACACATATTGTTGATTCTATGTTTTATATTGTTAATACCAAAATGAACATTATTTTTAAAATCAACATTTGACATATCAAATCCCACTCCATCATCGATAATTTCGACGACAAAAGCGTCTTCTTTTTCGTATGTTTTAAATACAAGAGTACCACCTTCAACTTTTTTAAGAATACCGTGCTTAATTGCATTCTCTACGATTGGTTGAATGCTTAAAGGTGGAACAAAGAAATTTGTAGCTTCGATGTTATAAACCACTTTAATTCTTTCGTTAAATCTAATTTTCTCTAACGCAATAAAAGTCTCAATATGTCTTAATTCATCATCAAAAGGAATGAGTCTTGTTTCTGTTAAAGAAGATAAGTTTCTTCTTAAATATTCAGTAAATTCATCTAAAGCGTTTTGAGCTTTTTCTGGATCAATTGTTATTAAAGTCGAGATAGAAGAAAGTGAATTATATATAAAATGCGGTTGAATCTGAGACATCATAATCTTTATTTGAGCGTCTTTGTTCTTTTCTTTTTCTTCTGCTAAAAGGATATTCTTTCGAACATTAAGCGAGAAGAATAGGATTTCAGTAGCAACAATAATTGAAGCATAGGCAATCGCATAACCTTTAAAGACGTTTTGTAATACAATCGCAACAAGCGGAAGCAAGCAATAAGAGGCAAAGGAAACCTTTTCTCTGATAGCAAGGTTTTTGTTAAATAGCATTACAAAGAACACAACAGCAAACAAAACAAATTGATATCCTTGAGAGATAATCATTGTGTTACTACGTAAATACACCCCATCAACAGAAGTGAAGAACATTCCAGTAAAAATATTGATAACATCAAGAATCGTAATGATACTGAAAAGTGAAATATTCACTATGACAATGATTTTTCTTAATGGCTGTTTAATCTCCACATAGGCGATTGCGTATAGGAAAAATAGCAACACTTCAATGTTATTAAATATGTAGAAAGTCGTGTAAAATCCAATAATAAACGGATCAGTAGTGTAGCTATTTTTAATAAGCGAAAAAGTGAGATATGTCGCAAAATGAATCGCAGTAAAAACTAAAAATAAAAGGAGCCTATTCTCATCTTCTCTTTTATTCTTTTTTGTCAAAAGATTAATGATGTGTATCAAAAGAATCGCAACTCCCATGATGCACACAGTGACATTAAACACTACGTTTGGACTCATACAAACATTATGCATTAAAAGGCATATTAATTTCAAATTATGATTTTCATAATTGAATTAATCTTAAAAATAACACGTAAGAAACCGGCTATGTTAACAAAATTATCTTAAATAGAATTACGTTTTATTTTGAAATAATTGATAATATATATAAAGAGAAAGAGCAAATATTTATGGACGAAAAAGAAATAGTAACCGAAGAACAAAAACCCAAAAAGAAAAAAGCTATTTGGAGAAGAAAATACATTCACGAAGTGACAAGCGAGAACGATATTAAATTCCGCGCTCCACTTTCATATCGCCACCTTAGAATGATTGGCTGGCTATTTTTAGCAATATCACAAATCGCAGTTATCTTAAGATTTGGTGAAAGTATTTATTCCAACCCAGGAATGTATGGCAATTGGCCTCAAATCCTATCGGTATTCTCTTCCTTAATGTCTCCTTTATTCTTAATCGCAGTCTTTGCAATTGTTTTAAACGCTAAAGATGGATATCGAAGATTATTGATCCTTTATGGTGGACTAACGGTTTTGATATTCCTTTTATTCTTATTTGTTTACGAACACTATTTGGTTGGTCTATTAAAGGTTTCAAGTTCAAGCTCTGAAGCTCATGCAACAATGGCCCAATTCCTATCACTGATTTCAGGAAACGGCTTTATCGCTTTTAACTTCTTCCTCGACTTATTCCTTTGTGCGTTAGTGACGTTCTTCATCAACTATCGTCCAACAAAATTCTTCCAAGGCAAAAAAATTATAATCTTTAGATTATTTGTTCTTATTCCAATCTTATATGAAATTGCTTCAATCTGTTTGAAGATTGCTGCTTCGGTTGGAACAATTCAATTAACTCCATACTTATATCCACTATTAACAACTAAACCACCAGTGGCCTTCATCATTTTCATTGCGATGGCCTTCTTTGTAAAAGCAAGAGAAAAATTCTTTATTAAAAAGGGAAAGACTCATGAAGAATATGACGCTTTCCAACACACTAACGTTAATTCACTCCACTTCTCCATTTTCCTGTCAATTACCATTCTTATTGCCGCAATAATTGATGTTGCAATTATGATTGGATTATGGGTCGGAATGACTAATGGAGCAGCAATTCCTGAAGGATATGATGCCCAAACATATGCTATGTACACTTTTGCAACTGTATTCTCATGGGGTTTTGGCGGATGTGCTACAATGATTCTCGTTATTCCACTTGTTCTTCTATTTGACTATAAGAAGACATATGATGATGGCAAATTTGATTTATTTATCCCAATTATCGGTATAGTCCTAATTCTTATTGTATATATTGAAGGAGGATATGAAGTACTTAGAGTTAAATTAGCTCAGTTAATTGATGGCATTTCAAAAGAAGGTGGCGAGACTCCTCCCGAACAGGTTACTCAGACGATAAAACAAATAATAGGAAGATTCAAAGCAAAATAAAAAGCACATACGTGCTTTTTTAAAAACCTAAAACTATGTTTTAATCTTCAATTTCGCAGTCATCGCTTGCGGCCACTAAGCCAAACACTCCGCCTAATAAATAGAAAACGTTTACATCTAAAATGCCAACGATTAACAAAACAATATGTGTTGTTTTTCTTCCATTTCCTTCTGAGAGATTTTTTCTAGCGTGAGCGACTAAGAAGATGAGAATAATATTAATTGTTAAAGCAATTGAAACACCGATAACTAATCCTAAAATAACGACTTTAGCTTCTTCAAACCCTTGTCCAGCCTCAGTTGCTACTTGTTGAATGATTTCAGTCGAACCATAAGCTACACCCAACAAAATAGTTAAAATTGTTAACAATAAAATAGTAAAGATGTTAAAAATAAATCCAATTAAATACATTGTTTTTGAAGATGTTTTCATTTTCTTTCTCCTTTTATGAAATTAGTTTAATTTCAATTGCAATAACGCCAAACTTCTTAATATTTTCTGGGGTATAAAATACTTCCATGTCATGATAATCAGCAGGCTCATCAGCATTATACCCTAATCTTTCTTTTGGGAAAGCATTATATAATTCTTTAAAGTTCTTAAACATTGTAAGATTAGTGACTTCCACAAGAATAGTTTTGTTATTAACGTTATTAGTAAATCTAATTTGGTCACCCACTCTTATCTTTTTTCTTTCCTCAGTTAAAAGACGCATTTCAACGTTCTTTCTACCTGTAATGATTTTATTAAAAGGAATTGGGCTCAAGTGCATTTCAAATAGCATTAATCAATCCTCGCTCTATATGTTTGTCTTCTACACCTTAATGTTAAATCCATTCCCTGCCATGTGTTAAGCATTTTAAGATTTGTTGTTAAAGTTGGATCAAAGAAAGAATCTTCAATATTATCTTCAACCATATTCTTGGCGAACTTGGTAACAATTAAAGCGTGAACTCCACTATTACGATATTCTGGGTCAACGCCAATTAAGGCCATTTCAACTTTTTTTGGATGTTTTTTAGCTTTTAAAATACCAGGAATTGATTTAATTAAATCACCATCAGCGTGTTTAATCGCTTCTCCAATATAAGGAAGGCCAACCCCAAAAGCCACAACATTATCACTTTTATCAACTATAAGAGAAAAAATATTTGGAATTTAGTAAAACCGCAAAAGTGTCTAACACTGATTGCATTTGTTTTCCTTCAATTTTCACAAAGTTATCGAGTTCAGCATATGCTTTGTTATAACAATCAAAAAACTTTGTGGCGTATTTTTTGACAACTCTTGATGGTTTCATTTCATCAGCGACATCTCGATATCCGCGTTTTTCTAATAATTCCGCAACTTTAAAGAAACGAGGGTCGCAGTTTCTTGGATTGACTCTATTTTCAACCCATTCAGACTCCTTTTCATATCCTAATTCTTCTAAATGTTTATGGTAGTATTCATAAGAATACGCGGTTGCGTAAGAAGAAAATTCATTAAAACCAAAAGTTAGCATTCCTTCTCGATCTGTATCATCAAATCCCCAAGGGCCTTGAATCGCTTCCATTCCTTTTGATTTTCCAAATTCTTTAACAGCGTTTAATAAAGCCTTTGTAACTTCGATATCATCAATCATATCTATACGAGAAAAACGAATAAATTTCTCGTTGTTCTTTTTATTTGAATCATGATTAATAATTCCAGCAATACGACCAACTAAGATATTGTCTTTATACGCTAAAAAGCATTTAACTTCACTATTTCCAAGAGAAAGATTCTTTTTAGGATTTGTCACATTTTTTTCGTCTTGAACAAACGAAGGAACATAATATGGACAGTCCTTATAGAGTTCCACTGGAAATTTAGCAAAAAGTGTCATCAACTTTTTTGTATTTGCTTCAATAATTCTAATCATTTTTATACCTTTATTTATCTATCTCTGTTAACGCAAACGGGAAATATTCTCTCCATGCTTTTTCATTATGTTCTCTATCGGAAACATATAATAGCTTAACTTCATCATGAGAATAACCATGTTTTAAGAAATAATTAAATGTCTCGATTGTGGATTTTACAAACATTTCTTCAAAGCCATTTCCACCGACATAAAAGAACATTTTAGGCAACTTCCTACTTATATTCTTGTCTAAATAGGCTTTAAAAGTCTTTTTTGTATATAAGAAAAATGCTGGTGAGAAATTTAAACAAAAACCAACCTTTTCACTATATTCTACTCCTAGATAGAATGACATAATTCCACCCATTGATGAGCCACCAACACCTGTAAATTCTTTTTCTACTTTAGTGAAGAAAGTACTATCAATATCAGGTTTTACTACTTCAAAAATAAATCTGCCAAGTTTAGAAGCATATCCTCTTTGCTGAGGACTAAACTTTTTCTTAAAGATTAATGAATCTGGAGTCATTTCTAAAGTACGAGCAATATCAGTTTGTGGAGCGTCGATTCCAATAACGATATATCCATCATTAACTCCATCAGAAATCATTTTTTCAATTGATTCGTCAATTCCCCATTCTCCAACAAAAGATGTATAGTCATCAAAAAGATTCTTACCATCTAGCATATAAATGGTTTTAAATCTTTTGTTAGGATTGTCGAAATCATATGTAGAAGGAAGATACACTCTTACTAATCTATTTTTAAATTCATTATTGGTGTCAAAATAAAAAGTCTTAGTTAACACTCTAGCGCCTTCGCATATCGTGTTAGGTTCTTTATCCCAATATTTATATTCGCTCATAATGTGTACATTATATTCCTATTTTTTATATTTAAAAAGACAAAAACAATAATGACTGAACAAGTCGAAACAAATCTCAAATAATTTTATTTATAAAATTAATAAAAAAGTATTATATTAGCCGCTGAATTTGTGATTAGATAATTACCGGAGATTAAGATGAAAAAACAATTATTATTTTTATCAATAATTGGAACACTATTACTCTGTTCCTGCGATAGTGGTCATCTTGATCGTAAAGACACTGAAGGTGAACCAGCAGGCGAAGATGAACCTCAAATGGTGGAAAATAGAAAAGCGTCAGAATTAGAAGGTAATGAACTTAAGTTATTTCCTAAATATGTCGTTAAAAAGCTTTCATCATATTCTTCATATAAATCAGTAACTAAAGGTAGCACTGTCGCAACCGTTTTATTTATCCAGACAACTCAATCGATTGACGCTACTGCAATTAAAGGAGAATATTCCTATTACAATAACGAGTCGCATTCAGATTTAGTGAATACTACTCATGATGCTTATTACCATAATGGGGAAGCTGTTTATAAAAATAACGGAGAATCAACCTATCATAAGTTATCACTCGAAGAATATTTGAATGTATATGGCATCTATCCTTTTGAAAATTCTTTAGAAGGATATTCGATTAATTATGACGCAATAAAAGAGGTAAAACGTGTAGAAAGTGACTCGGATTACAAATTTCAAGTGACTTTTGACGCTAATAAAGCCACTAATAACGTTAGAATCCAAATGAAAGCGTTTGGAGGATTAGATGATTATCCATCATTTAGTGGAATAAAAATGACAATCACTGTTAAAGATGACTTTACTCCTCTTACACTTGAGCTTTCTTCTGCGTATACCGCTAAGAAAATAATGGAATCTAGTTGTAATCAATCCTACACAGTAACGTATTCGGATTATAATCAAAATATAGAAATCAAAAATCTAGAAGAAGCAAAGGAATATTTTACTAAATAAATGAAAATCGCAGTTATAGGCGGAGGAGTCTCCGGAGTAGCATTCGTTATAAATAGAAAAAGAAATCATCCAGAAGATGAAATCTTTATTTTTGAACACTCTGATAAACTTCTAAAAAAGATATTAGCGACAGGAAATGGCAAATGTAATATCGCTAATAACGGAGATTTATCTAATATTTATAACTCTCCTATCGCTATAAAAATATTAGATAAATATAACTTTAATTATCAAAATAATTTCTTAGATTCTTTAAATATTAAAACAAAATTAGTTGGTGCTTTATCATACCCAATCTCAGAAAGTGCGGTCACTGTTAGAAATGCTTTCTTGAAAGAAATCGAAAGATTAGGCATAGAAGTTATCTACAACACCAACATCACTGAATATTATAAAAACAACAATGGTTACATAGTAAAAGCGGACAAAGACTATTACTTCGATAGAATTGTCTTTGCTATTGGAGGAAAGTCATTACCTAAATCTGGAAGTGATGGCTCTTTATATCCACTACTAAAAAAACATGGATATCAAATTAAAGAATTTAATCCAGCACTTTGCCCAATATACACAAAAGAAAAAACAAAGATTTTAGATGGAACTAGAGTAAAAGCAAAAGTAACTTTGCAAAGCGAAGGGAAAACACTCTTTGTTGAAAACGGAGAAGTTCTATTTAAAGAACATGGATTATCTGGAATAGTTATCTTTAATCTTTCACGCATAATCGCGTCAAATACAAGTAGGAAGTACACTATTTTGCTAGATTTACTTCCTGAAACAAACAAAGAAGAACTACTTGAATTTGCTAAAAATCATAATAAAGAAACTGTGCTTGAAAGTTACTTACATCCAAACTTAGCGAAATATTTATTTAACTATGATAACTACATAGCCGCTATTAAATCATTAGAGTTTAACTTTGATAAATTATATGGATTTGAGAATTCACAAATCAGTGTCGGTGGAATCGTTCTAGATGAAATCGATAATAATTTAATGTCCAAAAAAGAAAAAGGCATCTATTTTGCCGGTGAGATGCTTGATATCGATGCTCCGTGTGGAGGATATAATCTCATGTGGGCAATTGGATCAGCCTTATATCTCTCAGATAAATTAAATTAATTTACTGTTTTCTTCTTTCGATTTTAGAAGTCTTATAGAAGTTCTCTTTATCGAGATACATTTCTTTTTCTGCTCTTTTCATCAGTTCAACTGCAGATTCACTTGGGTCTACTCTATAGCTAGATCCAACCGAGCACTTAAATTCAGTTTCAGAAATTGCCTTTTCAAATTTTTGAATTGTGTTAGTTATTTCTTCTTTAGAAGAACTTACTGCTAAAATAAGAAATTCGTCTCCACCTAAACGATAGACATACATTTTTCTTGAAGCGCTTTTTAAAATACAATCAGCGATAGTTCTTAACGCTTTATCTCCTTCAAAATGGCCAAAATTATCATTGATATATTTGAGTCCGTTCATATCAAATTGAATAACTCCAGTAATTGATTTATTTAATCTATCTATATCTAAATAATATGTTTCACGATTAAATGTACCAGTCAAAGTATCAAATTGTGTTTTTTCAATGTAAAGATAAAGATAATAGATAAGAGCACATACCGCAACTGTGCTATTTAAAACATAGATGTCTCCACTATCATTAAAGAATGTTTCAAGAACAACAGCGAGAACGACAAATATCGCACATCCTAAAATCGTAATACCTCTAGTTAAATGCTTTAATCTAAGCATATGGATTGAAAGATAAAATAACCAAATAAAATAAATAATAGAAACAACATGTGAAGTGAATCTAAGCGGACCAGAGTTAAACAAACAAGTTCCATCTGAATCCAAAGAAAAATAAACAACATATTCTCTAGCGCCTGGAATATAACCTAAGCAATAAATTAATAAGTTAAGAACAAGTGGTAACGCTGTTAGGAAAAAATACTTTTTGATTGTGGATTGGCCACCAAGCAAAATAAACAAGTAAATACAAGTTGGTCTAAGAACATAACCCATAATCGAGAAAGTCAAAACAAGATTTGGATTAGACGTTGTTTTAGCATAATCTTCAAGAATTTGTGCTACCGCTAATAAAAGCGTGCAGGCCATAATTAAAATACTATACTTGCTGATATTTGGATGTTGCTTATATCTTTGAATTGAATTCACAAGCATCGCTACAGCTACGCATAATAGGACGAAATTTGAAACAATAAAATTCTTAAACCATTCCATATATATTAAAAAATATATTCATTATGTGAATATAATTCAACGAAAACTTATTATTTTTTGTAAACAACACCTAATTGCTTGCGACATTCATCCATTAATCTCATACATTCAATTGTTTTTTCTTTACTAACGTATTGAGATTCTAATAAACCGATTCTTATCTCTTTAGCGGCTATCGCAAATTGTTTTTCGTATAAAAGATCTTTTGTTTTAAACTGTTCTTTTTCGTTATTTGTTTTTAGAAGCAATTTCTTTGTTGCATGGAAACTATAAGCGTCAATAGCTCCATTAGTCCCTTCAATTTTATATGTTTCAATTAAATCTTCAGTAACTGAAAAATAATGATAAACATCAAAATTATCATAATGGAAAATAACTTTTTCATTTACATCTACACCAGTGCTATATAAGTTACCAGTGCATTCAATAGATTTTGGATATCCAAATAATTCTAATGAATATCTGACTCCATATACTCCAATAACAAGCAAACATCCGCCTAATAGTTCTGGTTTAATTAATCTAGGAACTGAATAAATAGGAGAAACTCCAACGAAGCCAAATCGGCAATTAACGTGTAGGATGTCGCCTATTTTGTTATTATTTACCCATTCT
>JBGURM010000014.1:0-3233 GCA_045132035.1 Bacilli bacterium
TAGCAGGTTTAATAAAGGCACGAACTGAAGTCTCTTTATTGTCGAATGAAGCTTTTGGTAAAGCATCAAGTTGAATCTTACTTGCAACTTCAAGTTCAGCGTTAATCTTCTCTTTTTCTCTAGCGTCAGATTTAATAATTTCAACATAGTTGACCAGTTGATTTTCCATTGCTAAGAACGAATCACTTAAAGTTTTCATTTCGTCATGAGATGAAATCTTTGGAGGCTCTACAATTTCAAATGGTTTATTCGACTCAAGTTGAGCGGATATTCCTAACGCTGTTTTGTTTAACTTATCGATATTTCTAACAAATAAGAAATAAGATACTAAAGCATATAAAATAATGACCGCTAAGCTCGTTGCAGATAAAATTAATATTTCATTAATTAAAATTGGTTGATAACTAGCAATAACTGTACTAGTTTCATATTCAATAAAAATATAACCAATTGTTTCTAATTGACTAGTTTCGTCATTAGTGGCTTTTATCTCTACAAAACGAGTGCTGTATTTGTTTAATTTATATCCTTTGATATCTTTATGTCCAATGTCGTAAATTTGATCACCAGATTGAATATCATAGTGACTTCCAGGACAGTGGTAAAACACTCCCTTTTGTTTTTGTGTGCTTAATCTAGAATCACATAAAAACACAAATCTATTTGGATCATTAGGATCTTTAAAAGCGTAATATGATGATTGTTCACTATAAAATGAAGCATTCAATAAGATTTGGTTAATCGCTGTGTAATTTTGTTTAAAGACTGGATAATCCAAAGTCATAAACATTCCATCAGCGTAGAAATATGGGAATGAATCTGAGAAGACTTGTTCATATTCAAGAAATGAATTGTAGTTTTTTTGTTCAGCATTTCTAATAGTTGAATTGTTGCTATATGCTTTTAAGACGTAATCTTTCACATAATTAAAAGATTGAATGTTTTGTGTGTCTTCCGCTTCATCGTTATAAAAGCCGATTGAATACTCTAAAGCATCGTTAGCGGATTCATCTAAGCTCGCAATCGCCCTATTAATCATATTGTTATAATTAACAATAATCGCAACAGTGCTCGCGACAAAAGAAGTGACTACACCAAGAAGAATCACTTTTAAAAGTATAGGAAAAAATGGACGTCTTTTTTCTTTCATTATTTAACTGTGAGAATGTTATTAAATCCAGTAACCTTAAAGACTTCTTGACAGACAGGATTTAAATTATGAATCTCCAATTCCTTATTTGATGAGGCTAAAGATTTTTTAAGCGCTAATAAAGCACGTAATCCAGCGGAAGAAATATATTCGAGTTCTTTCATGTCAACAATGACAATATTCTCTTTAATTTCTTCTTTTGCTAAAGCATTAGTAAAATCAACAGAAGTGACTGTGTCTAATCTTCCTTTTAATCCGACCACTAATTGGTCACCATGGTTAATTGCAATTTCCATTTATTTATTCTCCTTTGATTTTGATTTCAAAAACTGTGTTGTTCAAATTAAGTATACGCATATATGTGAGCTTGTCTGCAAGAGATTTAATTAATTTAATGCCACTTGTTGAATATTCTTCACTATCATCAAACTCATATTTAGTTGGATCAAATGGCACTCCATCATCTCTAATTCTAAGTAATAAGGTATCACCACTAACTTTAAGATTGATGTCAATAAAGTTATGACTCTCTTTTTTATAGCCATATGTAACGATATTACCCACCATTTCTTCAGCGGCTAGTCCAACAATTTGACTTTCTCGATTTGGAACATTATGTTCCTTTGCAAAGTTTGTAAGTTGTTCAGAAATAATCGAAGCATTATCAATCTTGTTATCTAAAGAGACATCGAATGATTCAGCGTCGAATTTTTCAAGCATAAATATTCCGCTACATTTCTTTTTCTTGTTATAGAAGAAGATAAAGATATATGTAATGATTACCGTTGCGATTTCAGTAACAAAGCAAGCGATAACATATCCTTGTAAGCCCATTGTAAATAACAAACCTAAGGTGACTGGTAATACAATAATTAATTCACGACAGAAAACAGTCACAAGAGATGGAAGATTCTTTTCAATTGAAGGATAATAACTCATTGAGAATTTATTTATTCCATATGGTAAGAATGAAATTAAATAAAGTCTAAGAATCATAAATGAGTAATCATTATGAGTTGTGTCAGTGTAGCCAAACATCAATGAATAAACGTCTGGGAATATAGCGATAAAGGCTACTAAAACTAAAGTCGCAACAACATTAATAATGTAGATTTGTCTAGTAAGCTTCTTTAAGGAATAATGATCTTTTTCGCCATAAAAGATGCCACATATTGTTGGAATAATGTTAATAATTCCACCACAGACAAGGTCAAATAAGAAGACCATGTTTGCTACTAAACCATATATCGCTAACTCATAGTCTTTAGTAATTAATTGACCAATAAAAATATTAACAATTAACATTTGAGTTGCAGTTAAAGCAAGGTTTAAAGCGGATGTACTGCTGGCTTTTGCAACTTCTTTGAAGTTAGAACCTTTAACTTTAAATGAGAAGGTTAAGTTTCTCCTCTTACTTCTAATATAGAAAATAACAGTAACTAAACCAACTAAATATCCACATCCAGTACTAATAGCAGCGCCAAAAGTAGACCATGAACCAAATGTGTAGATGAATAATAATTCAAGTAACACTTTAGCGATATTAGAAATAATAAATAAAATTGAAGATAATCTAGGATTATTATCAACCGCCATAAATGAGCCTAATAATAAAGCTAAAGCAATAAATGGGTCAGTTAAGAAATAACCGAGAATATATTGATAGGAATATTCAATTAAATCAGCAGAGAAAACTCCTGCTAAAGGACGAGCCACTAAAAAGGCAATCGCCGAAAAGAATAAGGATATTCCTACTCCTACAATTAAAGAAATAGAAAATGTCTTTTTTGCGCCTTCAATATCTCTTTTTCCTAAAAGATTAGCAATAACAATTGATCCGCCAACACCTAGAGCGAATCCAGGAAGTTGAATAACATATAAAATTGGAACAACTAATGCAGTTGCACTAAGGGCGTCATTACCAATCATATTTCCAACTAAGATTCCATCGATAAGGGAACCAAACTGCATGGCGAAAACCATCAAAATTGATGGAATTAAGTATTGAATGAACTTACGATTAATAAGTTTGGAATTTCTTTCTAAACTCATATATCAGTCCTTTCAAAGAAACCAAGTGTTT
>JBGURM010000015.1:0-3487 GCA_045132035.1 Bacilli bacterium
TTATTTATTTCCTCCGATATCTTTAACAAAGAATTCTTCTAATGTATGTTTCTTTTCTGCAAATGATTTCACTTTGTATTTGATGAACTCATTAATTAGTTCATTTGTATCTTTTAATTGAATTCTGAAGGTGATTGATAATTCGAATTCATTTTTATCTAAGATTTCAATTTTTGAAGAAGCAAATGAGTCATAATCTTTTTTATCTTCAAATTGAATGACATAATCTCGATATGGAAGATGTCTTAATTTATACATATCCACTATATCGACAATTCGACCATCTTTAATAAAGGCGACATAATCACATGTTTCTTCAAGTTCATCAAACATATGGTTAGACATGATGATTGTCGCTCCACGAGCTTTTTCTTCTTTGATGATATTAACAAAGACATCTCTCATTAATGGATCAAGTCCAGTAGTTGGTTCATCTAAAATGATGATTTCAGGAGAATGCATAAAGGCTGCAGTTAAAGCAGTTTTTTGTTTCATTCCTTTTGACATTCTTTTGATATTTGCGGTTGGGTCTAACTGTAAAGAATTAATAATTCTTTCAGCTTTGCTCATATCAGTTAAGCCAAGTGTTTCAGCTTGAATCTTTAAGAATTCTGTTCCACTTTCAACTTGAGGGAAATTAATTTCTCCTGGAAGATAACCAACATATTGTTTGATCTTTTCAGAATCTTTCCAAGCATCTAATCCTTTAACAGTGACACTTCCTTTATCAGGCTTTAAAAAGCCCATAATATGACGAAGGGTTGTGGTTTTTCCACTTCCGTTAGTGCCACAGTACCCAAAAACACATCCTTTATAAACATCAAAAGAAACATCAAAGATTCCTCTTCCGTTACCATAATCTTTAGTTAAGTTTTTGACAGAGATGATAACTTCTTTATTTTCTTCATGAGTTACTTCTTTAGATTCTTTAAGTGGGTTTCTTTCTTTTTTAGGAGTGTTATTTTCTACTAACACTTCTTCTTTATATTCTTTAAATGGAGTAGGAGATACTTCCACTACCCATGTTTCTTCTTTATGACCGTTATTTTCTTTAACATCGCTACCTTTAAGAATATAGAAATAAGTAGGACGTTTAAATTGAGTATTAGACATATTTCCTCCTATTTCTTAATTCCTTCTTTAGTGTTCCCTTTTACACCTTCTAGACCACCAAAATCACGTTCTTCTTTATAGAAGGACATGAAATAGTCTTGTAAGGTGAATGGTTTTTCTTCAAAGTGAGAAATCTTAATTCCTTTTAAACTATTAAAGAATTCATTATGTTTATCTGGCGAGAATTTAACTGCTGCTACTAAAGAATCGTAGTTTTTATAAACGAGTTCAAATTTGTTATTTTCATTAATATATTTAACGAGTGAATCATTATCTAAGAAATATAAAATATAAACCTTATCTTGCTCTTTCTTTAATTCGTTCGCATTAAATGTTGAGACGTGATGACCATCTTTAATAATACTAATCGTGTCGCAAGTCGCATCAACTTCAGAGAAGATATGACTTGATAATAATATTGTTTTTCCTCTTTTCTTTTCATCAATGATGAATTGAATGAAGACTTTTTGCATCACTGGATCAAGTCCACTAGTAGGTTCATCTAAAACTAAAACATCAGGATCATTCATAAAAGCAGTAACGACTGCGAGTTTTCTTTTTTCTCCAAGTGACATTTGTTTAATTGACATATTTGGGTCAAATTTAAATAAGTCTAAGAGGTATTGAAGTCTTTCTTCGTTAACTTCTCCTCTCATTCCTTGCATCATTTTGATAAAACCCCAGCCATCTAAACCCGCTGGAATAGCAGGTTCACCTGGAAGATAACCAACTTTAGAAAGAATCTTGTCAGTGTTTCCAAAGGAATCCACTCCAAAGATTTGGACTTTTCCCACTGTTGGTTTAGCAAAACCCATGATATGTCTAATGGTTGTGGATTTACCCGCTCCATTAGGGCCTAAATATCCATAACATTCACCTTTATGGATTTTAATGGAAATATCAAAAACACCACGACCATAGCCATAGTCTTTTGTTAATCCCTCTACAGAAATAATTACTTCTCTATCTTCAAACATAATTATTTTTTGCCTAAACCAGTTTTAACTGCGTTATAGTCACGATATTCTAAGTCTCTTTGTATACCAACGTGATTTGCAGCGAAACCACTATCATTAATAGCTTTAATTTCTTCTTCAGTTGGGTGAGAACCAAATGGATGTGCTTCAACTTCGACAATTGAGAATTCATATGGAAGGAGCGAAGATGGATCAGTTGATTCTGTTGCTCTTAAATCATATCCATACCAATAGATTTGGAATAAAGCGTCTTCTAGACTAACTGGAATATAAAAATATACATAATCATCTTTATGAGTGACATAAAGTAAGGATTGAATGAATCCACTATTATTGAGATCACTTAATTCTTCAGTGATTTCTTCTTTATCAAGTTCTGTACCGGTTGCTTTATAAAAGTAATTTGCAGCGCGGTCAACAATGATTTCAAAGTCAAAACCAACTTTTAAACGTCTTTCACCTTTGGTGTTCTTTTCATCTGTTAATTTGTAATAACCTGGTAAAGAAGCGTTTCCTTCTTCATCAGCAATAATATCTAAGATTGTTGATATGACTTCTGAATCTTCTCCAGAAGACATACTAATACTGACGGTGAGAGTAAAATCTTTGAAACCTGTTTCTGTTGATTCTTTTGGAACAAATGTTGAATTCTTTAAGTCCATGAAAACACCGAAATGGGTTCCGGTATCTTTTCCTAGTTGAAATCCATATCTTCCAGAAATGTCATTAGGATTACAGGACATCAACATTGGAAGAATGCATGATAAGGTGAATATTTGTCTCAGTTTCATATAACGCTCTCCAGTTTTATAGAAATTATTCTAATATAAAAAATATATTAAATTAAATATATTTCTAAACTTTTTGTAATATAATAATCGAGTGAACATCAAGAAATATTTAAATAATATCGAATCATTAGAGAATAGAAAAATCGCTCTTAGCGGGGCTACGAGCGGGATTGGATATCAACTCGCTAAGCATTTACTTTGTAAAAATGCATCTTTAATCTTATTAGCGAGAAATCCTAAAAAAGTAGAAGAAACGATTAATAAATTAAAAGAAATATATCCTAATTCAAATATTGATTATGTCATTTATGATCAAAGTTCTTTCTTATCAATAGAAAAAGGAATCGATGAATTAATTAATAAAAATATCAATATAGACACGATAATTCTTAACGCTGGAGTGTTAACTAAAAATGGAAGAACTAAGGAAGACTATCCTTTAACTTTTGGAGTTAATTATTTAGGTGTTAGACATTTTATTGAATATTATGCTTCTAAAGTTAATCGAAAAACTCGATTTGTTATTCAAGGTTCAATAGTCGCGGGATTATCAATACCAAAACACTATGATTTAAAAAGTAATAAATATACTTCGTTAACTCAATA
>JBGURM010000016.1:0-4258 GCA_045132035.1 Bacilli bacterium
CTCCAGTATCATTATCAATATACTGAGTGGTCATAGGAGAACAACCACTATGACCTCCATCTTGATGGAGGAATCCAAATAAAGTAGAACCTGCTAGGAACTTCGCTAAATTAGTTGATTTCATATATTCAGCGATTGTCTTTCCTAGTGGTCTACTATTAAGAGCGTGATCTAATCCTTTAGATAAATCGTAATAAACTTCTAGTGATTTTCTTCCTGGACGACCTAATAAAATATCAAAATTTAAACAGAATTCGTTATAAACGAAATCAGCATATTCTTGAGTAATTGGCTTAGAATACATTGATTCATAATAGTCACTACCAAAAGAATCAAGTGCTTCATTATCTGTGTAATAGAAGATAAATAAATCTTTACCGTTATATGCACCTTGAAGAATATTTTCATTAGCAAATAAATCGGTAGCGAAAGTTATAGGAACATAAATCGCTTCTTTATCTCCGTAGATTTTCATATGGTATTTAGAGAAATCAATGGTTGTCGCTTTAGCGGCTTTATCAGATGTTACGGTTTTAACACGTGTAAATGGTAAGCCATCATAGCTAACAGAAGATACATCACCATATCCAGTAAGATTAGTGTTTTTAAAACACCATAAATTTGGTGATTCCATTTTATTCGCATCAATATCAAATGTTGCTGTGTAATCACCCGCTACAGTAATTGTATAAACATTACCTTTTTGATTTATATCAAAACGGTCTCTACCTTCCTTATAATTTCTACCTCTATAAAGTAACTTTTGATAATCCTTAATTGAGATATAAGGAATAGAACTTCCTTCATAATAACGAATATCACAAGTTGTGTTATTTTCAGCTTTTAAATAATGAACATCAATCTTTTTTGTTTCATATTTTGGACCACTTGGTTGAGAACCGCATGATGAAAGAATTAGTGGCACTAATGTAAGGAGTAAATATTTAGATTTCATATATTTTCCCTTTCTTAATATGCATATTATATATGAGGGAATAATAAAAAACACGTTTTAATACGTGTTAATTATAATTGGATGCAGTCCAAAGCAAGCATTATGACAAATCCGAAAATAAATGACCACACTCCAAAATGATCATGACCTTCGCTTGTCATTTCTGGAATCATTTCTTCAGCAACAACATAAATCATACAACCAGCTGCAAAAGCTAAAGCCCAAGGCATAATTCCTTGGATTTGCATTGCTAAGAATAAACCAACTACTGCCGCAATTGGTTCCACTACTCCAGATAACATTCCGAAAAGGAACGCTTTAGAAGAAGAACCTGTTTCTCCTTTGATCGGAAGAGAAACTACCGCTCCTTCAGGAATATTTTGAATACCAATTCCGATAGCGAGTAATAAAGCACCCATTAATAAAGCTGAATTATTTGGTTGAGATAAAGCAACACCAAAAGCAATGCCAACTGATAAGCCTTCTGGAACATTATGAATAGTGACGGCTAGAAACATCTTAGATGTTTTAGACATACTTTTAGTAGGTAATCCTTCATCTTGCTTTTCAGCACTATGGAAGTGAGGAACCAATTTATCAATCCCCCATAAAAATCCAGCACCTAAAACAATAGAAATAAGCACAACTAGCCAAGAAGGCATATATGTTACTTCTGATTCTAATGCTGGTTTAATTAATGAAAAGAAAGAAGCAGAAAACATCACTCCAGCAGCAAAACCAGTAAAGATCTTGCTTAATTTTGGAGATATTTCTTTTTTACGAATAAAGAAAACAAATAACGCCCCTAAAGTCGTACAAACAAATATTAGAGGTATTCCAATTAATGGATAAACGAATTCCTGCATAATATCATCTCCATCCAAAAAGTGTCTTAGAAGCAACTGTTCTACTAAAAGAAGTAATCTTATATCCAGTTGAATCTAAAATAAGGTGAAAATCATCTTCAACTAAATTTCTTTCAGTAATGACAATTAATTCTTTTTTAATATGTGACGCCTTCACTACTTTGACATTTATATTTTTTCTAATTACATCTTGGACATGTGCTTCACACGCTCCACACATCATTCCATCAATTCCGATAATATACTTGTTCATAAAAAATACCTCAGTTAGTCATAACTAACTAATTAGTATACCATAAGTGAAAATATTTAAAACAATTCTTTAAAGAATATATCAAAAACCATATAAGAAACCTATTCTTTTAGCTCTTTTATGATTGGAGAATCGACTGGAAGAAGTTGATTTGCAATTTGAATTGCTTCGTCACGTAATCTTATACTTTCTTCATTATTACCAATCGATTTAGCGCATCGATAGGCAGTTAAGAGTTGTTCAAACCTCAAATAATTGAGTTGACCAAAATATTTATCATATAAAGGTAAGTTACTTTTACTTAATTCTAAGGCCTCTTGATATCGACCAAGATTATATAAGATCAAAGCTTTTCTACTACAGACATTTAATGTATCTGAATCATCTTCTCCAAAGATTGAAACGATAATGTCATAAGCATTATTAATATACTCTAAAGCTTTATCATATTCTTTAACGGTGACATATACTTCTGATAGTTGCATGTAAGCAACAGCCTGGCGAGAATAAAACGAGGAAGAAGAATTAAAATGTTCTAAAGCGTTTACTAACGCTAATTCGCCCCATTTCTTCGCTTCATTAAATAAAGAGACATCACCACTATGAGAATACAAAATCAAATCTGTACGACATAAGTGAGTTAATAAATGTCCATAAGAAGCGAATTCATCTTCGTTAGATAATTTGAGTTTATTGAATATATCTAAAGATATATTAAACCATTTGTTCGCATTACTAACCGCATTAGGTAGTTGCATATTAAATAAATATGTCCAACCAATTTGGAATGAATAATAAGCACATTCATAAGAATCTCTACTATTCTTATCTTCAAAATATTTGAATAATCTTTCTCCCAATTCCACTGCTTGGATTGGTCTAACACCAAAAGAGAATAATAGTTCACAATTTTTATATAAAGTTAGAGTCTTTTCATTAATATCATTAAGGAACTTAATTATTTCATTAGCAATGTCTGCGTAATAACTTCTTACATCCATGACATAATGCCATGACTTCTCTTCTTTAATGGTTTCATTAAACGCTAAAAGGAATGATTCTAGATCATTTTCATTAACTTTTAGTTCATGTCTAATTACTTGTCTAATAATTGGGTGAAGAGCAATTCCGTTAGATATATTTGTTACCCAACTTCTATTTTCTAAATGTTTAACAGTTTTTAATCCTTCAGTGCCAACCCAGTTTTTTAAATCTTTAACATTCGCTCCTGTTAGAGGCATTAAAGATAAAATCTTTAAAATATATTTATCGTCATCTGATAAATCAAAGACTTTAAACATTCTAAGAAGATTTTCATATGCGAGTTTAGTGTCATCAGAAGTTGATCTAACTTCTTCATTTAAAGAAACAATTCCTCGACTTTTCAATACATCAATCATCTCTCTAACAGTTTGACAACTATTCTCCATATGTTGAGCAATTAACTCAATTGTATAAGTATGACGATTTACTAATAAAATTAATTCTTCTAAATCAGGATCATCTTCTTCAACGATATATCCTTGATAGTTTTTTATGAACACTTGTTTAAGTTGATTAACATCATTTAATGGTTCAACTTTAATGACTGGATAATAACGGGAATAGTCACATCTAGTGGTAATTAATAGCTTATACCTTCCATCAATAAGTAGTTTAAAATATTCATCATCCATCACATCAAAATTATCGATGATAATTAATGTTCTATCGTTAGTGAAATTTTTAATTTCTTCTAACTTTCTTTTAAAGTAATCGATATCACTTTCTTGAGTTCCATCACTTAACACTAGTCGAGGGAAATTAGGATTTAATCTGAAATAATTTTGTGAAGAAACAAGTTCGACAACGGAACTTGTATATGTTGCGTAAATTATCGTATCGAAATCGCTCTTATTCTTTTTAGCGTATTGTTTAGCGATTTCGGTTTTACCAATTCCACCAATTCCTTGAAGGAAAATGATACGATCACCATTATCGAATAATTCTTTAATTTGTCTAAGTTCATTTTCTCTTCCACAGAAAACTGGTTTAGGCATAACCGAAGGTGTGGATTCTAATTTATAAATGATTTCTTTCTTTTCTTGAGCTTTTAATAAACCTTTTTCATCTAATTCATAAATAATCTTTTCAATGATTTGATCTTTTAAATTGGAACTAAAATTAATCGCTGGAGAGCCAATA
>JBGURM010000017.1:0-23932 GCA_045132035.1 Bacilli bacterium
TCTCTCATTGATTGGCAGTAATTCTTTTCAAAGACAAATGGGTTACCTAAGATGGAACCAGATTGAACATATAAAGTAGAAATATCGCCTTTTGTGTAATGAGCGTATCCGTATTTTTCATGTAAATATTCATATTTAGCAGGATCAAATACTGGATCGAGTTGAATAAGAGGTGTGGTTTTTGTAAAGATCTCCGCTGCCATGTTCCATTCATATAAACTATTAAGTTTCTTCATGGTTTCATAAGCTTGGGCTTTAAGTTTAGCAGCTTTTTCTTCATGTTCTTTAATCATTGTTGTTAATTTAGCAACACTCATGAACATAAAGACAATAGCGACCACTAACGCTACTCCGCCAACGAGAGCGCCAACTCCTCCTCCAATTGCCCCACCACCAACTGCTAGAATTTGCATAACGAGTAAAACACCTAATACAAATGCAGTAATAGCAAGTAAGATGAGCATAATAGCGAAGAAGATTCTCCATCCTCTTGATGTTTTTAACTTTTTGATGATTTCAAGTTCTTTGTAGTATTTCTTACAAAGGTCTTGGTTGAGTTCGACATTAACTTCACCTTTTTTGGTGAGTTCGTCAAAATACTCCACAGCGTTATTGTGGAATGCTTCTTTTAATTGGTTCTTATATAAAAGAAGTGGTTCAAGTAATTGTTCGTTTTCAAATTTTTCCATATACATTATTATATGCGATTTGATAATTAAATAAAATAATTATCGTGCTATTATATTAAATATGTTAAGAACTGATATTGATTCATTTTTAAAAACTATTCCAACTCAAGTTACTTTAGTAGCAGCCACAAAATATTTATCTCCAACCGATTTAGATGAATTATATGAGCATAATATCAAAAATTATGGAGAAAATAGAGTGGATTCATTTCTATTAAAATATGATTATTTTGCTTCTAAAAAAGATGTGACATGGCATTTTATTGGTCATTTACAAAGAAATAAGGCTAAACAAATCATTAATAAAATTGATTATCTCCACTCTCTTGATTCATTAGAACTCGCCAAAGTCATTGAAAAAGAAAGAATCGAACCACTAAATACATTTATTGAAGTATCTATTAATTTAGAAGAAAGTAAAAACGGGGTTCCTTATTACGATTTAAAAGATTTTGTTAAAGAACTACTTAACTACAAAAAGATTAAAATTGTTGGTCTTATGATGATGGCGATTAAAGGAAGCCTTAATACTGAAGAGCAGTTCCATAAATTAAAAGAATTAAGAGATGAATTAGAAAAAGAATTTAATATCAAAATCCCATATCTATCAATGGGGATGAGTGATGATTATCAGTCCGCACTTAAAGAAAGCGCCACTCATATTAGATTAGGAAGAATCTTATATCAATAAGACAAAACAAAAGGGAAGCAATAACGCTTCCCTATTTTTTTATAATTCTTTAGAATTATTTTTTAGCTCTTAAGTCAGCTCTGATGTCTTTAACCCAGTTATGTGGTTGAGCTTCAGATTCTCTCTTAATACCGTCTTTTTGGAATGCTAATTCGATTAAGTCTTTAGCACGTTTAACGGATAAGTTAGATTTGACTTTGAGTAAAGCTGGAACATCTTCGTAAGCAACTTTGTCACTGGCATCGGTCACTGGAATTGGTGATTCAACGAAGTCATTTGGATCAAGAGCAAAGTAGACTTTTAAGGTCTTACCAACAAGGGTAATCTTTGCGTATGCTTTACGATGTAATCTGAATGTATCACCAGCGATAGACACTCTACTAGAACATCCATAGGATAAGAATTCAGATTTGAGTTCGTTATATTTTTCTTGGAGGTCTTTGTCAGCTTTAACGATCTTTTCAGCGAATGGAATTCTTTGAATTGAAAGTTTCTTGCTTTCATCTTCCTCTTCTTCTTCAACAGGAGCTGGTGCTGGTGCTGGAGCTGGTTTTGGTTCTTCTTTAACAACCTTCTTAACTTCAACTTCTTTAGCGATGACAACTCTGTCTTGTTTATCGATTTCTTCTCTAACAATTTCTCTAATGTTATTGAGTAATTCGACTCTTTCAGCAGCTTCTCTTTCTTCTCTTGCTGCTCTATCTTCGGCGGATTCGCCTTCTGGACGTTTTTCTTCTTCTGGTTCTGGTTCAATTTCACCTTTGTTAACTTTAACAGCGGTGGTAATTCCATAAACTAAGCATTTAATTGCAAGAATTAAGAATGCGATGTCAAGAATTAATGTGCAGATGATGCCGCCCATAACTAAGGCTGTGTCAACACCCTTGTGGGTATTTAAGACGACGAAGCCGTGTCCAAAGAAGTCGATAATGCCACCGGTAAAACCGAAGACTGCTGGGATTAATAATGCACATCCTAAGATTGCGCATCTAATCTTAATTTTGTTATCGTGCTTGATCAAAACGAGTGATAAGACAAAGATAACAACTGCAGCAAGTATAAAGACATATGCGACTAAGTTGGAAAGAATTTGTCCTAACAATTGCATTGGGTGTCCAGCGTTAACACCATAATTGAATAACATACCAAATGTGCCGGTTGAAGGGAATCCGACAGATGGATCATTCAAAATTGGTGAAAGCATGATTAATGCGTTAGTGAAAATAGCAAAAATCATTAACACGATTAAAACGCCGAAAGCAAAAGTTGAAACAAGCTCAAAATTTTTGTTTTCTTTTTTCATATTCATAGTGTTATTCTCCTCTTAACAACTATTTTAGCCCTATGATTTATAATCATTCAAGAACTTTCTTAAAAATAGCGAAAATAAGACAATTTGAGTGAATAACAAGCATAGTCTCGCCTCTTTTAGTCTGAGAATATGTAAAAAAATAAAATAATAGGCAACAACCTCAATATTTTAATAAAAAATGAACAATAAAGTTGCAAGAAACCCACTATTTTGTTTACAGCTAATCTTTTTGTTTATTATCTTTATATATTTATTAATTTATATAGATTATATATAATAGTGCGAGTGAAAAAAGGAGGCTATATGAAAGAAAGTGTTGAATATGTAGTTTCTACTTCTGATTTATCAAAAGTCTATAGCAAAGTATATGCGGTTGATCATGTTAATATGCATATCAAAAAAGGCAGTATATATGGCTTTGTTGGAGAAAATGGAAGCGGAAAAACCACTATCATTCGTTTACTTATGGGATTAGCAAATCCAACAAGTGGAACATATGATTTATTTGAAGAAAACTTTAAAAGTAAGAAGATATATACCGTAAGAAATAGGATATCTGCGATTGTTGAGGCACCATCTCTTGTACCATCAATGACCGCTAAACAAAATTTAAGATATGCGTGTATGTATTATGGAATTAAAGAAGATGAAGCATTAATTACCGAATCTCTTAGAAGCGTTGGTTTAGGTGATACAGGTAGTAAAACTGTTAAAAACTTCTCTTTAGGTATGAGACAACGTTTAGGTATCGCACTACTCTTACTTAATAAACCAGAATTAATGTTATTAGATGAACCGATGAACGGCTTAGATCCTTCAGGTGTTGCAGAATTAAGAGAATTAATTATTAACTTAAATAAACAAGGGATTACCTTCTTGATTTCAAGCCATATCTTATCTGAATTAGAGAAAGTTGCAACTCATTATGGCTTTATCTCGCACGGCAAATTATTAAAAGAGGTTTCTGCTGAAGAGCTACTTGATGAATGTCAAAAAGGAATCGAAATTAAACATCATGACCTTGATTTAGTGGAAAATAAGCTTAAAGAAATCGGCTTAAATAAGATTAAAAGAGGTCCAACTCATATTCGAATTAATGATGAAATCACTCCTTTAGAACTTCTTCAAAAGATGCACGATAAAGGTGTTGATATCGTTGATATCCGCACCACCGATATTAATGTTGAAGAATATTATTTACATTTAATAGGAGGTAATCAAAATGTTTAACATTATTAAAGCCTCACTATTTAAATTATTTAGAGACCGTACTTTCCACGTTACTGCAATTATCGGTATCGTTCTTGCTGGTTTAATTATCGGTGTTAACGCTGGAGTGGGAGTCTTAAAAGGAGAGAGCATGTTTCTAACTGTTGCTACTCCTGGTAGTAACTTTGGCTTAACTATCCCTATTAACTTAATTGTCTTCACTGTTGGAGAATTCACCTATGGAACAGTAAGAAATAAAATTATTGCTGGATTGAGTAAAACAAAAATCTTTTTTGGCTTATTTGTTACTGGCTTAGTATTTACCTTCTTATTAATTGGAATTTATTCCGCGTTAGTTATTGGAATTAGTTCCGCAGTTGGTGGATTTAATATTGAAGCGGTTGGTGGAGTTCAATTTGTTCTTAGCTATATTGCTTACACAGTTTGTACTTATATCTTTATTACCGCTATATCAGTCTTCTTTGCAGCGTTAATTAGAGGTATTGGAGGAGCTAACTCAGTTGTTATTATTTTGTTAGTTTTCTTATCTTTACTCCCACTATTCATCTTTGGGGCTAAAGCAGGACAAACAGGAACGTTGTCAGTAGCCCACTGGTCAATGTGGATTAATCCAGTTTATATGACAGGATTCTATGGCAATAACGTCTTCTCAATATTCTCCTCTTTAGGAGTCTTAGATGTCTTTGGTCAAACAACTGAAATGATTTTAGCGGGTATATTATCTCCACTTATCTGGTCAGCAATATTTGTCTTCAGTGGACTAATTATCTTCAATCATTCAGATGTTAAATAATTTAAAAGAGAACCGCGATTGGTTCTCTTTTTATTACAAATAAAAAAGGCGAGATTTACTCGCCTATAGAATTAAGCATTAATTCGTGACAATGATCACTTAAACCTTTAGCAATCATTCCTTCATAATCTTCTGGGAAGAGAATCTTAACGATTTCATATTCTACAACTGTTCTTCTTTTTGGAAAGTTATGATGAATCTTTTCAGTATTTTTAATTGTCGTCACAACGATTGGACATTTAGTTTTTAACGCAATGGAGAATACTCCTTCATGGAATTCGTGGAATTTCCCGTCCTCACTTCTAGTTCCTTCTGGGAAGACTCCAATAGAAGCGTAATCATTAGCGATTAAGTCTTGGGCTTCTTTCATGATTTCAAGGGATTTAAGCTTATCAAATCTATCGATTGATAAATACCTTGCCCCTCTCATAAATCTTCCTCCGAGAGGAATTTTGAAGTTTGTTGGTTTAGAAATAAACGCTAAATCGTGTTTCTTGCCGTATAAAGCAGAAATCACCATTGGATCAAATTTTGATAAGTGATTACAGATAAGAAGAAATCTTTGATTTGGTAAAGGAGTTTCAGTGTTATTTTTAATTTTCACTTTCACTCTTGCGTGATTACAAATGTAAGCTTCTCCACTACTGAGCCAGAATTGAGCAAATTTACTTGGTTTTTCTCTTACTTTATTTTTTCCATAAGGGATAGAGAAAATTGATAATAATCCCCAAGTTAAACCGACTCCCACTATATAACCAGCGATTAATAATAGGAAAGGTGCCCAATAATGGTAATAATTACCAACTGGAATCACTGCGGTTATCCCGACAGTAAAGAGCAATTGAAAAGCAACGATTATACATTCAATTAGCATATGCTAAACCTATTAGTTATTTGGAACGACAAATTTGAGTGCTTTTGGTAAGACTTCAACTTTGAATGATGGTCCAGAAATAATTTCACCATCAACACAGATATCGATATCTTTTTTACCAACCATTTCCACGACTTTGGCTCTTCTATAGATAATTCTCTTCATGAGTTTTTCATTATCTAAGTGTTCGCCTTTGGTGTATCTACCAAAATATTGAATCATGAGTCTTGGTAAAGACATGCATTTTAAAACGACAACATCGATTAATCCGTCAGTGTTATCACTCTTAGGAGAAGCGTGATATTGTCCACCAACCCATTGACCTTGACCTAAAGAGGCAAGTAACATTTTCTTCTTATTGAGTTGTTCTCCATCTGCAGTAACAATGATATTGTTATATCTACCACCTAAAATAGCAGGGATGATCGCTCTAGGACCATATGGGTTTTTATAACCTTTGAGTTTATTATAGTTACCTTTAACTCCAACGATCGCGTCAAAACCAAAGTTAATGACGTTAATGGAGTACCATGGTTCTTTCATACTTGGACCAGTCATCTTACTTAAATCGATATCGATGACTTTTCCATCAATTAAATCTTTGAAGTTTTTAAATCTATTTTCTCCAGATTTGTTTTTAACGATTTCATCATAATCATTACTCTTTGAGTAAATTTTGACAAAGTCATTTCCTGTTCCCGCTGCATAGATTGCTAGTTCAACATTTTTATAACCGTAAATCGCGTTAACGACTTCATGGATTGTTCCATCTCCTCCGCAAGCGTAGACTCTAAGAGGTTCATTGTTTTTTGAAAGATAATCTTTTAAATATGGGATAACACTTCTAGGACCAGTGGTGAGATAAATCTCATAATTTAGACCTTTAAAATCTTCTTTGATTTGTTCTTGGAATTTTTCTAAATTTTTTTCTGCTCCTGCTTTTTGATTAAGAATAATTAAATGTTTCATAAGTTTAAGCTCCTTATTTTAAGTAAATTTGTTTTAATTTGATGAAATCATCATCTTTCAAACCAATTTCAGTTTTTAAGTAATTAATGACTCCACCATATTTGTTATTTAATACACCTGTAAACTCTCTAAAATATGCTTTTCTAGCAGTTAAGGTAGCGTTTAAGGCTGTTGCCTTAGTTAATGAAAGGAAACGAATATTCATCCCTAAGAAAAACGCCACTCTTTTAAATCTAGCGCGTTTATTAAATGAGAGATAAATCTTCAAAATTGTATTTTCATCCACTCCTAAAGCTGAAAGAATCATATAAATGACGATTCCAGTACGATCTTTTCCTTGAGTGCAGTGAAATAGATATCCTTCTTCTTTTTCGTTTGCTAATAAGGTTTTAAAGATGGTTTTTAAACCATTTTTAGACATCTCGTTATCAACGACGAAGCGATATAATTCTAAAATATGACCTCTCATTCCTCCTGGAAGAGCGCATAAATCGTTAAGAATTTTTACTCTATTTTCTTTAGTGACCGCTGGATTAAGATCATTAGGAACTAAAGAAAGATGAATATAATCAATTTTTGGAGAGATGAAATCTTCTGGTTTATGAAGAATTTCATCATCGGTTCGTAAATCAAAAACATGCCTAACGCGATATACGTTAAAGAGATAATCTATTCCTTTTTCATCTATCTCACCAAGATTTGCGCTTCTAAAGAGCAAATGCTCTTTTAGTAAGTGACCATCGCTGGTCTTTGTGTTGCCCAAATCATGGATGTAAGCCACATTTTTGATTTGTTTCATTATGCATATTATAAAAAAGGCGGAAATATTTTTCCACCTTAAATATTTATTTAGTATCTAATTTTGTTATTTTACTAAGCTATATGCATCTTCATCGACATAGATTGTGCAATCTGGATGATCTTGAAGAATTGAACATGGGACTTCTTCGGTTTTTTCACCTAAGAGTAAATCTTTAATCGCTTTAGCTTTGTTTTTGCCTGTGGCAATTAAGACGATTTTTCTGGCATTCATGATGCTCTTTAAGCCCATTGTTACTGCTTGAGTTGGAACTTCAGAAATGTCATTAAATAATCTAGAGTTATCAACGATTGTGCTTTCAGCAAGTTCTGCAACGTGGGTAAGGCTATCAAAAGAAGTACCTGGTTCGTTAAAGGCGATATGACCATCACTACCAATACCTAAGATTTGAAGATCAATGCCACCGAATTTAGCAATTTCATTATCGTATTGGTTAGCATATGCTAAATAGTCACCTGTTCCCTTAAGAACATGGGTTCTACTCTTATCAATATCGATATGATTGAAGAGGTTTTCATTCATGAAATAACGATAAGATTGATTGTGTGTTCCTTCTAAACCAATGTATTCGTCAAGGTTGAATGTAGCAACATCTTTAAAGGACACTCTACCTTCTTTGTTTGCTTTAACTAAGTTAGCGTAGACTTGAAGTGGGGATGTACCGGTTGCTAAACCTAAGACTGAATTTGGTTTTGCGTTAACTTGTTTGATGAATTCTTCGGCAATTAATTTTGAAATTTCTTCATTTGTTCCGACAACAACTTTCATTTTAAATTTTCTCCTTATAACACTTTGTGTTAATCATTTCTTTTATCAACAACATTGTCTTGTGATTTGACAATGCTATTTTCTGGGAAGCACCCTCTTAACATGCTAAGAGGATAGACTTGGGTGTTTTTACCAATAATGGTTCCTGGATTAAGAACACTACCACATCCAATATCAGCGTGTTCACCTAAGAATGAACCAATCTTTCTTAAACCAGTTTCATATTCTTTATCACCGTGGATAACAACATTTTTTCCACCACTTTTTAAGTTAGAGAGAATTGATCCTGCTCCCATATGAGCGTAATCTCCTAAGATAGAATCTCCAACATAATTATAGTGAGGAACTTGAACGTGATTAAGAAGAATACAATTCTTTAATTCTGAAGAATTACCAATGACACATTTTTCACCGATAATGACATTTCCTCTTAAATACGCTCCTGGACGAAGTTCGGTGTCTTTTCCAATGATAGCAGGAGCTTCAATAGTTGCGGTTTTAGCAATCTTAACATTTTCTCCAACTAAGACACCTGGTTCGATTTCTTTATATCCTTCTAAGCCACTTTCAATAACTTTAGCGACAATGACTTTGATTTGAGGAAGGATTTCCCAAGGATATTCACTTTTTTCAAAGACTTCCTTTAAATAAGGAACTTCGGTAGTAAATAAATCCTTTGTTTTGATATTTAGATTATTCACTGAGATATCCTCTTTTCTTGATTACGTTATAGATTCTATCGATATATTCTTCAACTTTTTCTTTAGAATCTAATTCAATCATGATTCTCACAACTGGTTCTGTACCACTTTGACGAAGTAAGGCTCTTCCGTTATCTCCAATTTCATTGTTAACTTCTTGGAATTTCTTTTGAACTTCTTCATCAGCGATAACTGCAGCTTTATTTGTTACTCTTACATTTTTAGTAGTTTGTGGGAGTAATTTGACTGGTGAAACAAGTTTAGAAAGAGGTTGTTTTGTTTCAAGCAATCTTTCAGTTACCATGATAGCGGTAAGAACTCCATCACCGGTTGTCGCGTATTTCTTAATAATAACGTGACCGGATTGTTCTCCACCTAATGAATAACCTTCTTTTTGCATACATTCGAAGACGAATCTATCTCCAACTTTGGTTTGAACATTTTTAATTCCTTGTTGTTTTAAGGCTTTTGTTAAACCTGAGTTAGACATGATGGTTGTAACGAGTGTATCTTTTTCTAATGCGCCTTCATCTTTAAGTTTTAAAGCGAGAAGATACATGATCTTATCTCCATCAACTTCTTTACCGTTTTCATCAACAGCGATACATCTATCAGCGTCACCATCGAATGCGAATCCGATATCAAGATGATTGTCTTTTACAAATTTACAGAATTTTTCAATATGAGTGCTACCAGCGTCTAAATTGATGTTAAGGCCATCTGGATTGTTATTAATAACAAATGTTTGGGCTCCTAAAGCATCAAAGACGGATTTGGCAATCATCCAGCTCGCTCCATTAGCGGTATCTAAACCGATTTTAAGAGATTTCATGGAGTGTCTAGCTAAAGAGATGAGATAACCAATATAACGGTTACGGCCACTACTATAGTCTGTAATTGAACCGATATCTCCTCTTTCCGCAAATGGAAGATCATTTCCTTCAACTTCAAGCTTTTTAAGATCGCCGTCAATATAAGCTTCTGCTAAGAAAGCGACTGCGTCTTCAAGCTTTTCACCATTTCCATTTAATACTTTAATACCATTATCATAGAATGGGTTATGTGAAGCAGTAATCATTACCCCACAATCGAAGCAATCTTGTCTAATGACATAGGCGACACTTGGAGTGGTTGTAACGTGAAGAAGACTAACGTCAGCACCACTAGCAGCTAAGCCAGCTGCAACAGCGTACTCTAACATATATGAGCTTCTTCTAGTATCTTTACCAATTACTACTTTTGGTCGATATCCTGGTTTTTGTGAATTAAATTTTGGATTGCCGTAGAACCATCCTAAAAATCTTCCAATTTTATAAGCATGGTCACAAGTTAAAACCTTATTGGTTTCTCCTCTAAAGCCATCAGTGCCAAAATATTTGGTTTTGATGTCTTCTCCAATGCTCATTGGAAGTTTTTGTCCACGATGAATAACGATTTTATCGTTTAATAATTCATCAGCAGAGATTTTAAACAGTTCACAGATTTCCATAACTTTATCAATAGATGGAAGAGTTTCACCACTTTCCCATTTACTGAGTGTTTGTCTACTTACTTTAAGAGTTTTAGCGAGTGATTCTTGGGAGATATCATCAACGATTCTTAAGTGAGTAATTTTTTCTGCTATTGTCATAAAAATTTACCTAAATAAAAATTCCCTTTGCGAATAATCATATCACTTTAATATATTCACGCAAGAAGTTTTAATTTTTTTTAATGTCAAATTTGCTTTACATACAGCAAAAATTGATAATTAATTTACTATCTTATTTATATATAAATATATATGTATAAAATTATTTATATTATGAATCGTTAAGTTTTGTTGATTATCTTTGAGTGTAAATCGAAATTAACAAAATAAAAAGAGGCGTTATTGCCTCTATTATTAAACTTTTAAATCTCCTTCTTTAATCCAACCAAACTTTCTAAATAATAAATCAATAAGGAAGACAAGAATGATTGGGGCGATGATTTCTAAACCAAATATTCCTACCCAAGCTTGCCAAGAAGAGACTCCCATTGAGGAAATTGTTCCAATTTGACCAACTAGTCCAGCAGTTCCCATTCCAGCGCTTGAACCCATACATTCAATCTTGAGTAAACAAGTAGAAATTGGTCCTAATATTGCTGAAGCAATAATAGTAGGAAGCCAAACAACTGGTTTCTTTAAGATATTTTTAAATTGAAGCATACTTGTTCCAATTCCAATAGAAATCACCATTCCAAGAGGATTATCTTTTCTTGATTGGATAGCAAAGCCCACCATTTGGGTTGAGCAACCAACAACTGCTGCTCCACTCGCTAATAATAATCCTTGATATAAAGAAGGATCTTCTCCAGCTGGAATAATAAAGACCATCGCCGCAATTGCTGCACTACTAATAGGAGCGGTAAGTGCCATGCCCATAAGGACAGCAACAATAATTCCCATGACAAATGGAACAACTTGAGTGCCACTATTAACTAGCCATTGAATTGCATAAGTAATATAAATTGTTGGATATCTAATTCCTAAAGAAAGAAGTAGACCAACTAACGCACCAAAAAGAGGAATTAAAACGATATCAACAGGTGTTTTCTTCTTAAATACTAATTTAATTAGTAACGCAGTAGCAATACAGACTAAATATATTGTTAAAGGATCACCAATTTTTATTCCATCAAATGCGTTAAACGCTACTGTTGGATCAGTAACAAATTTTGTTGATAAAGAGAAATAAGCAGCGGTTTCTCCTACTGCCGCTAAAATAATAGTTTTAAGCGGATCGAATTTCATCGTAAGAGCGATCCCTACTCCTATACCAGCGCCGGTTAAGATTTGAAGAACATATCCTAATCCTTTTTGAGTGCCTAGCACTGTTGACATGAAATCACAGAAAGAATTTCCACTTCCTAAAGAAAAGAAATATCCAATCGTGCCTATAATTGTGCCTACTATCAAAGTGGCAAAAAGGCCGTACGCTGTTCCATTAAGCGTACTCATAAAGAAATTAAGAATTTTGTTAGGTTCTTTTTCTTTTGGTTGTTCAACTACTTTATTTTCTTCCATTTTTTGTTACCTTACTAAAGTAAATATATATTATGTTTCTTTAATTTTTCAATTTCTTCTTTATCCCAGATGGAGACTTGAACTTCTCCAATATGAGCTTTTTGAAGCATGAACATACAAAGTCGAGACTGTCCAATACCTCCTCCGATGGATTGAGGGAGTTCATCATTTAAGATGGATTTACAATAATCATTTTCGAGTTTATATTCTTCATTTTTCTCTTTTAACTGTTTAACTAAACGGTCCTTATTAACTCTTATTCCCATGCTTGATAGCTCTAAGGCCATATCGTAAAGGGGATAATAGACCAAGATATCTCCGTTAAGTTTCCAATCATCATAGTCCGCTGCACGAGTGTCATGAGGGAGGCCATCCGATAATTTAATTCCAATCTGATATAGGAAAACTGCGCCATATTTACGACATATTTCATCTTCTCTTTCTTTTCTAGAAAGATGAGGGTACATCTTTTCTAATTCTTTAGTGGAGATAAAGGTGATATCTTTTGGTAAAGAATTCTTTAAGAAAGGATATTTTTTCTCAACTTGAATTGATAGCCAATGAATTGCTGAATAAATCTTTTTAACAGTCTTTTTTAAATAGGAATAAGTACGATCACTTTCTAATATTCCTTTTTCCCAGTCCCACTGGTCAACGTAGATTGAATGGATGAAGTCAACTTCTTCATCTTTTCTAATCGCATTCATATCAGTGTATAGACCTTTATAGATATGAATATCATATTTAGATAACGCCATTCTTTTCCATTTCGCTAAAGAATGAACAATTTCTAAATTTTCATTTAAATCTGGAACATTAAAACCAATAGGTTTTTCTATTCCACTTAATCCATCGTTAAGTCCAGATTTAGTTGAAACAAATAATGGAGCGGTCACTCTAAGTAGAGTAAGTTTATCCGCTAATTTCTTTTCAAACGCGTCTTTAACAAATTTGATTGCCTTTTGAGTTTCATAAACATCTAAGGAAGACTCGTAATTAATTTCGTATATTGATTTTTTCATGTTTAAAATCATATAACCAAAAGAAAAGAATTAAAATAATAATTTATTTTTACGACTGAATCAGTCAAAATATTCATATGATGTGGTTATGGATTCTATTAGGAGTTCTTGGAGGATTAATTCTTCTTATTTTAGGAGCGTTATTTTTCGTATATAAAGGAAGTTTTTACACTCCTCAAAAAGGACAAAATAATGATTATCTTCTTACAGGGGCAACTTTAGAATACTGTGACGTTAATATCGTTAATAAGATGATTACTGATATGAGGAATATTCCTCATGAAGATGCGTATATATCTTCTTATGATCATAAAAAACTCCACGCGAGAATCTATAAAAATAATTCTGATACAGTCTGTATTATGTTTCATGGATATCGAGGCACTCCTTGTAGAGATTTCTCTGGTGGCGCTCATGACATGATTGATTTAGGATTTAATGTTATTTTAATTGATGAAAGAGGACATGGAGAAAGTGAAGGTCACTCAATTACTTTTGGAGTTAAAGAAAGAAAAGACGCTGAAAGTTGGATTAAATACGCGAAAGAAACATTTGGAGAAGATAAACGAATCGTTTTAGTTGGTATCTCCATGGGTGGAGCGACTGTTTTATATGCTTCTGATTTATTAAAAGAAGGAGACAAGGTCATCGCTGATTGTCCATACACCACTCCTAAAGAAGTTATTTCTAACACTCTTAAGATGACTTTAAAGATGAATCCAAAAATCTTTTATCCTATTGCGGTTTTATCTGAATTAGTCTTTGGTCACGCAAATTTGAATAAAGAAGACGCTAGAATTCATTTAAAGAATACAAAAGCGGATATTATGATTATCCACGGAGAAAAAGACACTTTAGTGCCTATGGAGTTTTCTAAAGCTTTAAAAGATGAATTCCCAGATAAGATTAGATATGAGACTTTCCCAAATGCAGAGCACGGTCTTAGCTATATTACAGATAAAGAAAGATATAGAAGTCTTGTTAATAATTTCCTAGGTATAAAATAAATATTTGTGTTGATTTCAAACAACAACTTTGGTTAAATTTTATTGTCACGAGAGCCGTATGGTTCGACAATTGCCCTAGAAATAGGGATTTTTATTTGCCATTGATTTAATCAATGACTTTGATTTAATAATATCGATGATTCGCATGCTGAAATCCTTTGTCGGTTTCTGTGAATCATTTTTTTAATTTTTATATTGTACTTTATCTATTTTTTTCTTGAAATTAATAACAGTTTTTGATTATATAATTATGTTCGTGAATTGTCGTTGCATTATGCGGAATAATGTGGCGGATAGTCATCGCTAATCGGTGGCGAGGCGAACATTTTTTATTTTATTCTTATCTACTCTTCTCAATCTTTTTAAATCTTTTTTTGACAAAGTCCACTTTCTTCTAGATAATCTTGGCTTAGAACAATTCCTAGAATATATTTTTTTAACTGTTTTTCTATAGTAACTTTTTGTTTTACGCGCTGGCATTGGATTCTTTTTAAATTGTACATACATAGCTCTTGGTTTTCCTGCTTTAGTAAGTGATGGATGCGTTGTCATCTCGTGTCCATAATAAAAATTTCCATTTTTTGATATGCTCATAAATGGATGACCGTTTTTTGAATCGTGGTAAAAACGCACTCTATGGTCTCCTGGTATTTTTTTCTTAAACCAGGGTTTTTCCTTTTTTCGCTTGATTGTGAATTTAATTTTATTTTTCGATTTCATTAAAAAGTCCTCTCATATTAATAAGAGGAAGAAAATGCGATTTTTTTGAAAATTTTCTTAAAGTTTTTATCCAGAAAAGAAAAAACCAGCTATGCTGGTTAAATTTCTTGAATTTGTTTCCAATTAGAGACAATTGATTTCACAATATCTTTTGCGTCTTGTTCACTAATATTACCTTTTAAGTAATCGTAGATGAGTTTAGCTACTTTAGAAGCATCATCTAATGTACATCCTCTTGTGGTCACTGCCGCAAAGCCAATACGAAGTCCACTAGTTTCTTTTGGAGATAACTTATCTCCTGGAATCATATTCTTATTAGTGGTAACCCCAATATCTTCTAATTTTTGTTGAGCTTCTTTACCAGTGATTCCAAAGGAATCTAAGGTATTGAGCAAGAAGAGATGGTTATCAGTATCAGTAGCAATTGCTCCTAATTCTTTTAACGTTTGAGCGCATTTTTTTGTGTTTGCCATTAAGGAAGCAACATATTCTTTAAATTCTTCTGTGTGAGCTTCTTTGAAACACACTGCTTTAGCGGCAATAATATGTTCAAGTGGTCCACCTTGGTAAAATGGGAAGACTGCGGAATTAATCTTTTTAATTAAATCAGGGTTATTAGTGAGGATGATTCCTCCTCTTGGTCCTCTTAATGTTTTATGAGTGGTACTAGTTACAATATCAGCGTATGGGAATGGAGACATATGCTTTTTAGCGGCCACTAAGCCAGCGATATGGGCCATATCCACCATCATAAGAGCGCCGACTTCATCACAGATTTCTCTTATTCTTTTGAAATTAATTTCATAAGGGAAAGCACTATAACCACTTAAGATAACATTTGGTCTTTCTTTTAAAGCAATTTCTCTAAGTGAATCATAGTTAAGTCGACCATCTTTATCCAAAGGATAATGAACGAATGTATATAAATAGGAAGAGAAGCTAACAGGAGAGCCATGTGTTAAGTGACCTCCATCATTTAACACTAAAGAAAGAACTTTTCCTCCTTCTGGCATTAATGCGCGATATGCAGCAGCGTTAGCTTGGCTGCCTGAATGAGGTTGGACGTTAGCGAACTGACAACCAAATAAGTCACAAACTTCTTTAATTGCGATTCTTTCGATTTCATCGACATATTCGCATCCCCCATAATATCTTCTTCCTGGATATCCTTCCGCGTATTTATTAGTAAGGATAGAAGAACACATATTTCTTACATTTTTAGAGGCATAGTTTTCACTAGCAATGAGTTCAATTCCATTATTTTGACGATCTTGTTCTTTTTGAATTAAAGCTAAAATATCTTCCATAAGTCTGACCTTTCTTACTTGTAGAATATGATAATGTAAAAAGATGTTTTATTAAATAAAAATTGAAATTATTTATATAAAGAGAAGTAATATTCACTTATCTTTTCTGGAGTGATATCACTCGCGTGTCTTAAATAATATTGAAGTAAAGCAGTATAGCCATTGATATATTGATGGATTTTTAAATCAGTAGGAATATCGTTATTTCCCATGATTCTTTTGTCCACTAGTGAGGTGATAAGTGGTTTTAATCTTTTTCTTAATTGAGATAAAAAGATTGAAGAAGCTCCACTATTAAGGATAGCAAGAATTAATTCTCTATCTTCTAGGAAATGGTAAAAAGAATGAACAATGATATGTTTTAATTCTTCTGGAGCGTCTTTAGAAAAATCATGATGTTTTTCTTTCTTTAATGAATGAGAAAAAATGTGATCAAAAGTATCATCACAAATATGGACAAAGATTTTGTCCTTATTTTTGAAATAAAAATAGAATGTTGAGCGAGAAATATTCGCCTCTTTGATGATGTCGGTATTTGTTATTTTTGAGTAGTCTTTTTCTTTGATTAAATTCGCTACTGCCTCATATATTTTTTCTAACGCGCTTGTTTCTTCTTTTTTATATCTCATAATTTATCGAACACATTATACTATTATTGTTTCTTTTTTGCTATTTTATTTATTTTACATATACTAATATGTTTTGGATGAATAATTTATCACTATCGAAAAAAAGATTAATCACTGTTATATCATTAGGTCTATTAGTGTTAATTATTTTCTTTTTTTCACTCTTTATTGGATCAAGTAATATGTCATTTTCTGATGCTTTTTTGGCTTTATTCAATCAAGGAGAAGAATCTAGTCGAATTATCATGCTAAATATTCGTCTTCCTCGAGTGATTGCTGCTGTTTTAGCTGGCATTGCTCTATCTATAAGTGGAGTCATTATGCAAACAGTTAGTAATAACGTGATGGCTTCTCCTACTACTTTAGGTGTGAGTAACGCTGCGGTTTTAGGCGCAAATATCGCGATTATTGTAATAGGCGGAGGAATGATTCCGGTTACTGGAGGAAAAGTCTTCGTAGAAAATCCATATTTAACAAGTTTATTTGCTTTCCTATTCGCTTTAGGTGGAACCCTACTTGTTTTAGGGCTTTCTCGATTCAAAAAATTTAACACTGCAACCACTGTTTTAATCGGTGTTACCTTTGGTACTTTTTGTACAGGGGCCACGACTTTAATTCAATATTTTGCTACAGACACAACCTTGAGTAGCGCAATATATTGGTCTTTTGGTGATTTAGGAAGAGCGACTTATACATATGATTTGATCATTTTAGTTGTCACTATTATTGCTTTAGTGTTCTTCCTTATTTTCTCTTATCGCTATAACGCTTTACTTCTAGGAGAAGATACTTCAAGAACTTTAGGAATTAATCTTAATATCTTTAGATTTATTTCTCTTTTACTTGCCTCTTTACTTACTGCGGTGTGTGTTTCCTTATTAGGAATAATTGGATTTATTGGATTAGTTGTTCCTCAAATCATGAGGAAATTTGTTGGTAATGATCATAAATATTTAATTATTACTTCTTCTTTATTTGGAGCGTGTTTCCTTCTTATTTGTGATGATATTTCTCGAGTGGCAGCGAATGGAATTGCTCTACCAGTAGGAGCGATTACTTCCTTAATTGGAGCGCCAATATTTATATTGATTTTATTAACTAGTAGGAGAAAGAAATCATGATTAGAGTGAATAATTTATCTTTCTCATATCGAAAAAATAAAAAAGTCCTTGAAGGGGTTTCTTTCACTATTAATGATGGTGAATGTGTTGTTCTTCTTGGTCCTAATGGAGTGGGAAAATCAACAATCATTAATTGTTTAACTGGAGCAAATAAGGTTAAAGAAGGAGATATCATCTTTGATGAAAAATCAATTAAAGATCTTAAAAGTAAAGATTTTGCTTCTTTAATAGCATATGTTCCTCAACTCATTAATGGAAATGACTTAACAGTTAAAGAAGTTATCACTTTAGGAAGACTCCCATACTATTACATCTATCCAAATAAAGATGATTTAAAGAAAGTTAATGAAGTGATTAAAGAATTTAATCTAGAAAGTATCCAAGATGAAATCACTAGTGAGATTTCTGGAGGAGAAAGACAAAAAGTAGCGATTGCTAGAAGCTTTATTCAAGACGCAAAAACAATTATTTTTGATGAACCAACTAGTAATTTAGATATTGCAAGTCAAGTTAATATCATCTCTTTAATCAAAGAAGAATGTAAAAAATATAACAAGAGCTCACTTATATCGATGCATGACATCAATCAAGCATTAGATATTGGAGATACATTTGTCTTCTTGAAAGATAAATCAGTTTATAAAATCTGCAAAAAAGAAGACATTACCCCTGAACTTCTATTTGAAGTTTATGGCATTAAATCAAAATTAATTAAAACTGAAAAAGGAGGATATTTTATTTATGAAAAGTAAGTTTTTAATTTTAACATTACTCCCTTTATTAGCGGGTTGTGTTCCTGCTTCATCAATTGATGGCAATAATTTAATTGAACTTGTCGATGGACAAGGAAGAACCGTTCAAATCGACAAAACCAAAAGAGATCGCGTCATTTGTATCGGCGCTGGAGCGTTAAGATATTATTCTAATATTGGTGATTTAAGTAAAATTGTCGCAGTGGAAGATTTTGAAACCACCACTAAGACATATGGTTTTGGTGGACAAGTAATTCGTCCTTATTACCACGTCAATAAAGCATTATTTGACACATTACCAAGCTGTGGTAAAGGTGGACCAGCTGCTCAAGCACCTGAAACTGAAAAGATTTTAGACGCCAAACCAAATGTTATTGTTTCTTTCTATTCAGCAGATGTTAATAACAAATTAAGCACTGATTTAAATGTCCCAGTCATCGGATTAAAACAAGGACCAGAAGGTGTTTTTGACACTGTTACTAAAAACTCTTTCACCATTTTAGGAAAAGCATTTTCTAAAGAAACTAGAGCGGCTGAACTCAATAATTATATTGATGGAGTAGTTAGTGAATTAAGTTCTTTAAGTGAATCAACTGAGAGCTATTATGTTGGTTGTATTGGTAACTGGGGTAAAACAAGTGTTTATGGCACAATGCTTAATAATCCAACCCTTAAATACGCGAAAGTTAAAGATGCTTTAAAAGATTTAAGTCTACCAGGAGCAGGACAAGTTGAGATCGACCAAGAAAAATTAGTCCAAATTAATCCAGATAAAATCTTCATCGATAGCATGAATCTAAGTGGTTTCATTAATGAATATAAAGAAAAGAAAGAAACATTAAATGCTTTAAATGCCTTTAAAAATAAGGAAACTTATGTTCAAATGCCATATAATGCTTACTATACAAATCTTGAAGTTCAAATTATGACCACTTATTATATTGCGTCAATCAGTCATAATATAGACGGGTTTAGTATCGTCAATAAAGGTAATGAAGTCTTAACTAAATTTACTGGTAAGGCTTGTTATAACGAATTATTAGAGTATTCTACTGCTTACGGGGGATACACTAAAATTGACATGGATGAATTAATTAAATAATGAACGAAAATATAAAACAATTTTTTGATAATATCGCCATCAATTATGTTCATAATGATTCTAAACTCATTGATGAACTTCTTGATTCTTTGTTTTTAACAAACTCTCATCGCATTTTAGATTTAGGGTGCGGTAAAGGAATCATCTCCGAAAAACTTGCTTTAAGAAATAAAGGTGAAGTTGTCGCTTTAGATTTAAGTAATGAAATGCTTAAATATGCGAAAGAAAAGATCAAAGATCCAAGAGTGAAGTTCGTTAATGGAGATTTTTATGAATTTAATGACTCTCCTTTTGATGCGATTATTTGTTTTGATGCTTATCCTCACTTTATGGATGTTACTGGATTTGTTAATAAAGCCAATGAACTTCTTAAAGAAGATGGCCTACTAGCGATCATTCATGATATCGGTAGAGGAACTCTTAACGAACACCATAAACGTTCCGCAGGCGCGGTTTCTCGCTTATTAAAAGCCCCAAAAGAAGAATTTGAACCACTACTTAAGTACTTTAAACCAATTGAATTAGAAGAAAGTGATACTTATTACAAGATTGTAATGATAAAAAGATAAGTAAGAATTATAATTAATAATTGGGAATAGAGGTACATAAAATGTTTGGAAAAGAATTAGCCCATGATGAATCCTATATCAAGGAATATGGTGAATATAAAATCACTAGCTCATATACAGTATATGAAGCATATATTGAAGAGATGCATGATAAAGACGGCAAACTCATCACTAATAAAGATGGTTCTCCAAGATATAGATATATTGACGAAAGAGATGTTTCTTCTTTAAAGGAAGACACTCTTGTAAAAATCATTAGAGAAGGCTTTTATAAAGATGCTTATCAAGTAAATGGTGATTACGTTGAGAAAGTTGAAAAAGAAGAAGGAAAAAGAATCTACTTCGTCGTCGATAAAGATAGAATCACTACTTTAGAAAAAGGCACAAAAGTTATCGCAAGAAACGGCACATATCGTTTATTAAAAGAAGTCGGCTATGTTCTTGTTGATGATTACGAAATCGAAAAACCAAAAGTCATCGCAGTTCGTAAATTCAAAACTGAAGATCACGACGCCGAAGCTAAAGAAATCATCAGAGCGAAATTAAGAAGATTCTCTGACGAGGACTAAGAAAATTAATATTTCAAAGAGGGTTTAAAAACCCTTTTCTTTTATATTTTTTGTTGTTTTCAGGCGTACGCAAAAGTATTCTTAAATTAGGAGGAAATTTTTATGAAAAAACTCGGTGTCCTATTTTTGTCACTACTTTTTTCTACGGCCTTAGTTACTGGATGTACAACCTCTAATAATGGTAACCAAGGCGGCGGTGATCCAGGTGGAGAGCCAGGTGGAGAGACTGGTAATGATGAACTTCCTTACTCGATTGAAGAAGTGAAGAACAAATTACTCCAACTTGGTCAAACTCAAGGATTTGAAATCACTCTAAAAGGAGAAGCGACATCCACTCAAGGAGATGCTTCAAGTGGCCAAGTCACTGTTGGCTTAGTTAGAGATGTATTCTGGGTAAAAGAATCCGGAGCGTATAAGAAAGTTGATAACGGAGTTGAAGTATATAGCTACGAAGAAAATCAATATGTATATGAAGAGACCACTAATTTGATGGACTTCAATCAAACAGTGTCCACTGCTACGATTAGTTTCTACTATGCATATGAATATGTTAAGAACGCTCAAGTAACACTTAAAAAGGTTTCTGATATCACTTTTTTGAATAGAAGTGCCTATCAATATGAAGCTTCAATGGTTGCAGCTGGTGTTGCTGCTGCTAGTTTCACTGTTGTTATTGACGCTGCGACAGGTATTACCTTAAAGTTTGCGGCTAAAGCAGTCGCAGGAGCGGAATCTGGAGAAGGATATATTGAAGTTACTTCTTTTAAAGTTGGTAACGATGTTACTGTTCCTGAATTAGTGAAAAAAGGTGATCCAGGTCCAGGCCCAGTTGATCCTGAGAATAAACTTCCTAAAGCAGGAACATATCCACAAGATAAAACTTTATCAAAAAATCTCAGTTTATATAAAGATGGCGCGATTATCATTGATGAAGATGGTAATGGTATATATGTGGATTATGGTGATCATTTAGGTGAGAAACACTACTTCACTGGTTCATTCTTATTAGATAACGACGATAACCTCGTTATGACCACAGTTCTTTCTAACATTGAATCAGGTGGACAAGTTAAGATTTCTACTCCTACTGGTGGAACAATTTTCACATTTGAAAACATTGGTGAAGATACTTATGCGATTACTTTAGATAACGAATATTGTGTTTATAAATACGAAGAATCACCAGTTAATCCTGAAACTGGAAGATTTGAAGTAACAAAGAGTCAATATACTTCTATCATCACTAATATGGATTATCTTGACCACGATCAAAGTGCAACATTCTTAAAGAAACAATATAGAGGTGCGGATTTAGAATACACCACTACATTTAAATCTGGTGAAGGTAACTATCAAGAAGTTATTGAAAACAATTTATATTTAACTAGTACTGGTTATTACTATGAAGCAGTAAATGATCAACCTGGTTACTATGAAAAATATTCCTATTCCGCTGATAACGATAAATGGGTTAAAGAATACGCTGTTAAATATGAAGAATCAAATGATGACCATTCATACTTTGGTAAATCTGCTGGTCTATATTACTTATCACTTCTTCCATTTGAAGAATTAAGTGCACCAAGTGGGGCAAACACATTCTATAGATGTAAGAGCTATAAGTGTAACGATGAAATTACATTAACCGAAGTCAGTGTGATGTTTGTTGATGGAGTGTTATATAAAGTTGATTATGTAGTTAATAGCTTATTTAAATACACCATCGATGTTTCTGATGTCTCTAACACTGTTATTCTTATACCAGAAGAGCCAGAAGAATATCCAGAAGATTGTGCTTCCTTACTCAGTGGAGAAGAAGGTTCAACCTATGTTTTCAATAAAATCGTTAATAATGGTTTTGAGCAGGAACAAATCAATGAAATGTTAGATATATATGAAAATCAATCATATTGTTTCTTTACAGACAAATCACTTGAATTCCATAACGAATATCTCGAAATGAAATATGTTGGATTAGGTGAATTTAACGCATATAAAAAACCATCCGATAATATTGCTGAAGTTGAATTAAAACTTCACGAACTATATGTTAGCGGAATGAAATATGATGATTATGAAGAAAATGTCGAAATCTACCAATTTGATGTCGAAAAACAAGAATTGCATTTTGTAATTAGTGGCTCAGATTTAAGCGGTAACCCAATAAGTGCGGATATTATCTTCAAAGACGCTGAAATCGTTCCTGAACACTATGAAGTACCAACTGAACCTGTTTATCCAAGTGACGCAATTGCGGCTTATCTTAAAGGACAAGGTTTAGAAAACGAAAGAGTTCCTGAACTTAAAGTTCAAGGTAGTAGTTCATATGCTTTCTATGATACCGGTGCTCTTATTATTCAATTAGGTTCTTCAATGACTCAAAGCGAAGCAGTCGAAGAATTAGCGAAAATTCTTACTAACGCTGGATTTAAAAAATATGTCATTCCTATGTGGGAAGAAGAATATGATGTCGTATATGTTTCAAAATCAAATAGATTATCATTAAGATTTGATATAAGTAACGATGACAATACAGTTATGGTCTTCTTTATGACTTACGAAGAAGAATATCCATTTGAAGGATACACTACTTATCTTAAAGAAGAAATCGACAAAACATATCCTCTTGGAGTTAGAGATGTTTTACCACAGCTCTCTTATCAAGGTGTCACTTATCAATTAGATGCTTTTGGTGATTATGTTTCTTTATTCATCACTCCTCAAGATAATCAAGACGCACAAGAAATTTATGGCGCACTTGTTAGAGCGTTATCCACTGCTTACTATTATCCAAATGAGAATAACGTGTTCATTTCTCCAAATGGAGAAATTGAAATCACAATTGATATGTTATATGGTGGAGAGTCAATCACAGTTTATATTAACTTTGTGTATGAAGTAATTGACTGCGAATATAAAGTTATCGCTGGTAATAAAGATTATCACTGGACAAAAGATGACGCTCAATTAAAAGTCTACGTTTGGAATATCAAAGGTGAAGGTCGATGGCTTGATTTACATGAAACCGTTGAAGATGAATATGTCTTCTATTGTGATTCAACCTGGATTGGTTGCAAGATTGTGAGATTTGCTTCTGATTCTGAAATTGGATGGGCAAGTGGATCTGATGGTTTGGCTAATCCAAAAGTAAAAATTTGGAATGAATCGGACGACTATGTGTTAGACGGAAAAGCCGAATCCTCTCTTTACGTCACATTACGTTAATATAATATATCTT
>JBGURM010000018.1:0-8742 GCA_045132035.1 Bacilli bacterium
AAAGCTGCTAAACCTTGAGTGTTACCTCTACAGCCTCTAACAATTGTTACTTTTTTAATAATCCCGTCTTCATGATCAATGAACATTTCAACGGAACATGTTCCTTTTGGATAATAATGAATTGTTTCCATTATTTAACGATATGTCCGTAGACTGTACCGGCGCATCCGGCAGCGTTACTTTCATCAGTGTCGATATGCATTGCTAAGGCAAAGTCATCTCTAACTCTAACAACGACATCACCAAAGATTAAGCTTCTTTCTGGTGTATTTAATTCAACCTTAACGATCTCGCCATTTTTAACACCGAATTCTTCTGCATCTTTTGGTGTCATATGAATATGACGTTTAGCAACGATTAATCCTTCTTTTAATTCGAGTTCACCAGCAGGACCAACGAGTTTGATAGCTGGACTACCAGCAGTGTCACCACTTTCTCTAATAACAGCAGGAACACCTAATGTTCTCGCATCAGTTGCACTAACTTCAACTTGGGCAGCTTTTCTAAATGGTCCAAGAATAGAAACGTTAGCGATTGTTTTCTTTGGTCCGACGATATCAAGTCTACTAAAGGAAACGAATTGTCCTGGTTGGCTTAATGGTGCTCTAACTTCGAGCTTTGCATCTTCACCAAATAATACTTTAAATTGTTCTTCATTAACATGAATGTGTCTAGCGCTTGTTTCGACTAAAAATTCTTTCATTTCTATATATCTCCTATGAGCATATGATATTTTATCAAATATCTTATTAAAAATCACTTGTCTTTTATTTTATTTTCTCTTACAATTATCAAGCAACTTGGAAATGCGCAGGTGGCGGAACTGGTAGACGCGTACGTTTGAGGGGCGTATATCGCAAGATGTGTGAGTTCGATTCTCATCCCGCGCACCAAATTGATTATAACAGTAGCAATCGCTGCTGTTTTTTTATCTCACCAAAAATAAAAAAGAGCCGACTTCTTATATGATTTCGGCTCAATTTTATTTTTTATTGAAATTATCTCTTGGAGACAAAATCAACGACTGCTGGGCAGATTGCAACTGCACCACCAACGATGTAGAGAATACCAGCAATAATATAACCGGCGCTTAAGCCCCAACCATTACCATTGTAACCGTTATTACCCATCCAGCTTGGGACTGTGAAGAATAAAACGATACCAGCAGTGATTAAGAGGATGACTGCACATAAGTTAACTAAACCAGCAACTTTTGCGGATAATTTGACTTTTAAAAGTGGTAAAACAACACCGCAAATTAAAGCGAGTAAAGCAACTAATGAGAAAATCCATGCGACTAAAGCCGCACCAGAAGGTTGTCCTTCAAATGTTCCAGTAAAGACCCAGAATGCAGTAACTTTAGCTGGACCGTTACCAAATAAAACAGCACCTGCGCTGTACCAGTTTCCTGCTGGATCATCAACACCAACGATACCATGGCATGCGATTAAAAGAATGAATCCAACTAATGCTAATACTGCTGAAATGATTCCTGAATATTGTAAGAATTTTTTCATCTCTATAATCTCCTTTCGCAAAATATTATATATTCAAATTAAAATAAATGACCACAAAATTCATTAATGAATTAAAAAGAATGTAACTATTGCTTATTTGTCCTCTTTTTCAAGAAGTTTCTTTAAAGCATCGTTTGCTTCTGGTGGGTTTATTAAAAGATCTGACATGATTTTTGCACTTTTGCCAGATAGAGCTATTTCTTTTTCTTTTTTTCTAATATCTTTTCCGGCCTGATTAAGAACCGTCAACATAATGTATCTTGACAGTGACTTTTTTTGGAATTTAGCAGCTTGTTCAAGCAAAGCCTTTTCGCCATCATTAACTCTAATATATATCCTTTTATTCCTTGCCCTTTTCATCATTAATCTCCACCTTTTTATAATACTATTATTCCATTATTTTGTACGTACACTTTTAATCTTTTTTAAAGGCAGTCATCAAGACTGCCTAATAAATTAGAATTTTGATGTGTCGAATGAATCAAGAACCTTAAGAAGTGGTTTGATATTCTTTTTTACATTTCCATCAATGAATGGGTTTCTTAAGTGAACTTGTTCAAGCAAACCAGTGAATGGAAGTTTTCCACCAAGCTTGCAAAGCTTAACATATTTCTTCCATGCTTTTTCATGGTTCTTGAGATCTTCCGCTAAGAATTGGAAGGCCACTACTTGAGCTAAGGTGTAATCAATGTAATAGAATGGAGTGCCAAAGACGTGAGATTGTCTAAGCCACCATGTACCTTTTGCTAAGTGTGGGCAATAATCATATTTCTTATGTGGAAGATTTGCTTGTTCGATTTCAAGATATTTTGCACATCTTTCATCATGTGTAGCGTTTGGATGTTCATATACCCAGTGTTGGAATTCATCAATTGTAATTCCATAAGGTAAGAATTCAATCGCGTCACATAGATGTGAATATCTATATTTATCCGCGTCTTTTCCAAAGAATCCTTCCATATATGGCCATGTGAAGAATTCCATACTCATGGAGTGGATTTCACAGCTTTCAAGAGTTGGATTTTGATATTCAGGAATTTTAATTCCAGAACTTAAATATGCTTGGAAAGCATGTCCGCCTTCATGACATAAAACATTAACATCACCTTCAGTGCCATTGAAGTTAGAGAAGATGAATGGAGCTTTATAAAGTGGGAAATATGTGCAATATCCACCTGGAGCTTTGCCCGCTCTAGCGTCTAAATCAAGTAAGTGATGATCAATCATGAAGTTAATGAATTCATTGCTTTCAGGAGACATTCTTTCGTACATATCTTTAGCAACATCAACAAGTACTTTACTATCGCCGATTGGTTGAGGATTTCCACTTAAGAATTTAAGGTTATAGTCAAATGCTTGTGGATTTTTAATGCCTAAGTTCTTAATTTGTTTCTTTAAAAGTTTTTGAGCCACAGGAACAACGCTTTCTTTAATTTGTTCACGATATCCCTTGACCATCTTTGCGTCATAATCAGTTCTTCCTAAACGGATGTAACCAAGTTCAACAAAGTTTTTAAATCCAAGTTTCTTTGCAATTGTGTCACGAAGATGAACGAGTTTATCATAGATATCTCCAATTTCTTGTTCGTGTTCACCAATCCATTTGTCCATCGCGATAGAAGCTTCTTTTCTTGTTTCTCTATCCGCAGAAGTTGTGAATTTTCCTAATTGAGATAAGTTATAAACTTCTCCTCTAAATTCGATTTGAGCGCCACCCATAATCTCATCATATTTACTTGTGAGTTTATTCTCTTCGATGAGTTCTGGAATGATTTTTTCATCAAATGTTTTTTGGTTATTTTCAAACATCTTAAAAAGATATTTGCCATACACATTTTCTAACTCTTTGCGATATTTAGCCTTAAGTAAAATCTTTTCAAATCTAGTTGAATAATTTGCTAAAACTGGTGAGAGTTCATCAAGTTTATCTTGTGCTTTTTTATAAACTGGAGAACGTGTGTCTAAGGTATAACGAACTTGAATGACACCCATATCAGTGCCAAGTTCATTCATATATTTGTTCCAATGCTTAACAGCGGTTTTCGCTGTAAGAGCACTACCACATTCCTCTAATTCATTAATCAAAGATTCAAGTTTTACAGTTGTTCTTTTTTCACTTGGAACCCTTAAAGGATATTCTTCAAATACTAAGTCTTTATCTTTCATTTAGCGGACCTCCTACTTAACAATGAGTGATTCGCCAGTCATTTCTGCTGGTTTTTCTGCTCCTAATAATTCAAGGATTGTTGGAGCGATATCCGCTAATTTACCTTCGCTTGGTCTTAATTTGATATCAGTTCTATTGATACAGAATGGGACCAAGTTTGTGGTGTGAGCAGTCATTGGACGACCTTGTTCATCAAGGATTTCTTCAGCGTTACCGTGGTCTGCTGTAACAATAAGAGTTGCGTCATTTTTGTCGCACCAATCGATAATCTTACCAACACATTCATCAACTGTTTCAACTGCTTTAACACAAGCATCATGAACTGCAGTGTGTCCAACCATGTCGCAGTTAGCGAAATTAAGGATAACAACATCTAAATCATGTTTATCTAATTCTTTAATTAATGCTTCTAGGATGAGATAAGCACTCATTTCTGGTTGCATATCATAGGTAGGAACTTTTGGAGAATTGATTAAAACTCTTCTACAACCTTTGAGTTCTGGTCTTTCAACTCCATCAAAGTTCATTGTTCCATCAAAGAAGAATGTCACGTGAGCGTATTTTTCAGTCTCTGCAATTCTAAGTTGAGTGTAACCTTTATCAGCAAGATATTGTCCTAAGATGTTATTGAGTTTTTGTGGTTCAAAAGCGATAACGCCTTTAACACTATCCGCGTATTTCATTGTGCAAACATAGAAGATGTTCTTTAATGGATGCGCTGGTTTGTATGGTTTCCATGCAAGAGTTCCATCAGGTTTAACTGCTGGATTTTCATAGAAATTAGGATTTGTAAATAAAGTAGAAATTTGGATTGCTCTATCTGGACGATAGTTCATGAAAATAATCGCGTCATTATCACCGATTCTACCATCAACATTTCTATTGAAATGAGGAATTAAAAATTCATCACTCGCGGATTTTCCAGATTTTGGAAGTTCTTCATATTGTTGTTTGAAGAAATCGTGATAATCATCAAAGCTTGGTCCATCATGATCCACCATTAAGCGATAGTGAACATCAACACGGTCCATGTTCTTATCTCTATCCATACCCCAATATCTACCACCGATATCAGCGATATGACCGAAGTGTAATTCATCCATTTTCTTTTGGATCATATCAACATAACTTGCACCAGCTTGTGGATCGACATCTCTTCCATCCATGAAGCAGTGCATATAGACATCATCAAGTCCGCTTTTAGCGGCTAATTCAATGATGGCTAAAATGTGATTGATGTGTGAGTGAACACCACCATCACTAGTTAAACCAAAAATGTGCAACTTTGAATGGTTCTTTTTCGCGTGTTCAATCGCTGCTAAATATTTTTCGTTTTCAAAGAATGTTTTTTCTTTGATGGCTTTGTTAATAAGAGTGAGGGATTGATAAACAATTCTTCCTGCTCCCATATTCATATGGCCAACTTCTGAATTACCCATTTGTCCATCAGGTAATCCAACATATTCTCCTGATGCATTAATTTCGGTATATGCATGTGTAGCAAAATAACGATCTAAGTTTGGTTTTTTTGCATCATACACCGCATTACCAACTGGATTATGTCTAATACCATATCCATCCATAATGCATAAGATCAATGGTTTTTTGTTATTCATAAGATATTAAATCTCCTTTTGATCGCTTATTATTTTATGAGAAAATTTATTTTCTTACAAACAATATGCTATAAAAGTTTCGTTATCTTTTTTGTTGACTGTTTTTATTAGAAGCAGAAGCATCAAATAATTATGTTCTTGTAGGATAATTGTATCCAAAAAACAATATTTGACCTATATTATCGAAATATGATAATATACTCTTCGAGGTATTAATATGAGCAAACCAATAGTCGCAATCATGTACGATTTTGATAAGACTCTTTCAACCACCGATATGCAAAACTATGGTTTTATCCCTATGCTTGGATTAACTCCAGATCAATTTTGGGGAGCAACCGGAGAGTTTTCAGAAAAAACAGGCTGTGAAAGAATACTTTCATACATGTATATGATGATAAAAATGTCTCGTGAGAGAGGAATTAAGCTCACTCGCGAATTACTAAGAGAATGTGGTAAGAGCATTAAGTACCATCCTGGCGTCACGACCTGGTTCCAAAGAATTAACGAATATGGAGCCTCTAAAGGTGTTATAGTTGAACATTATCTTGTTTCTAGTGGAACAAGAGAAATTCTTGAAGGATGTTCGATCTTTGATAGATTCACCAAAGTCTATGGATGTGAATTCTATTATGAAAACGACGTACCAGTGTGGCCAAAGCTCGCAATCAACTACACTCAAAAAACACAGTTCTTTTTTAGAATTGCTAAAGGTGTCGTCGACATCCAAGATGACAATGGAGTTAATGAAAAGGTTAAAGGTAGTTTAAGAATTCCATATGAGAATATCGTTTATATCGGTGATGGAATGACTGATGTTGCCTGTATGACTTTAGTTAACAAAAACCATGGTTACTCCATCGGCGTGTACACAGACAGTAACCGTGAACAAGTTGGACAAATTAGAAAAGACAAACGTTGTAGATTTGTTTGTAAAGCAGACTATTCCCAAGATAAAGATATGGAAAAAGTCCTCAAACTTATCATCGATGATGTTTCTAATAACTCCATCTTAAGAGCGAAAGAAGAAGCTCTCGCAAATAAGCAAATTAACGAATAGTAAATTAATGACCTTGATTAATTCATGGTCATTTTTTTCATATTTTGATTTATAAGTATTTTTGAGAGTGTTAAATTATATTTATGGATTTTAAAGTCGGTGACATTATTATTGGTAAAGTTAATCAAATAAGACCTTATGCCTTATTTTTAACTTTTGAGGATGGCACAAACGGACTTTTACATATCTCTGAGCTTTCAGATGGATATATTCGTGATATCGAAAAATTTGGAAGCGTTGGAGATGATATTAAAGTAAAAGTTCTTTCTGTTGATGAATCAAATGGCTTTTTAAGAGTGTCTTATAAAGCTATACCAGAAAGTGAAAGATATTCCACTCATGATAATTCAAATAGACACATCCCACAATTTGATGAAGCTGATTTTACAGATTTAGAATCCAAACTTCCTGAATGGATAGAAGAAACATTAATAAAAGCAAAGGAGAACAAAGATGATTAAAGTTGATGTAAGTAATGTTATTAGTGAAGAAGAAATCGCTAAATACCAATCAAAAGTTAGCACCATCAATAAGATGATTGATGAAAAAACAGGAGCGGGTAATGATTACCTTGGCTGGGTTGATTGGCCAATGAATTATGACAAAGAAGAATTAGAAAGACTTCTTAAAGACGCTCAATATGTTAGAGAAAACTTCGATGTTCTCGTTGTTGCAGGTATTGGAGGATCATATTTAGGAGCAAAAAGTGCTTATGATGCCTTAAAAGGAATGAAAGATACCACAAAACCAGAAATCATTTTCATGGGTCAAACATTCTCACCAAACTACACTGCTCAAGTTCTTAATTATATTAAAGATAAGAAATTCGCCATTAACGTTATTTCAAAAAGTGGCACCACCACTGAAACTTCAATTGCCTTTAGATTATTAAAGAACTTGCTTGAAGAAAAAGTTGGTAAAGAAGAAGCAAGAAAATCAATCTTTGCAGTCACTGATAAAGCCAGAGGCGCTCTTAAAACACTTTGTAATCAAGAAGGATATTCCACATATGTTCTTCCTGACGATATCGGAGGAAGATATTCTGTTCTTACCCCAGTTGGTTTATTCCCACTTGCAGCCGCCGGTGTTGATGTCAAAGCAATGCTTGAAGGCGCTAAAGAAGCGAGAAAAGAATTCGATAACGATGATTTAAAGAACAATATGTGTTATCGCTACGCCGTTAGTAGAGATTATATGTATCGTCATTCTCATCCAGTTGAAATGTATGTCACATATGAGCCACAAATGAGTCAAATCTCAGAATGGCTTAAACAACTATTCGGTGAAAGTGAAGGAAAAGAGAAAAAGGGCTTACTTCCTACAAGCGCAACCTTCTCAACCGACCTCCATTCATTAGGTCAATTCATCCAAGATGGTTCCCCAATTTTATTTGAAACAATCCTTAAGATTGATAATCCAAATCTCGACGTCTCTATTCCATCAACTGAAGATGATTTAGATGGATTAAATTATTTAGCAGGCAAGAAATTATCATTCGTTAATGAAATGGCTTTCCAAGGAACACTTAAAGCCCACGAAGTTGATGGAGGAGTTCCATGCAATATCATCACCATTAATAAAATGGACGCTAAAACACTTGGCTACTTATATTACTTCTTTATGAGAGCCTGTGCGATGAGTGCGTATATGCTTGAAATCAACCCATTTAACCAACCAGGTGTTGAAATTTATAAAAAGAACATGTTCCACCTTTTAGGCAAAAAAGGATATTAACTATATTTATATAGTTTAATGACAAAGAAAATCGTCAAAAAATTGGCGATTTTTTTATTGATTTATATATATCAAGATGATATATTAATTATCGCGTATCTGCAAAAGCGGATGCTTAGCTCAGCTGGGAGAGCATCGCCTTTACACGGCGGAGGTCGGGGGTTCGAGCCCCTCAGCATCCACCATTAATACGCTAAACGGACTTGGAGGGGTAGCGAAGAGGCTAAACGCGGCTGACTGTAAATCAGCTCCTGAGGGTTCGGCAGTTCGAATCTGCCCCCCTCCACCACCGTATTGTTGGGGTGTAGCCAAGCGGTAAGGCAACAGACTTTGACTCTGTCATCTCACTGGTTCGATCCCAGTCACCCCAGCCAATTCATGACTCGCTAGCTCAGACGGTAGAGCACTTGACTTTTAATCACGGGGTCCGGAGTTCGAATCTCCGGCGAGTCACCAAAAAAGTGCCCAGGTGGCGGAACAGGTAGACGCACAAGACTTAAAATCTTGCGGATGTATAATCCGTACCGGTTCGATTCCGGTCCCGGGCACCAACAAGAAAACAAGGGGCTGTTAAGAAACCTAAAAGGTGACTTAGCCCCTTTTAATTTACGAAAAATAGGTGAAATCGCAAGAAATCACCTATTTTTG
>JBGURM010000019.1:0-2032 GCA_045132035.1 Bacilli bacterium
CCTTGATTTGGGGCAATGTTCATATGATTTCTGTGAAAAATTTTTGGAGTTAAGTTTCCGTCAAGTTTTCCGATTCTTCCAGGACCGTCATGTGATTTAATTTCGAATTTTTTTATCATTTGCTTCTTTCCTCTTTTTGTTGATAATAGTTATATTTTTTTAGGTTAATAAAAATTTTTTTTATAGTGTAATCATTTGGATTACACTAGCAAAAATTTTAGTAACCTTTATATATGTTCTTTTAAAGAATATTAGTAAGGATTTGAGGAAATTATCCAATGATTATCCGAGGTGTGTTTTCAATGTCTATAGTAAATCGTCTTAAACATCTATTTAAAGGAGAAAATGAAGGAAAAGACATCAAAACTGATGTTTCAAACACATCTGATGATGTCGAAGTTACTCCTGGAAGAACCAAGGGAATAACCGTATCTTTTGATAAAAAAGAGGATGGTTCTAAAGAGTTGACTTTTAAAAAAGACATCGAAACTTTAGAAGGAGACACAATAGAAAAAGAAACTGTTGTTAAAATTTCTAAACCAGATAAAGTTCCATCTGAAGAAATTGTGGAAGAAACTGAAGCTGATGAGGAAGCTGAAGTTCTTGTTGAAGATGGAGTAGAATCTGACGAATCTATTGTTGAAGAATCAGCTGAAGAAGTTGAAGAAACTTCTGAAGAAGTAGATGCTGATGAAAATGAAGAAAAATCAAATGAAGATAAAAAAGGAGATAATATGACTTTATTAACTGATAAAGAATTATTAAATGATAGTAATCGTGACCCAGATTTCACTGCTGAGTTCATTGATGCTGGAATTGAAACTGTAAAACACTGTTTCCAATGTGGTACTTGTAGTGGAAGTTGTCCTTCTGGAAGAAGAACCCCATACAAAGTAAGACAAATTGTCAGAAAATGTTTATTAGGATTAAAAGAAGAAGTTATTGCTGATGATGCTTTATGGATGTGTACTACCTGTTACACTTGCCAAGAAAGATGTCTCAGAAGTGTTAAAATTGTAGAAATCATCAAAAAAGCACGTAACATCGCAGCACACGCTGGATACATGGCAAAACCACACAAAATGACTGGTGTATTTGTAATGAATACTGGTCACGGTGTACCAATCAATGATGCTACAAAAGCTTTAAGAGCTAAAATTGGTCTTGCTGAAATTCCACCAACTACTCACGCTTTCCCTGAAGCATTAGAAGAAGTACAAAAAATTTGTAAACTTACTGGATTTGATGAATTAATCGGTTACGATGAAGCAACCGGCGGATTAAAAGAATAAATTTAATTGAGGAGAGTTATAATATGGAAATTGCATATTTCTTAGGTTGTATCATGAACAACCGTTATCCTGGTGTTGAAAAAGCTACCAGAAAATTATTTGAAGCTTTAGATATTGAATTAAAAGATATGGAAGGAGCATCTTGTTGTCCTGCTCCTGGTGTATTTGGTTCTTTTGATGAAGAAACCTGGGCTACTATCGCAGCTCGTAACTTAACTCTTGCTGAAGACATGGGTGCAGACATCATGACCGAATGTAACGGATGTTTCGGATCCTTATTCGAATGTAATCACATGTTAAAAGAAGACGCAGAGAAAAAAGCTGAAATTAACAAAAACTTAGCTGAAATCGGCAGAGAATACAAAGGTACTATTAACGTAAAACACTTCGCTCAAATTTTAAGAGACGATGTTGGTTTCGAAAAATTAGCTTCATTAATCGAAAAACCTTTAGACTTAAATGTTGCTGTTCACTACGGTTGCCACTTCTTAAAACCTACCGAAACTATCGGTATTGAAGATCAAGCTGAAAACCCATCTATCTTAGATGACCTTGTAGAAATCACTGGTGCAAAATCAGTTGACTACAAAGACAAAATGATGTGCTGCGGTGCAGGTGGAGGTTTAAGATCCAGAGATTTAGATGTAACTACTAGTTTCACTAAAGAAAAACTCGACCACATGACTGAAGCAGGCGTAGATGCAATCGTTAACGTATGTCCTTTCTGTCACTTACAATTT
>JBGURM010000020.1:0-10447 GCA_045132035.1 Bacilli bacterium
TCATCATGACGATTAATAGAAACGGTAACATGATAGAAACGCTATATGGTTGTTCTGGAAACCATCGAGTGGCCGCAAAAGAAATAAGGAACTCTAACAATAAGTAGAGTCCCGTAAAAATTGCTAAGTCAATAATTTTATATTTTCGGAAACTCATTCGCCTTTTCCTTTAAGAACGAATTCGGTTTCGCTATCGAATAGGTACACTTTATCATATGGGATGTAGAAGTCGAATTCTTCATCCATACTTGGTGCTTCGTGTGGATCGAGTTTTAAGATTACTGTGTTATCTCCAAATTGTGTATACACATTAGTGGAATCGCCTAACATTTCTGTTAATGTAGCAAGTCCATGTAATTTGATGGAATTTTTATCTTCTTTAACACGTGCATCTTCTGGTCTAAAACCGAACACTAATTCTTTGCAATTTGAATAATCGTATTTAGTTGACTTAATATTTAACTTATTGCCGTCCGCTAAAACGATTTCATCGCCTTCGACTTTTCCTTTAAGGAAGTTCATTGGTGGCTCACCAATAAATCCAGCGACGAAGACATTGACTGGATTAAAATATAATTCTTCTGGAGTTCCGACTTGTTGAATGTATCCGTCTTTCATAACAACGATACGATCCGCCATAGTCATCGCTTCAGTTTGGTCATGGGTAACATAAATTGTTGTGGCTTTTGAGAGTTTATGAATTTGAATAATTTCACTTCTCATTGTCACTCTTTGTTTTGCGTCTAAGTTTGATAATGGTTCGTCCATAAGGAAGATATCAACTTGACGAATAATTGCTCTACCAACAGCGACTCTTTGTCTTTGACCACCAGAAAGGGCTCTTGGTTTTCTATCTAAATAAGGAGTTAATCCTAAAATATCTGCAGTTTTTAAAACCTTTTGTTCGATAACATCCGCGTCAACTCCACGAAGAGTTAAGCCAAAGGCTAAGTTATCATAAACTGAAAGGTGAGGATATAAAGCATAGCTTTGGAAGACCATGGCGATTCCTCTTTGAATAGGAGTCTTCTCATTTGCTCTAACTCCATTGATTAAGAAATCACCTTTAGAAATTTCTTCTAAGCCTGCAATCATACGAAGAGTTGTGGACTTACCACATCCAGATGGACCAACGAAAACGATGAATTCACCATTTTTGATTTCAAGATTAAAATTATGAACGGCGTGGAATCCATTCGGATAAATCTTGTTAATATCTTTTAATACTAAGTCCGACATAATTTCTCTCCTTTACATGTATTCTTCTTCGTATTTATTACGATTGATAATCTTTTTAATGATAAACACTACGAGGTTTCTAAGCCACACTACTATGAGGTCATAAACGACATAGAAGACTCCAAATAGGAGTGGCTCAACACCAAGAGGTACTGAGGTTGGGTCTAACCCTTGAGTGTTAATGACGATGATATTGATTAAGTCATATGTTTTCACTACCGCGTATAAGAGGAGAAAACTATATGCTATATCAAGGAAGATTGTCCACCACTTTCTCCATGGGAAGACGATCCAAATATCATATTCTTGTCTACTTGATTCTAAGAATCTGAGGAAGTTATTTGTTAAGTAATTGGTAATTACTCCTAGACCAAAGGCGAAGACAAATAGTAACGCGAGTTGATCATGAATAACTGAACCTAGTCCCCATAGAAAGAAGAAACAAGAGGCTCCAGCAAACCACCATTTAACAATGATTGCTTTGATGAAGGTAGGGATTCTTTGAAGTTTACCACTTTTATATTGATTAACTTCACTGTCGTCGACTTTTTGTGCCTTTCCCTTACTGGCGTCGACCAATCTATCAACAGCGCTAGTATTGATTTTGTAATTGTCTTTATCAGAATCTTTATTAACGCGTCGAGGATATCTTTTAGGCTTGGCCATAAATTAATTTTCGTCTTCAAGCTCGATTTTCTTCATATCTTCGTTTTCGCCTAAATCAACGGAGGTATCGATCTTGTTTAATAATTTTCTAATTACTGGCACTAAGACGAATAATAGAATGGTAATAGCAACTAAAATAATGTGAACGATAATGACAACTTTCGCACTATTAATAGCAGCTAATGCAGCAGCGGTATATGTATTTTCTCTTAAACCTTCTTGGATTTTGATGAAATACCAAATATCCGCACCAATTAGAACAACTTCCATGACATACATTAAAATGACCATGAGAATTTTTGGTTTAGCTCTTACTGGGAAAGCATTAAGTGAAGAGACAAATCCTAAAACAGAAAGAAGCATGACCACGAATGAACATAATCCCATTGGTGTCTTATTAACGTATGCGGTGGTATTAGAAATGGTTGAAAGAGAAAAAGCGTAGACAATAAAGGCCACAATTAAGACAAATTGTGGAATCTTTGTTGTTCTCTTCTTTAAGGAAACGATGAATTTCCTGAAGAATTCTTTAATACCTTTCTTTTGTTTTACTTCTTGCATAATTACCTTCTATTCAATTGCGTTTGTGGACTCTCTATCAAATAAGTGAGTCTTGTTTTCGTCGAATCCGACTTTAATAACATCACCACTCTTATATTTCTTCCATCCTCTTAATTTAGCACAGACATGCTTTCCAAAGAGTTTTCCGTGTGTGAGAGTGAAGTGACCAGTATTTTCATTAATTGTGACTTCTAATTCGAATTTACCATCTAAGATGATATCTTCTGGTCTAACTCCAAGAACCATCTCGTCTTTTTCATTCTTATCAGCGATAGCTTTTAATCTAGCTGGAAGATTAACCTTAGTACCTTCTAAGTAATATTCTCCATCTTTTCTATCGAGGTTGAATAAGTTCATTGGTGGTAAACCAATAAATGAAGCGACAAAGATATTTTTTGGATGGTCGTATAATTCTAATGGTGTTCCGATTTGTTGGACATAACCCATAGACATACAGACGATACGATCAGCAAGAGTTAAGGCCTCAATTTGATCGTGAGTAACATAAATCATTGTGGTTCCTAAACGTTTGTGGAGTAATTTAACTTCTCTACGAGTGGAACTTCTAAGTTTCGCGTCTAAGTTTGATAATGGTTCATCGAATAAGAAGACTTTTGGATTTCTAACAATCGCACGACCCATCGCCACTCTTTGACGTTGACCACCAGATAATTGGTTAGGTTTTTTATTTAATTGTTCAGTTAACCCTAAGATTTCAGCTGCCGCCATAACCTTTTGGTGAATAACATATTTATCTTCTTTAGCTAAGACAAGGGAGAACGCCATGTTCTCATAAATTGTCATATGTGGATATAAGGCATAGTTTTGGAAAACCATTGCGATATCTCTATTTTTAGGAGGAACTCTAGTGACATCTTTGCCGTCGATAATTAAATGACCATTAGTAATATCTTCTAATCCTGCAACCATTCTTAAAGTTGTGGATTTACCACATCCAGAAGGACCGACTAAAACAATAAGCTCACCATCATTGATGTCTAAATTGAAATCAAAGACAGCTTGGACATTGTTGTCATAAATTTTATCGATGTGTTGCAAAGATACTGTCGCCATATTACTCCTTACTTTTTATTTTCTTTTTCTTTTAATGAATTGTTTAAAATTGTTGAATTACGAATGCTAATGATACCACCAGCGATTAATAAGCCCGCTGCTGCTGCTAAATAAATAACAACACGAATAAATTGTGCGGTAGCCATAACTGGTTCGTTTGTTGTACCTTCAATTGAAGTAATACCTTGAAGTGGGAAAACAAAGATTCTTGAAATCTCAATTGCACCAAGAACGATCATTGTAATTCCAAAGGCTTTCTTATATGCTTTAACACCTTCTGAACAAAGGAATGTGGCAAGCATAAAGAGAAGATTAACGATAACTGACACACCAATCATGTGTGTGTAGTAATAACTAACATTTGTCTTATAAATTGAAACAAAGAAAAGCACGTTAGCGAGAATTGCTAAGAGGGCAAGCCAAGAAGGGACCTTGTCTTTGACATAGGCCATTCTTTCAATTTTAACGACGTTTCTTTCTTCTTTAGTCATTTTGTGCTCCTAAAGTTAAAATTTGTTTTTCTTGTTTCATGATCTTAATCTTCCAAACAAGATTGAAGGCAATTAAACCAACCATAACTAAAGCTAAGATTGATAAAACAATACCCATATCAAGGAAGAATGTAGATTCACTATATTTGAATTGGAATAAATCAGCGGTTTCTTTATAAGTTGCAAAATCAACTTCATTAAGGAAACGGTTTTTATAAGTGATTGAATTGATTAATGTGTAGATTGAATAGAACACAAAGAATCCAGCTTGAGCACCAATAGAGATGTAATTATCAAGATAATAAAGTCTTCTTGTGTTTGTAGCAAAGATATATGGTAATACACATGTAAGAACCATGACGATAGAGAATATAACTGCTAAACGGTTATAATCTTGGATCTCATGGAATAAGTTAATTCCATCAAAATAACTAACCGCACTACAGAGATATAAGCCATAGAAATCTGTTGAAATACCAAGTGAAAAAACAAAACATACGGCTGCGAAGATGAGCAGTACAAGTGTTAATATCTTTTGAAATTTCATTTGAGATTTAAACATTTTGATCTTCTTTCTTTTTAACAGTTATATTCACCCCCACACCATCACGATGTGAGGGTGAATGAATTTTTAATTACTCAATTCTAATGAATTAGAGAGTTTGGTAGAAATCGTACAATGTCTTCCATTGTGCGTTTCTAACGCCAAGGTAAGCAGAGCCTTTCCAATCATTGGAAACGAAGGATGCAAATGCTTCAGCGGTTGTTGGTCCAATGGCGGTGTCGCCACCACTCTTGGCATAACCACCTTTAATGATTTGATAGAAAACGTTCTTTGTGTTTTTGGCAGCCTTGAAGTTGTCTGTTAAATCAGTGTAGGAATTTAATAATGAGGTTTGAGCTGCAGTAGCTGGTAAGGTGGTTGGAACAGATGTGTACCACATATTAGCGGTGTTAACTGCTAATTCTGGGTGCTTAATGATTCCTTTACCGATAGCCATTGCTAAGACGGCTGAACCTTTTTGTCCGGTTTCGGATGTGCATTGATATTCAAATGCTTGTGATTTTGGGAATCCGTTTAATGTGGATCCTAAATATCTTCTTGCAAAGTTGGTGTAGTTACCGTTTGCAAATTTGACTAAATCAGTTTTACAACCATCAGAGATGATTGGCATTTCTTGACCGTTGAAATTGAATGTTTCATATTTGTCAGCAACTTGTGACCACTTTGTAATTGTCTTTGTATTATCCCAGCCTTTCTTGACTTTAATGAATGAATCTGGGCCGTAGGACATTGTGATTTGACCTTGGATGGAGAATGCGAAGTCAATGAGTGTTAAGGCAGCATTGAGTTTATCTTGGTTACCACCAACACCAGCAGCAGAGATTGCCCAACCATCAGTTTTGACAGATCTCCAGGATTCGGTGAATCTCATGTATTTTTCACTACCATCATTCCATCTTGCGACTGGAACCATAACGGCGACATATTCTCTACCTGATTGGGCAAATGTTTTGTCATCGTATTTGATTGTATCGTTATAAATTGTTTGTGTTTGGTTATAGTCATAAGACATTAAACCAGCATCTTTTTGTAAGTAAGCGTTACTAGCAGCTGTACCATCGATATTTAATAAACCTTCTGTAACGATAGCGTTCATTCTTTCGACAGCTCTATAAGCTTCTGCATCACAACGTGCGTCGTAGAGTTTACCATCTTCTTTGAAATAGAGGAAATCACTTCTGGATTCCATTCCTCTAACACCGAATAAGGAGCCTGCGAATCTGAACATATCAACATCACGTTGCATGTTATTTGTTTCACGGGAGAATAATGGCACTAATGGATCGCCATCAGCGTTGTTTAATTGAGCGTGGGCAATTCTGAATAATGCGACCATTTCATCAGCATCCCATGCTGCATCATAACCTAAGAATAAGTCACTTAATTTTTCATAGTAATTATTATAGGTTTTTTGAATGTACTCTTTGAACATTGCAAGAGCTTCATTACCGGTTAAATTGGTTTTTTCATTCATCTTTTGAATGATGTTTCCATATGCGGAATAATCTTTTGTGAGGATGACTTTTGTGCCATCTTTTTGAACTGCTTCGACATCAACCTTACCACTTGTTGGCATATATGGAGTGTAGTTTTTGGTAGAGATTTGACGGTTAGCAAATGTTTCATTGTTACTGTCTAATAATTTTCTAACCAAGTCTGCTCTCATTAATGGCATTCTTTCGATATCATCAACACCATCGAAATATGGTGAGAAGTAGATAGCGCCAGATTGTCCACTTTGCTTTGCACCAGTAATGGATAAACGAGCAATTGGGTTTTGTTCAAGGTAATACTTGAAGGCTGGCATCTTGTCTAAGTAAAGGCTAAGGTCGATGACTTTACCTTGTGCACCAGCAGCTGTTAATTTGGCTGAGGAGCCAGCGACGATGTCGACTTCTGAGAGTTTGTTTTCCCAAACTCCCCATTCTTTTTCAGCAGAGCCTGCGCCTGTGAATTTGTCTTTGAAGTCAATTTTGAGCTGATCTTTTAAGTATTTCCATGTTGGTTTGAGATCGTTTGTGTGGTATGTGGTACCATCAGATAATGTTAATCCATCACCAACGATAGAAGCATCTTGGAAAGAAATAGCTTCATTTGTTTTTTGATATCCACCAGCAACTCTTAATTCTGTACCTTCTTTATAATCAAGTGAGCCAGGGACGATTTCTGGTTCGGAACTTCCTCCGCCACCACCACATCCAACGAGCGCTAATAACGCTGCTGCAGCGAAGCTAAGAAATCCGAAAGTTTTTTTCTGCATAAATAACTCCTTTCAGAAAAATTATATTTATTCCTTTACACCACCCATATTTACGCCTTTAGCGAAATATTTTTGGATAAATGGATAAATAACTAAGATTGGGATAATTGCCACGATGATCAAGGCATAAATCGCTGAGTTTGGCGAATAGTCAAGATTCATAAGTGACGGTAAGTTATCAGAAGATGTGTATTCTTCTAACATCAATCTGATAAAGACTTGAAGTGGTTGTTCGGCGGTATTAGAAATCATTTGTCTTGCCCAGAAGTAACCATTCCAACGAGAGATTGCGAAGAATAAGGCAACAGTCGCGATTGTGGATTTTGACATTGGGAGATAAACCTTTGTCAAGATTTGGAATTCACTAGCACCATCGACTCTTGATGCTTCTTCAATTTCACTGGAAACGCCTTCGAAGGAGTTTCTTAAGAGAATAATATTCATAGCCGCCATACCCATGGCAATAACGACTAACCACTTGTCATCGGTAATGCCGAATAAGTTAAAGGCTTCTTTTGTTTGTAAATAGTTAATATATTGTGGAACGATACCAGCGGAGAACCACATTGTGAAGACTAAGAAAAAGTTGAATCCTTTTCTAAAAAGTAATCTCTTCTTACTTAATGCATAACCACCTAAGATAGCAACACCCATTGCCCAGATAGTACCAAAGATAGTTAAGAACAATGTATTTGAGTATGCATTCCAGAAGGAGTTGTTATTGAAGATTTCTCTAAAAGCTAAGAATTGAACATCTTTTGGGAATAAGATGATTTGGTTATAGTTAACCGCATCTTTTCCTGAAATAGAGGAACTAATCGCATATACGAATGGGTATAAACACGCAAGGGCGAAAATACCTAATAATGTATAGGCGATGATTTTGAATATAAGTTCAGTTACTTCAAGACGACGTTTCATAAAACCCTTCTATAAAAATTATTAGTAAAGTGAGACGTTAGAGGCTTTTCTTGCGATTGTATTAGCGCCAATAACAAGAATCATACCTGTTAAGTTATTGATCATTTCGGCTGCAGAACCAACAGCTTGGTTACCACCTTCTAAGCCGAGACGATATGAGAATGTAGAGACCACGTCTGCAGTCACCCATGTATCTGTGTTATATAACAACAAGACTTTCTCGTATCCGATGCTCAAAAGGGAGCCGATTCTATTAATAAGCATAATAACGACAGTTGAAAGGATGCATGGTAAGACGACATATCTCATTTGAGCCATCTTAGTTGCGCCATCGATTTGGGCAGCTTCATATAAGGTTGGCGAAACTGCAATAATCGCTGCAAAATAGACAATTGAGTCATATCCAGCACCTTCCCAAATACCTGAAATTTGATAAATCGCGCGGAAATATTGAGGATTATGTAATAAGCCTTTTTCTGCGACATCTTGGCTAACCCAACCAATATTAACTAAGAAGGTAGATAAAATACCTTGTCCAGAAACGATGTCACCTTGTTTTAATAACATGGTAACTAAGGAAGTCATAACGACTGTGGACATGAATTTTGGTAAATATGTAAGAACTTGGAAAGTTGAACGAACGATATTGTTTTTAATTTCATTAAAGAATAAAGCTAAAATGATTGGCATTGGGAAGCCAAAGCATAATCCATAGAAGCTTAATAAGAAAGTATTTCTAAATGCTCTCCAGAAATCAGCGCTTGTACCTGTTCCTGAGAACATTAATTGTTCAAAGTTTGCGAAACCACAATACATTTGGTCGTTAACTCTAACACCAACTTCGGTGATTTTGAAACAACCGAGTAATTCATACATTGGGAAGTAACGCCAAAATAAGAAAACAAGAATCATTGGAACGAGCATTAAATAAAGACGCCAATCTTTAAGAATGGTAAGTCCTGTTAATTTCCAACGGTTCTTTTCTACATCATCACGAACAACTTGTTCTGCGTCTTTAAAAACAGCACCAGACTGCTCATCATAAGTCAAAAATTCATCTTTTTTCATAGCCATATTTAATATTGGTTTTTGATTTGATACTACTATTTTAATTAACAAAATTTTGAAAGTCAACAACTTGTATACAACACATTAATTATTGTATTTTTTAACTAAAGTTAAACTTTCTTCAATATCAACTGGTTTTACACCCTCAAAAATCATCGTAGAATCAGGTGCGTATTTCCTAATTGTGTTAATGATAAATTCGAAATCAATAATTCCTTTCCCTAAGCCTACTTGAACAAGTTTTTCCCCTTCCGGATAAAAGTCCTTTAAATGGAAAATTTTGATTCTATCTTTGAAAACTTCACATGCGTGAATAAATATGTTTTTGTAATCTTGATAATTACCAATATATAAAAGATTAAAGATATCAATAGTTACTGAGACATTTTTGGAATTTAATTCATCAACTGCTCTTTTGAGCTGATCAACCGAATAAATAACATGACCATAAGCTGGTTCGATAAGAATATTTGTGCCACTACTTTCTGCCACATCTTTTAAATGACGGAAGGTCTTCATTGTATCTTGATAGCCTTCTTCGGTTTGATTTTTTGGGTTATATGTCCATTTATCATCATTATAGGAACCAGTTTCCGTTCCAACATATTGAGCGTTTAATAAACTCGCATATTTTAAATGTTCTTCAAAATATAAGGTATTTGTTTTAACTAACTCTTTATTTGAATGAACAGGATTAAAATAGGCGCCTAACATTGCAATTTTAATTCCAGCGTCATTAAATTTCTTACCAACTTCACTTGCGGTTTCTTTATTAAATAATAGAGGGTTACCACTACTATCTTTTAAGGCTTTTTTAAAGACTAGTTGAACATATTCAAAGCCAAATTCTTTGCACTTTGAAATAACTTCATCAACTGAACCACTTGCTAAATCGTGTAGACGAACACCTAATTTCATTAAAGAGTAACTCCGTCTTTAAAGATTGCAATTTCTTCAAATTTATTAATTTCGTTTTTAGTTTTAATTTCGTTATTTGCGACTTTAACGATGAAATCTAAGAATTCTTCTAATAAGTCATCCATTGAAACTCCATCAAGTAATTGGCCAGCGTTAAAGTCAATCCATCTACTCTTGAACTCTGCAATATTTGAGTTTGTTGCGACTTTAACAGTAGGAACAACCGTTCCAAATGGAGTGCCTCTACCTGTAGTAAATAAGATTAAATTTGCCCCAGCGCACGCTAAATTGGTGCAAGCCACCATATCATTTCCTGGTCCATTTAATAAGTTAAGACCGGATGTTTTAACTTGATCACCTAAATAAAGGACATCTTTAACTTCAGAATGGCCAGATTTTTGAGTGCATCCTAAAGATTTTTCTTCTAAGGTAGTAATTCCACCTTCTTTATTTCCTGGAGATGGGTTTTCATAGCAGACTTGATTATGTTCTGCGTAATAGTTTTTAAATGAATTAATTAAGTTAACGGTTTTATTAAATGTATCTTTAGAGTCCGCTCTTTCCATAAGAATGGTTTCAGCGCCAAACATTTCTGGAACTTCAGTAAGAATTGTTGTTCCATTAATTGAAGATAAATAATCTGACACTCTTCCAACAAGTGGATTAGCGGTGATACCACTAAAC
>JBGURM010000021.1:0-39762 GCA_045132035.1 Bacilli bacterium
AAATCTTGATAGAATAGAAGCACCATCGACCATTCCAGCAATATATGTTTTCCAGCTGTTTTTTCCTGTTTCAATGGAGTTTCCAAATGCTTGAACACATTCATCATAAAGCGTTTCTTCATTAGCAGCACTTAACAAGTGACGATCGTAATCTTTAAATATTCTTCTTAATTCGTCTTTTCTACTAAAATACTTAATGACATTTGGTAACCTTTGACCAGTTTGTAAAGAAGAAGCTAGTTCTTCTAATATGTTTTCAAAGGTCAATGTTGTAACATTCGGTGTATTTATATATTCGTTAACTATTTCAGTTGCACTAGTTTCATTGCAATTAAATAGTCTTTCTGTTTGTTTTGTCAAATAGTCCTTAGATAATTCGTAAAGATTTAAACCTTGTTTCATATTTACTTAATCCTTGCTCCATGTTTCTCACTAATATCTTCTTCTTGCATTTTGATCTTGTTTAAGAATTTATTTAAGAAATTTCTTGCGTATTCTGTTTGCGCTGGATCGTTTCTCTTTTCGATGATTCTAACGACATCTCTTAACACTGTAGCGCACATCTCATCAGTTTGATATCTTAATAATCCTTCTTTCCACTGGATAATGTTATTATCGCCTTCTCCAGGGGCGTAATCCCAATATTTCATACTCTCAGATTCTTCTTCAGTGAGAGATAATCGACAATCTGGATATGATGTTGCCGAGGCTTCTTCATCATCTTTATCATATGAATGATTGATTAAGAAAATTGCAAAGATAACTCTTTCTTCTTCTATTTGATTTGGTTTAACTGTTGTTAAAATAACTAATCTATCGTTATCTAGTGACCAACCTCTAACGGTTCCATCATCATCTCTACCGGCGTAGATTTTATAATCAAGTAACATTCTTGATTCATAACATAAGAAAGATGTATTAAATGCATCATAAACATCTTTATCGGTAGAAAGTCCGTCAATCACTCTTCGACACACTGAGTTGGTACTACAGAATCTTCCTCCACCATTTTTAGAACAGTTTCTATTACGGCAAGAACTTGAACATGGAGCGGTGAACCAATTTCCATTTCCATCACAATATGTAGCTTTATAAGCAACGTTCTTTCTATCAATACGAATGTTTGGATCTTTCACTCTTTTTGTTTTAACGACTTTATTTTTATTTTCAATTATTGCTTTCTCTTTATTTTCAGAAATTGCTTTCTTTCTTATTTCTTCTTTTTGTTTTTCTAATTGTTTTTCGTTTGAATCACAATCAGATACTTCTTTAAGGAGTGATTTTTGAATTTTATCATCAACAAAGACAAAGACATTCTTTGTTAAACCTAGATATAAGTAATATGTTTTGCCGTTACTTAAAGATACTTTAATTTCTTTGAAATTTTTGTTTTCAATAACATCTATAACTGTTAATGTTTTTTGCTCACTAGTTAAAATAACTTCTTTATTAATAAGTTCTTCTTTGTAATTCATAAATTCCCTTCCCTATATTAATTTAATTATATCATAATGATGACTATAATCGTTCTTCTCGTTCTGTAGATACTATGTATGCCTCTTCTAATTTGGTGCATTTACTTTCTACAAGTTTCACTATTAGTTCCCCGTTAGTGAGTCTAGGTTTAACTGGATTATCCATAAAATACGCTTTATAAAATCTTTCAGGTTCTTTTAGATAGATTTCCGCTAGTAGGGTTAACACTTTAAGAGTGGCAATAACATGTCCCCTCATAAAGATATATCTAATAGAACGCATGAACTCGATGTAATTAGAAGCTACACCAGCTTCTTTTAGTTTTTCTTCACTTAACTTAGATAAGTGTCCATTTCCAGAAAGACGCGTTTCCCTACATATTAATAATGAATCATCAACTGATAATTGACTTGATAACAAGAACTTAAATAAGTCATCTCTAGAATAAATATTTACACCATATTTTTCACTATTATCTCTAACACCGGTCCCATGCATCATAGTGACCACTCTCACTAAGTCATCAAAGTTATTAACTTTTTCCTTAAGAACTTGTTTTTGAATTCTTAAGTTACCTAAGTCACCTAGACAAACAAACGCTTGATAATGACCAATGACTCTCTTTTTATATTTTTTTGCAAAATAACTTTCATCAAAACACTTTATGATTTCACTTATATCTTCTAGGGTTCCTTTTAAATCTTTTTGAGTGAAACCTAAGTTTTTCAAATAACCAAGTTCTCTAGAATAAGTTAGTTTATATAGTTTGTTATATTCACTGTGCTTATTTGAAGTAGAGAAATGAAACTGAGTGTTCATTCTTTTAATATCATCAATTAATAATCGGTAATCTAAATCAAACCCATCTTCGATTAACCTTGCTCCACAGTTATCACAACATTCACTTTGTTTATTTCCCCAATAGAATGAATGACAACGAGGACAATAACTATGTCGAGGTAATGGATTAACATTGCTAACATTTAATAAATATAAGAGAAATGAATTACCGGTTGATAATCTAGGAATAATTAGATTTCCTTTATCGATTTTCTTTTGGAATATCTTTCCTATTTTAAAGATGTTATCTAATTGACCAACTTTATAGAAATCTTCTATTTCTTTATTTGCTCTATCGATAATTCTTTCATCTACAAGATCACCATATATTTTATTTATTCTTTGACCAATCAATTCAATATAGCCGGTTTCTTTCGATTTATTCATATGGTTTCTCTCCTTTCGCTTCTTATTATTCCACATAAAAAAAGCGGTTTTTGAATAACCGCTAATATGTACTTTTATACGAACAATTTATGTTGAATTATTTCTTTAAGAATCTATCTGTGGATTTATTGTAACGTTCAATATCTTCTTTTGACAATCTATTCATTAGCTTTTTAGCGTGACCGATATAGAAGTCATATAAACTATTATTGATTCTTTGTGGTCCCACTACAGTAACCATATCTGAATAGTTACAGTGCCCATCTCCGTGGACATCAGTTAATAACCATCCTAAGAACGCACTTGGATTGATATCAATATTAACAACATAATACTCTGCTTCTTCGCCTTGTTTTAAAGGATGAGGAATAATGTAATTTTTATTATTCTTTCTTGTTGCTTCTTCGGCGTCAACAACATCAAATGAGTTACATCCTACACACTCTAAGGTTGTAGAGAAATATTGTTCAAATCCAGGTTTAACAAATTTAAGTACTGCTTTTCTAAAGTAGAAACCTGTTTTGAAGGCAACACCAGTTATTGGCATCTTATTATCTTCAAGCATTTCGTCCACTGATTTATAGTAATCTAGTAGCCACATTGCTTTTTCTTTGAAAAGCTTTTCAAGGTCTCTATTATCTTCTCCATCATCACAAAGCACTTCTCTATCTGTGCCTTTAGGAATATTTAATCTTTCCACTAAATCAAATATATATCCTTGATGAAGCATTAATTTACCGGTATAGATTGGAAGTAATATCGCATAAAGCTTATTGTTAAACTCTTTGATTTTATACACTCTATACCATGTGTCATAGATTGTGACGTCTTCTTTTAATTTACCAAATATCTCGTATCTGATTTTAATCATCTTGCCTTCGTTATAGGCTTTATTAACGAGTCTAATTTTTCTATTAGTGGCAAAGTTATATTTCTTAACTCCTTTACTAACTTTCTTTAATTCATTTTTATAATGTTCACGGTTATAAATATTAGATAAGGAATCAAGTAATCTTTCGGTTAAGAATTCAGTATCTTCATCTTGAGTGTATTTATCGTTTTGAACCGCTGCTAAAACTTTAATGACTTGTTCTTCACTCAAATAGTTCTTTTGTTCAATATAATATTTTCCTGAATCTGTTGTTTCTAAAACAAATGGGGTTTCTTCTGGAAACTTACTTGTAACTTCCATTAAGAACTTTAAACATTCAGCGATTCTTTGTCTTCTAACATCGTTTCCAGATTTTGCTTTTGAATCGTATTTGAGACCAAAGTCCACTGCATGTCGACAAATATCTTGCTGTGTAGCGGGATGATCTTCGTCTGTAAATCTTAATAAATAATCTAATGTAAGTAGTAATTCAATTTGATGAATCTTGGTGTCTGAAAAGGCCATAATTTTTTCTCCTCACATATATAATATCTTTGCAAAGTAATCATATCACAAAAAGACTAACTTTGTACTTATATAAGAACATCGTTAGTCTTGTTTTGTTTTATTTAATTTTTATAACTATCTCTTACTTTCATTAATAACTTACCAAGATTATTTAACCCTTTTCCTCTACAAACACCCCAGTAAGTATCATTCCAATCATTACCTTCTATAAGTAGGAGGTCCTCTGTATTTAATAATTTTTCTTTTAATTCTGGGTTTTGATCAAACTTACATCTTATTATTTCTTCCATAATATTAAGTTTAATTGACTCCCAATCTTCTCTTAATTTCACTCTTTTCCCAAGTCTTTTAGCGGACATAGGATTTAAATCTTTAAATTCAAGCGATCTTGTTAAATCTTTTTGGGCCTGGAAGGCAGCCTCATTATTATTATAAGTTATTCCTTTATATGTAACATTTGCGATATAGAAATTACTTAAGAAGAAATATTTATCTCTAAATTTCTTAATCGCAGTATCTAATCTTTCTTTTTCTTTCCTTTCTAACTCAATCTCCTTTAATCTATTTTCCTTTTCAATTTGTTTCTTTATTTCTATTTTTCTATTATCTTCATTAATACATTCTTCTAATTCTTTATTTATTTTTTCATCTTTCATTCTTATAAACCCACTTTTATATGATAAGAATAAATTAAATATTTTCTTATTAGATAATTTTATCACTACTCCTTTTATATCATCACTCCACTCAACTTCATTTATAACAAGAACTTCATTATTCTTATTAATTACTTCTTTACCAATTAAATCGTTTCTATTCATACGCTTCCTTCTTTCGCTATTAATTATGACGTTCATTTTTTAATAAATTAGAGAAAAAGAAAAAGCGTACTCATATGGGTACACTAATCTTTATGTTTTTTGTATTCTATTTTTTCTCGTTCTTTTCAATTATGTCTTGGATAATTGTGCCTTGAGGCAAATAGTCTTTGTGAACTTTGAACATTTTAACGCCATTAACTTCCTCATTATTAGCGTTATCCTCATAGAAATATTTAATTCTATTTGGATGACGTAATTTTTTAATGACTTGAATATCAATATCTTTAATACTTTGGGCGTCTACACCAAAGTGAGAGGCAACCGCTTCTAATCCTTTTGCTTCACCATCTATTAGGCCATGTCGATAAGTGATAACCGCTAATTCACGTTCAGTTAAATCGTTAAGAATTTCAATAAAACAATCAATCATTTCTTTGTCTTTTATTTCAAAGTGATAGACATAGTCAAAGTAATTCTTAATACATTGTTCGTTATAATTCATTAAAGCGCCTCTATTTAAAATGGTAAGTCGTATTTACTTAATAAAGAGTCGTTATTATTGAAACTCTTTCTGACAAATGAGAAGTTAATTTCATTATTGCTCTTATTTCTATTTTTTATTGCACTAGAAACAATAACATTTTGTGGCACTACTGTATGAGTTGAATCAATAATCATTAAGTTTTTAGCAGTGACAATAACAGCGTTACAGTTATCGCGACTATCAAACACTGGATTATCCTTATCAACAGTGATTGAATCCGCCACTACGACACCACTTAAACGTGATCTTTCAATATATTGAACACTCTTAGGAATGCTTAGTAGACTATATGGCTCTCCAATATGATTAATGACATTACTAGAGATCTTTTTAACGCCTTCAGGAATAATCGCTGGATTATTTATATAAACAAGAGTGGCGTTATATTTATTAATAACCGCGTTGTCTTTACTGAAGTAATAAGGATGATCTTTATCAACAATCACTTCTTTATATAGGTGTGGATTAAAACCAAAATTACCTTGATAAGTACTTGGCACCACTAATCGATCTATGCCGATATGATTAATTGCGCTGTTTCCAATTGATGTGACTCCTTCAGGAACATTGCCATCATTACAGTAATATAAATCTCTTCTAGTAATATCTAAAAGGTTCAAACCCTTTTCATCAGTGCATAAATATGGATTGCCTTTCGCTACCACTATTTTCTTAATCACTGATCCTTCAGCGAAGGAAGAAATAATCTTTAATGATTTTGGTAAATGCAACTCGTTAATTTGACAATTGTTAAATCCGCTTAAGCTGACAACACCTTCAGGAATATTCACTTCATCAAACGTTCTGTTATTGTAACATGATGAAGCAATAGAAACGCATTCTCTAGGAAGAGGTAATCTCGCATCTTCATGGGTATAAATAATGCGTTTATCCATTCTAAGTATTTTTCCATCAATAGATGAGAACAACGGATTATCATCATTGACATTAAATATCACATCGTCATCGAAGTTACCCGCAAAAGAAAGTAACGAAGCAGGAATATAAATTGTTTTAACGCCTTTAAAGTTATTGAACTTAACTTTTTCAAGTCCATCATTGAATTTGATGTTAGGAACATTATTAAATTCACCAAAAACCGTTTCCTGGACTTCTTTTAATGAAGCAGGGAAAACAATCTCATTAACACCTAAATCAACACCATAGAAGGCGTGAGAGTCAATTCTTATCAAAGAATCAGGAAGTCTAAAGTTCTTTAATTTACCGGCGTTAACAAAAGCGCATCTATCAATGATATTAATTCCATCAGGAATAATGGAGTTCTTACATCCTAATAAGAGATGACTTTCATCGTTTTCATCAAGATAAGTAATGATATTACTCTCCATATCAGAATAGAAGTCGTTGTCTTTATCAATAGTGATTGATTCAATATCACACCCAAAGAATGATCCATTACTGATTGCTTTTATTAATTTTGGTAAATGAATATTATGAATATTCTTGTTATCTTTAAATGCATATTCACCAATGTCAGTTAAAGAATCTGGGAAGTTTGGCACTTCTAATAATGGACAATTATTAAAGGCGTGAGAGTTAATGATTTCTAATGTATCAGGGAAATTAATTTTCTTTAATGATGTACAGTTTTGGAAAGAACCAATAGGTATTACTTTCAAATTATTTGGTAAGTGAATACTCACTAAACTTGTACAGCCATCAAATATGTTGTGGCCATTTAATTCTGCTTCATCATTAAGAATAACTTCTTTTAAATTATTACAATTATAAAACGCACTATCTCTAATGTTCTTAATACCACTTAAATCAATTTTTTCTAACTTATCACATTCGTAAAAACAGCCCACATTAATAGTGTTGATTTTTTCTGGAATGTTAATTGATTTAATGCTTGTTGATCGGAAAGCGTAAGCGTTTAGTTCGTTTAATGAATCTGGTAAGACAATATTTTGTAAAGATTTACATCCACTAAATGCAGCCATACCAATCGAATCCAAATTAGAAGGTAAGACAATATTTTCAATTCCTGAATCACTAAACGCGTTAGATTCTATTTTTTGTAATGATTCTGGTAATTTAATTGTTTTTAAGTTAGTACAGTTAGAGAATGCACAACCACTAATAGCGGTTATAGAAGATGGAAGCTCCACTTCTTCTAAATTAGTGCAACCATAGAAAATACGCGCTGGGATAAAACTTAATTTATTTAAGAATTTAACACTTCTTAAGGACGTACATTTTTCAAAAGAGCTAGCCGCAATAAATTCAACAGAAGAAGGAATTTCAATATTTTCTAATAGAGCATTACCAGCAAATGCCTTTGTAGCAATCTTTTTAACTGTACAAGGAATCTTAGTAGAAGAAGACGCTAATAATAATTCTCCAATTTTGCTAATCAAAGCGTCACAGGAGACAGATGTATCAAATGATTGACTATTTGGATTAACGCTAATGTGTTTTAGATAATTACAACCACCAAAGACATTATTTGCTAAATCTGCTTCAGTAAATGTAGAAGGTAAATTGATTTCTTCTAATGAAGAACAGTTTGAGAATGTTTCTTTACCAAAGGAAACTATAGATTCTGGTAAAGTTAATTTCTTTAATCCTGTATTGGCAAAAGCCTTATCTCCAATAACAGTTAAACTATTTGGAAGCACTACTTCTTCTAAATTAATACATTTACTAAAAGCAGAAGCTTCAATCTTATTAACTGCATTTAAATCAATTCTTGTTAAGCCTTTACATCCAATAAAAGCAGAATTGCCAATCTTTTGAACAGTGTTAGGTATATCAATGTGTTTTAATTCAGCACAATACGCAAAGGCGTACTTATTAATCGCTCTTATTCCTTGAGCAATTTTAGAATTCTTACACCCAAATAGGAGGATTCCTTTTTTAACGTTATAAATCGTATTAGTGTCATCTGACGCAAATGTTGTGTTATATTCATCCACTCTAATACTTTCTAATACTTTATTGAGTCCTTTAAAGGCATCTCTTTTAATTTGTTTAACTTTTGCAGGTATATATAAGTCTTTACTGCCTAAGCAATTAGCGAACGCATATTTGCCAATAACTTGTAGGTTCTTCGGCAAATTGATATTTAGTTGCGTACATCCAAAGAATGCGTTGTCTTCAATAGAATAGACATCTTCACTCATCTTTACGTTCTTTAAATTGATGCAATCACTAAATAATCGAGAAGAGATGACTCTTACTTTTTCTGGTAAAGTAATTTCTTCTAAAGAAACACAGCTAGAGAAAACGCCAATTCCTAATCCCTCTAACGAATTTGGAAGAGAGACATTCTTTAATAACAAACAGTTCTTAAAGGCTTCTGTATCAATTCTAACAACGCCTTCAGGGACAACAATCTTTTTAACAAAAGAATTTGCGAAGACACAATAGCCAATATGCTTAATATCATTATCAATCGTATCTTTAAGTGTAAATAGTAGATATCCATTATGATCAACGATAGAGGAGTTGTCATCTCTATGGAGATAAATCTTGTTGTCTTTATCGACATCAATTGATTGTAATAATGGACAACCAGCGAATGGTAAAACACCAATTTCTAATACTGAAGCTGGGATATTGGCTCTTTTTAAAGAACTACAACTAGAGAAAGCTTCTTTACCAAGAGTTAATAATGTATTTGGAAGGACAACTTCTTCTAATAATACACATCCACTGAAAGCGCAAGAATCAATTAATTCTATATTACTATTAGCTAAATTGATATCCTTTAATTTTTCGCATCCACTGAAAGCACCACTTTTGATTTCTTTTAATGAATTAGGTAACGTAATCTTATCGATTGCGGTATGTAAAAAGGCACAGTCAGAGATAGTTTCTAAGCCTTCAGCAAAAACAACTTCTTTTAGGCCATAACAATATTCAAATAGAGAGGTTCTTATCGTTTTAATCTTTTCAGGGATAACTATTTTTTCTAAGCTAGAGCAACGACTGAACGCTCCGTCTCCGATATATCTTAAAGAGTTTGGTAAGTTAATTTCTTGTAAATTAGTTAAACCACTGAAAGCGTTTTTACCAATGCTCTTTAATTTCTCATTAAGGACGATTTTAGTAATTTTTCTACCACTATTTTTAAAGGCATTATCGCCAATGCTATCAACAAAATATGGAATTTCTATTACTTCATTATCGCTTCCTATATATTCTTCAATTTCAATCGCGTCATTAACAGAGAATCCTTCATTATTTGCGACTTTCTTATGAATATTAATCTTAAATAGTTTAGAGAATTTATCAAAATCAGGAATTTCATTAACGACATTAGAGACTGATCTATTATCAAGTTCTTTAGGAGTAAACATATATGGAACGCCATATTTGTTAACATGTTTCTTTTGGAATCTTTGATAGGAAATAGGGCTGTTATAAGCAAGATAAGCAACACGGGATTTAATCTCGTTTTCAAGCGGATAACAGTGATCGGTGTATCCTCTTTGTTTTTCAATCAAAAAGAGGAGGAACAAAATATAACGCTTAGAAATAGTAATCTTATTATTAATATCATCTGACTTGGAGATGTTTAATCCCAAATAAGAAATGGAATTATGCTTACTATAATCAAGGGTTATTCTTCTTGTTTTCTTATCGTTAATTTCTAATTTGAATAAAGCGAGTTCTTGTTTAACAAACTCAAATAGTGAATTTAATGATGTATCATCGTCTAATTCACTAGAAAGAAGGATGTCATCAGAGTAACGAGAATAATGTAATTCTGGATGATTTAACAAGTAGGTTTCGACGTCTTTATCAAATTTTTTCATAAAGAAATCACTAATGACTGGTGAAGAAACAAAGCCAATACTTAAAGAACCTTTATAGAAAAGAAGCTTAATTTTATCTCTCCAGTCTTTGTTGAAATAGTCACCGTAAATTGAGAAAAATAATTCTTCGGTGATGCTTTCAAAGAAGTGATGAATGTCGAGTTTAATAAAAATGTTAGACTTTAAGTGACTTTGCAAAGCGTCATAGCATCTAACATTCTTGTGATATGCAAAGGAGTGGGTGTTTCTTTCTGCAAAGTTAATAGAGAAATCTTTAGTGATTTCTTCATGCGCTCTTCTTAATAACGCACCATTTTTACCGGATTTGTTATAAGTAATAATGGTTCTTTCTTTACCATTTTTCTCTTTGATAACGAAAGGATAAACAAATCGATCAGGATTTAATAGATAATCATTAACAAGCGCATCATTAAACATAACAGTAACTCCTTATTTATTAAAATAAAAGGTGGTTACTATGAAATGAGAACAAGCTCAATCCTCCCCAGTCATAAAGCCTAGCAAACAGGCTTGCTGAGGGCATCAATTAAGATAAACTAACCACCAAAAATATATTACTATTCTTTAATATTTATTAAAAGTGTTTTTCACTAACTTTTTTGTACTAAACAATAATAACTCATTAAAAGAAATCGTCTTCCCATATACATTCCTAATTGATGAGAAAATAGCGAATCTTTGTTGTCTGTTAGATAAGAATTATCTTTCGTCTTTGTTTTATTAATCTATTGGCTGATCATTTACTTCGCTAATTGTATTAAACGCTTCTTCATTTAAAATATCGATTGTTTCTAAAGAACTACCAGATATAACTAATGCACATTCATCAAAATAGAAATTAAATGGTTGATACCAGTCTTCATCTTTCATGTTTTTAGTTAAATCATAAATGATTTTGAATGAATAAAAATCATGAGATAAGATGATATTTTCAATATCAAATGCCACTAAGAAATAGCTCCATTTATCATCTGGCATAATTTCAAAAGCGTAATCTTCACTTAACATGAACTTTAAATAATCGATGTCTTCTGGTTTTAGTCCACATGTATACCAAATTAAGCTAGATTTGATTTCACTTGTAATACTGTTTTTGACAAGATAATTAAAATATTCAGGAACGATAATTGAAGTATCGCATGGATCTTCCCATCTATCTTGTATCATTTGTAACGATTCTTGATCATCGCGTAAGAAATAAGTTGAATAAACCGTTAATAAGAGTCGTTCACGTAATGACATAGATGGCATATTATATGCGTACATATTCCAAATGCGTTGATACCATGATTCATCTTCGAATGCACTTGTTAAATATAATGTGTGATTAACATCTCCTCTAAACGACAAAGAATAATAATCATAAACAACACAATTATTGCATGGAGCGGTTTTATAATAATTCTCAATGCCATCTGCATTTCGACCATAATGTTTCAAAAGTGCTTTATATATGATTATTGTTGCTGCATCCACTATGTCATAAAGAATGTCAACAAACTCTGGAAAAACTGTCTTTAGAATGTCGCTAAGCATAGTTCCGAAAGAAAACATTTTTTTCATCTTTGGATAAGCTTCATCTAGCTTTTTTGCTTTTTGCATTAATGAATCAAAAATAGCAGCGTTCTTCGTATCATTTATTGCTATGCAATAATTCTTATGGAAAAATAAATATTCCTGTAATCTATTTTGAAGTTCATCCAATTGGATTTCATATCCGATTTCATTAATTTCCTGTTCAAGGTAAAGAAGTTTAAAGAAATAAAGAGCGTCTTCCACGCTATTAAGGGTGGTTCTTGGCGATTCATAATCCTTAAATTTGGTTTCTAGTTCATCTTCAAGATTAGAAACAAATGTTTGATAATCAACATTCATAGCGGTTGGCCATGGAAGGATTCCCTCAACTCTTTCAAACGCCCCAAGATCACATATATTATCTGAGAATTCACCGGTAATATAATCAAAATCCGCTAATGGGTTAGAATTAAAATCAGTGGCTTCAAGAACACAAACTGGTTCAAGATCATCAAAAAGAACAAACTCTCTTTTGCTTCTACTTTCAAGATTGTCTGGCCATGATTCAATATATTCTTTTTGATTCCTAGCTTTCTTGAAATCAAAATCTATTTTTATTCTGGCAATATCTAAATCTTTATTTAATAGTGGATATTCAAATATTTTGGTGTCCCCTAAAGCGCGTTCAATATCTTTTTCTTCACAGTTAATTTCTTTTAAAGAAAAGCAGTGAAGTAAGGAACAATATTTTAAAAAGACTTTGTTATTTGATTTAATTGTCTTTAATTTGCGGCAATCAAAAAATGTGCCTGTTGGTATAAACTTAACATTTTTAATATCGATATATTCAAGCGATTCAAGATCTCTAAAATAAATATAATATAGAGTTCGAATATTTTCAGAAAGAGTAATATTTTTGATATTTTTCAGCCCATTGAAGCAGTTTCTTTCCAGTTTTTCTACTTCATTAGGAATAATAATAGTTGTTTCATCTTGCTCTACTTTACAAGATAATAAAGTTAAAAAGTTGTCTCTTTTTTCTGTTATAAACTCAGCCATTTTTGTTCTCCTCGACAAATATATTTTATAATTAAGCGCTCATATCTTAAATTATGATTTTTAAATTATATTTATTATGAGGTTCATCAACTAGCATCGCTTTATCTTCTTTAAGTGTCATATGCAAAAATCTTTGAACAAAAGCGAAGGCACAATTAAAGTATTGATTTTAATACCTAGTTGTGGTTTCATTTAGGTAGAGAGTTGATCCCCCCTATTCCTTAGGTGGGACCATTTTTATTATGTACACTAGGATACATAGTAAAACTAGTATTAGAATTGCTTCCATGACTAGAATCCTCCTTTCCTTTGACCCAATTCGATTCCGTCCATCGGAAGCAAATCACAGGCAAAGAAACCACGAAGAAATCCAGCAATAACGCCTCCTTTGGGGAGGTGGAATTGAGTAAGGAAACCATCAAGTCCCCTCACTATTAATACGGAATTACAAAGTAATTCCTTGAGTGGAAAAACGCGATTTTCTTAATAAAATTTTTTATCTTTTTTTATTAATATAATTTAACTCTTAAGAGTTATTTCATATTAAAAAAAATTAATTATCCTCATCAATAAACATCATTTCATCATCCTCTTCTTCTTGTTCTTTCCATTCTTGTTCACTGATAAGAGGTGACTTTTGTTTATTTGATTCTTTATGTTCCTTCTCTTTTTTATTAATAACAATAGGAGATCCATCTTCATTGGTTTTTGGAATAAAAACAAATCCCACTATAAATATTAAGGCGGCAATAAAAGACATCAATATAATGACCCATGTAGGAGTGTTATATGGTGCAATTAGGATTTCCACTATAACGACAAAAACTGATAACATGATCAAACTATTACCAACCCATAATCTAATTTTATAAGGAACCCTACTCATAAATAGTGATTAAAGTATATTTATTCTTCCTTCAGGAGAGGAATATTTATCTTTAAGTTTTCCTTCACAAACATCAACGATGTAGTTAATTAAAACTTCATAATCAAATTTAGGATTAGTAGGCACTACTGGGTCATTAACAAACATGTTAGCGCCACCGCCACCTTCATCTAGTATGAAGTTATGTGAGGCAACAACATATTCTTCATCTTCTTTAATATCAACGTATGTATTATCTTTAAGAACTCTGACATCTTTTACTCTTCTAGGACCAGTAACTTTAATAAATTCTCCAGTAGAAGATACTTCTACACTTGTCTTAATTGAAGTATCGACACTATAAATGAGCCCACTTACAGAAGCAAAACTACCGTTTTCACCAAGTGGATTTCCATCAGGACCAATTCTTTCTTTTTCCACAAACATCGAAGCGAATTCTAAATAGTCTAAAATCTGTGATCCAGTTGCTTTCTTAGCTAAGATATCGTTACCATAAGGATGAACCGCAATAATGTCTTTATGTGTGACATCCCCTTTATGGAGGTCCGCTCTTATTGAGCCACCATTAGTGAAACCAATATCAGCTTCAGTGATAATGCGATAAGCGTCAGTTACCATATTACCAATACCAGTTTCTCTATTTCTCACGAGTCTTTTTCCATTTTCATCAACAGTTAATAAATCCGTATCGATTGTAGCGACTACTTCATTACCTAATTCATCAACTTCTTTTTCAATCTTACTAATATAATCTTCCATCTCTTTGTCTTTAGACGTGTAGGAAGTGACGTATTCTGTTACAAATTCACCGTTTGTTTTAATGGTGAAAGACGCAAATTCATTTAATTTATATCCAGCGTCCACCAAATATACTTCTTTGCCATCTTTATTCTTATATTGAGTGGTCCACTTTAGATCTGAATGGGAATGTCCATCTAAGACCGCTACATATCCAGAAGTCTTTTCAATTAACTCAATTGATGTATATGGTTTATATACGTCTTTGCTACCTAGGTGAGAAAGTAAAACAATATAATCCGCTCCAGAAGCTTTACATTCATTAATATTCTTTTGAACAGTCTCAAAGAAGTGTTCTACTGTACTACAAGAAAAGTCATAAACAACTTCACCGTCTTCGACAAAGTTTTTTGGGCTAGATTCTGTTAACGTATGTGGAGTAGTAACTCCAACAAAACCAACACTTCTATTCCCATATTTTTTAATGACATATGGTTTAACTTTCTTTAATTTGTTTTCCTTTTTTCCAATATAGGAAACATTACAAGAGACAACATCTCCATTAAATTCATTTAGTCTTTGAGAAAGGATATCCATTCCATAATCAAATTCATGATTTCCTAAAGTCACAACATCATATTTAGCTTCGTTCATCACATCGATGAGATAGCCACCACTAGAGATCACTCCCACATAATCACCCTGCAAGAAATCCCCTGAATCCACTAAAGCGACATAATTATCTTTTTCTAATTTCTTCTTATAATCCACTACTGAAGCATATCCTAAGTTAGTAGTTAATCCACAGTGAACATCAGTGGTATAGATAATGCTTATATCTTTATCAACTGGACTATTATTACCACAACCACATAAAGGAGACGTTAATAGTAACGTAACTAATGCAAACAAACATATTTTATGTTTCATATTATTCAGTGTATCAAAATCAATATTCAAACTCTAATAAAACAAAAACGTCTCAGTTCAGTTCATTCTCATTGAGACGTTTTTTCATTTCTTTAATAACGAATTACTGTTCTTGCTTGTTTGTTAATAACGCAAAAACGAATAAAACCATATAACAAATTGTTTTTGGAAGCATCATCATTCCTAATATTGAAACAAAAGACGCTCCAAAAGCAGTGATTAAATAGAAGATAAATGAGAAGATAACTATTAACCAAGTCCACTTGAAGTATTTGTCTTCTTTTTGATATCTGTAAGATAAGACGATGAATATAACTCCCATTAATATAAATGGAATATTTCTAATAATGTTCCAAATATATGGAGACTCACTAAGCCAATTGTTTTGTGGCATAGCGACTAACACTACTCTAACTAAGAATAGTAATCCATAAACAATATGTAACCAAAGAGGTGGGTTCTTTTTATATCTAGCGATTAGAAAGATATACATAAGAACATAGAAGAAAGTCATGGTAATTGAGGTAACAAGTTTACCAATTCCTAACTCTGAAACATAGTTCTCTAATCCAGTGGTGTTTAATCCCACCATACGAGGAACAAGATGGAAAGCATCTCCACATCCCAATATTAAAATAGAAATACCTAGAAGAATATAATCTAGTCTTTCTTTACTTTTGATAAGTAGATAGATTCCACTAAATAACGCAAAGGCTAGATAGATAGTTTCAAATATTGTTTCCATTATGGCTTGCATAAGTACTCCTCGTTTTTAGCATATTGACTATATCAAAGAGACAAAAATAATTAAAGTATTACTGTTTTTTGGTTTTCTTACTTCAGTAAAACTTATCTATTTTTCTAGTGAGTCTTTGTTTAATAAGAATTGTTCAAGACCGATATGATAAATGCCATTTTCGTCTTGCCAAGGAACATAACAATCCTTTTCAATAATCATTTTCTTAAACGAATCATCAATTTTAATAAACCCAGCGCTTTCTTTTTCGCGTTTTTCCTCATTTTCAAGAGAATAAACGGATTGGATATAGTATCTACTGGTTCCTTTGTTGCAGACAAAATCAACCTCGAGTTGCTTTCTTTGACTCTTGTTGTTCTCATCCTTGTAGTTTACAACCACTACTCCAACATCCACAGAATATCCACGAGCTATCAGTTCATTATAAATGATATTCTCCATGATATGAGTTGGCTCGTTTTGTCTGAAGTTAATTCTCGCATTTCTAAGCCCTATATCCTCAAAGTAATATTTAAATGGAGAATCAATGTAGGACTTCCCTTTAATGTCGTATCTTAATGCTTTGCTGATGAGGAAAGCATCAATGAAACAATCAAGATAGCTTGAAAGAGTTGCTCTATTGATAGATACTTTTGCAACGGACTTAAACGTATCCGTGAGTTTAGATGGATTGGTCAAAGATCCAATTGATGATGCGATTATATCGAGTAATTCGCCTAAAACAGTTTTTTCTTTCTTAAGTTTATTTCTCTCAATAACATCACTTAAGTAAACATTATCGACAAGGTTTTTAAGATAAGACATCTTAGCCTCATGACTATCCATACTAACGATTGCTGGAAGACCTCCATATAAAGAATATTCGCTATATGCATCCCTTTGGTCGCCTTTAAATGCTTTAGAAAATTCGCTAAAAGAAAGAGGATGGACCCTCACTTCATCGCCTCTACCCCTAAATTCCGTGATAATATCACTTGATAAAAATTTAGAATTAGAACCAGTGACATAGCAATCAACGTTTTTGATTCTAAGAAGACTGTTCAAAACGGACTCAAAGCCATCGACTAATTGGATTTCATCAAGAAGAACGTAATATTCTTTTTCATCCTTGATCCTTGCTTTTATATATTCATTTAGTTTCTTCTTATCGTGTAGTTCCTCAAATTCCTCGGCATCAAGCGATACTTCGATGATTTGTTCAGTAGGAACGCCATTATCGAGGAGGTGCTTTTTGAATATTTCGAAAAGAAGATAAGATTTACCACATCTCCTGATTCCGGTGATGACCTTCACCATTCCATTCCATTTGCGAGATATTAGCTTATTTAAATATTCATTTCTTTCAATCATAAACAACCCTCATTATCAATTTTTGCGTCTACACGCATTTTTCGACAACAAAATTATACAATGCAAAAAGAGCAAAAGCGACATTATTTTATCAATTTTTGCGTCTACACGCATTTTTCGACAACAAGACTCTGAATGTTTATTTTTTGATCGTTAATAAGTCTTAAGTCACTACACACTTATCGAAATTGAAATATTGATTTTATATAATATATCCAATAAGGTATTTGGTATTTTTATGAGAAACAGAATTGTCTACCCAGTTTTAGCGTTATTAGCGATTACATCATTAAGTGGTTGTAACACTCCATCTCAAAAAGCTGATGTTGTGATTAATATTTCTAATCACATTTCTCTTAAAGAGGGTGAAACATATCAAATTGATATCTCTATTACCAGTAGTGAAGAGAAAGTAATCTATAAAAGCGATAATGAAATAGTCATAACGGTAAGTGATACTGGTTTAGTGACCGCATTAAAAGAAGGAATTGCTAATATTACTGTTACTCATAAAAACTTCCAAGAAATGATCGCTTTTACTGTTACTAGAAAGAATACATACATGCAATACACCATTAAAAATGATGTAACAGATATGAGTTTCTTAGAAGGATATCCATGGCTTAATACTTCAATCTATGGAAATATCAAAAAGATTGAAAAACCAAGGCTTCAAGATGACTATTTTGCTAATGTCAATTATGACTATCTTCAAAAAGTCGAAATCCCAGAAAATCAATCAAGATGGGGAAGCATTTTTGAAAACCAAAATGTGATAGATGAACATATTAATGAAATGTACACCGCTAATGATAGCAAAGTTAAGGCTCTATTTGATTTATTAGATACCGGTGCAAAAGAATCAATCAAAAACGAAATTAATAGAATAGCAGGACTAAGTGATGACAAAATCATGGAACTAATTCAAAGCAAAGACTCATTAATGGGATTAAGTAGACTATTCTCGTTAGTCCATGTCACTGGTAATGATGAATTAAGATTAGACAACCCAACAGTAGGGGCTATTAAAGGTTTAGCGATCATTTGTCTTACTGCCTTTTACGGTAAAGTGGTTGATAAACTAACATCTGAGATAGTCGCTATCGCTAATAAGATAGGTCTTGATATTCCTAATTTATCTACCCGTATGCATGACGCGATTGAAAGAGTGGGTCAAATATTTGTCGATGCTCAATCACAAAATAGCGAATGCAAGAACATAACCACTGTTAAAAATATTAATGAATCTTTAGACACTAACCTTGATGTCTATACAATGCTAAAACAACTTAATCTCGATGATGATCAAGAGATCGCATTTTCAGATTTCTCGTCTAATTACGCAAAGTGTTATGAGAAATACACTGCTACTATTTGGAGAGACTATTTGATTTTAAGAGCTATCTTTGATGGTAGATTCTTTATTGGAGCGGAAGACTATTATTCTTTACTACCAGAAATAGAACTTACTAATGGAGAAAAATATAATCCTTCATTATCAATAGAAGTAATGAAAAGAAATATTATTAACACTAATTTCTATGATGTGGTTGAAAGAGAATATATTAGTAGATTCATCCCAAGTAGCGATAGAGATAAGATCCTAAATGTAATTAAAGAAATCAAAGACGAATTCTTTATCGTTTTAGGAGAACAAGATTGGTTATCAAAAGAAACAAAAGAACAAGCGCAAGCTAAATTAACAGCGATGGATTACATTGCATTTTATACTGATGAGTATATCGCTAATAGTGAATTTACATTAACAACTAATAATGTTTATAACGAATTCCAATCATATAACAGTTATTATTTAGATGGTATTTCAAAAAAGGCTATTGATAATGACGCTTTAGCATTAATAGCTAATTCCACAATTAATGCAGCGTATTCTCCATCAGAAAATAACTTCAAAATATTCCATGGTATCGCTGCTAAAGGGCTAAGTGAAATTACCTCTGAAGCTGAATTATATGGTAGATATGGACATACCATTGGTCATGAGATAACTCATGGTTTTGATAATAGAGGTTCCACTTATGATAAAGACGGCTTTAAAGCTGATTGGTGGACAAAAGACGATAAAGACAAATTTGAAGCAAAAGTCAAAAATATGCAAGACTATTACACAAACTTCTTAACTGGCTTTAAAGATGAGAAATTTAATGGTAATCAACTATCATCAGAAATCATCGCTGATATGGGTGGATTAAAAGTCGTATCCAATCTTGCCTCAAAGAAAAAGATGAATCTTGATGAAGTGTTTAGAGGTTTTGCTTTTAGTTACGCATACGTATACACAAAAGAAAACGCTCATGAAAGAAATAAATCAGACGCACACCCACTATCATACATTAGATGTAATATGACCGTAGCGCAGTTTGATTTATTCCAACAAACATATAACATCACTGAGGACGATTATATGTATATCCCAGAAAACGCTAGAGTGTGTATCTGGTAAATTTTCAATAATAACCGCAAAGAAAGCCTATTCTTTTCTTTCTTTGCTAATAACATCAGAGCAACATCTCATTTGTGCTTTTACTCCTTCACTATTAGCGGAGAAGCTCATTGCTTTATCTTTATCGATCCCTAATTCTGTAACGTCTCTCATTTAAAAATCCTCCTTAGCTTGTTACGGCATTATTTTGGAGGATTTCTTTTTATTTGTTGTCAAATGAGAATTGACAAAACCCTACACACCTCAAAATAGTTAAGTTGTGTAGGGCTTATGCTTATTCCGTTAATGAACCCATGAATTCTTGATAAGTGAGAATCTTACCATCGAATGGATATTTGAAACCTTTAAGAATTTCTTCTTTGTTTTTATCATCATAGACAATAAAGAAGTCGCTCTTGCTGATTTTGTTGCAGAGAATTCCATTCTTCTGTTGGATGAGATTAATAGTTTCTTTTAAGGCATTTAAATCAGCTTTAAGTTCGCCGCTGATGTTGTATCTTCTTCCAATATTTTCTGGTTTATCTAGTTCTGATTCATCCACCGCTAGTGAATTATATAAATCATGTCCAGCAGTTTTGAGTCTCTTCTTTTTCTCTCTATGAATGAATTTGTCCATCCATTCAACTGAGTTGGTTCTAGCGAATAGTGATTGTTCAAGCAATGCTTTGGAATTCGTTTTGGTGAGTGAGCAAATAGCTTCAAAGATTAATCTTTCCATTTCTGCATCATCTCTAGATAAATGTTCTTGAAGTTTAACAACTGAATTAGGTCCAACAATTGTTTGACATGCTTTGTGGAGTGACATTTGTCCTTTTTGCTCTAAATACGCTGCAACAAGTTTTTGAACATCATAACACTCATAATTGAATGGTTGTTTCTTATATCTTTTGCAAGCGTGATAGAGATGAGGAATATCGTTATCCATTGAATAGGCGAAGCAGATTGTGTTAGGATCTTCCACTAACCTTTTAATTTGATTATAGAAAGTAGGGAATTCAGGTTGATTGAAGTAATAGTCATACTCATACGCCAACTCTAAATCTTTTTCGTGCTTACGGCCTTTTAGCCAGAATCTTGATTCTCTTCCTTTGCCCGGAGACATCGGAATATCATCAGATTTAATAATTTGGAAGTTTTCATCAGTTAGAACGTATCCAAATTCACACATTTTTCCAACGCCATTGAAGCAGTTGGAACATTCGATATCGAAGAATAGGTATTTCATTAGTTGATGCCTCCTTCCTTTAATGGGAAGGTGTAACCAACTATGATTACACTATCTCCATCTTCGTCATAACAGACTGTCATGTTGCTCATGTGATAATCATTTTCAATTTTATCATTTACTTCATGCATGATGTCTTGGATTGATTTGTCATCATCGAAGAGCGATTTATCTAGAACTTGAATGAATAGATTCTTACTTGTTCCATTAATCTTGGCTAATCTTTTGATTGCTTTCTTAACGGTTTCTAGTGAATCTTTTGTCATCTTTTCAATTTGTTTGCCTTGCTCACGTCTCCAGGCACTGCTCATGCCTGTTGAGATATATTTGCCGTTTTCATCACTTACGATTTCCCAGCGTTTACCTTTGAACCTATTGAAGATTTTGAGTTCTGGATGTTCCTTCATATATTCATCGATTAATTTCGCTGCTTTATCAGAAGCATTTAACATTGCATTTACTTCTTTTTCAGAAATCGACTTCACAGTTTTGTTGATTAGAGGGAGTTTGATTTCACAAACCCATCTATGATCGTCATATCTTTCAGCGAAGAGTTCATAGTCTTCAAATGAAGGATGGGCTTTTCTAATCCAGTACTCTACCCACATGATGTTATTGGCGTTTTGTTTAATTGTTTTGTTTTCCACTTTTTGTTACCTTTCTTTCTGCCGATTTCTTATCGACAGCAATAATGTATAACAAAAGAAAACATTATCTTTAATTTGTCCCAAAAATGGTAACTATTTTATTAATTGATTTAATTCGTCTTGTAGACCGTTGATTATGGTCGCAATTGCTTTCATTACTTGACCAATGTTTGCGGTAAAACCATGTTCATATTTAGTGATAGCAACTAAATAGATGTATTGGAATATGTATTTCCAAAAAACAATTTGAGAGCGATATGCAAATGTGTCAATTACGTTTTGGCAAGCGTTGAATGAATACCCACTCGCATGGCTCACATCAATTGAAATTTTGTAAATTGTTTTGAACTCTTCTTTTAGTTCTTTTTCGTTGAAAATAATATCTGCATTATCCATCACAAGACTTTTATAATTCTTTTTGTTTTTATCAAGAAAATACATACTATTAAGAGTCATATTCTTTTCAAATTCGGCAAAGCTATCCAATTTATATTTATTCTTGTAGTATTTTTCGTATAAATCCTTTAACCCTTCAGTGTCTATTTCAGTATTTGCGTTTGTTACTTCATCGCAAAAGTTAATTAATTGGAGTCTAGAGCTAAACACAAATGCTTTTCTTAAGATTCTATATTCATCAACGTTGAAGGTATTAATTTTGTTGATGACGCTTGATAATTCTGCAAATGGTCTAAAAACTGCTACCACTTGTTCTCTATGCCCTCTATGCATACAAACAAACATGTATTTAGCAATGCATCTCAATTTATTGATATAAAACAATGCTTGCAAATCAACTTCATCACCATACATAGCTAATTCATTTATTAATGAAGAAAATATCATTTCAATTGCTTGAAGAGATTTCTTGTTGTTTTCTTTATATTCGCCATCAAACAAATCCTGCAAGTCATCAGTAATATCTTCATCATCTTTAATGAACAATTTATTTATCTGGAAGTATTAGATAACAAGGTTGATGACCATATAAACATATGTTTTTTTAATTTCTTGAATGCTTAATTCTAACTCAATATTTTCTTCGTACCTTGGATGATCAAATATTGAGAAGAATGTATATATTTTTGCAAGCGTTTCACCTTCTGGATGATATTGTTTAATCAAGCGTTCATAACTGATTTTTGTTTTAGGGGTTCTCATTAAAAAAGAAAGAGGATCGTATAAAAATAGTCTTTTTTTAGGGTCTCTATTTTTAATTAAAGAATCTAATTCTTCTCGCGACATTTTGAATTGTTCCGCAAAAAGATTAAGTGCTCTATCCCTATCTTCTTCAATTTGTTTTGGTATTGGCAATTTAGTAATATTTAAAATAGTTTTAAAGTTATCGATTTCCACAAGCGCATAAGAACATCTAAATATTTTGAGTTGTAAATCAGAAATTTTATTTGCGTTAAAAACCGCTAGGAGTGCCATTGCCTCAATAATTGCTCGGCAACTATTATCAACACCTGCTGATTCTATGTTGTCCAAGGATAAGTTTAAAATAATGCTGATAACATTAGACATAATGTCATCATTAATCGCATATATAAAATAATTGCGGTCGCTTAAATTCTCATCATTAAAGTGTTTCAAAATATCTGCGTCATGTTTCTTTGCAGCTTTATATAATCTAGAAAGAATATCCGTTTTACTATCCATAATTATTTAAATGATATTTCATCATATCCCAATTCTCTAGAGACGCATACACGGCCCCCATAAATTGGCTTTAATCTTTCAACTTTAATGAATTCTTTTGCTGGTCCTTCATCACAAATCATACCTTCATTAATTAAAATAACATTAGAATCAAGAAATAACGCATGATTAGGATTGTGAGAAGAAAGAATAATTGTTTTTCCTTCTTTGGCGACTTCTTTAAGAATAGAAAGAACCAAATTTTGGTTTTTCATATCAAGCGCTGATGTTGGTTCATCTAACAACATTATTTCAGTATTTTGAATAAGAGAACAAGCGATTAAAACAATTTGAAGTTCACCACCACTTATCTCACTAAGATTTTTGTCTAATAAATGAGAGACATGTAATCGTTTAGCAGTTTCTTCAACGCGTTCCATTTCTTCCTTTCCAGGATGCTCATAAAACGCCAAAGTATTGGTGGTTCCGTAAGAAAGATATTGTCTTACTGGAATATCACTAGTGACATTTGCTTGTTGAGGTACGTATGAAAATATGGTAGCTCTTTCGCGTATTCTTATTTTTTGAAGATCTCTATCATCGTATTCTATTTTTCCATCAAGTGGTTTTTCTAGTCCTGCAAGGAGCTTAATGAGTGTAGTTTTTCCACATCCATTTAAGCCAAGCAAAACATTAACTGTCCCTTCTTTAATTTCTAAGTTGATTGAATTTAAGACGTTTCTTGCGTCTTTTTTATCATATTTAAAGGATAAATTAGATATCTTTATGTTCATTTAATTTCCTCCTTTTAATAAATAAAATAATTACAAATATAACAGTTCCTAATAAACCAGTTACTGCGCTTAATGGAATTTCTGAATCTGTAAATGTTCTGGATAAGATGTCCACTATAATCATGAATGTTCCACCAAAAGTTATACATAAAGGAATCGTTCTTTTTGCATCTCTTCCAGCCAATAAACGAACTATATGTGGAATGACTAATCCAATCCAAGATATGGTTCCACAGAAGCAGACAGATATAGCTGTAAGAATTGTTGATAAGACAATAATTAATCCACGATAGAAATTATAAGGAATGCCTTTTGTTTGAGCTTCGGCTTTCCCTTGATTAACAAGATTAATTGGATGTGAAATGAGAAATAGAGCAATTACACACACTCCAACAACTCCCATTAATATATAATCACGAGCCATATTTGCACTTTCAAACGAACCCATTAACCAATAAGTAATACTTGCTAGTGTCGTAATATCGTTTGAAAAATATTTAATCATTGATAATATTGCGGACATAAAGCCACCAACTATGATGCCGGATAATAGCAAGATAGTAGAAGATCCGTTTCTAAACAGTTTTGATACCATTACTGTAACAAATACAGTCAATAGGCCAATTAGAAAGGCAAACACACTTATCAATGCAGACGACAATCCAAGAACAATTGCTAGAGCGGCACCAACAGATGCACCAGTACTAACACCTAATAAATCTGGTGATACTAGCTTGTTTCTAAATGTTTCTTGATAAAGTAATCCGGACAGAGATAGGCCGATACCTACAAATAAAGCCATGATAGTTCTTGGCAATCTCAAGTTAACTATTATGCTTCTTTGTGTATCTAAAGATGCATCGCTAGTGAAAATTGCGTTGAAGAATTCATCAATTCTAATGTTGTATCGTCCGGCCATCAAAGCGACAGTAAAAACAAATACTAATGTCACTATCGAAATGATGAACCACATAATAGTTCTTTTCTTTAGCTTTTGTTCATTCATTTGTACAATGTGCCACCTTCTGGACCAAGTCCTTGTAGCATGTATGTAACTTGTTCGCTAGTTAAATCTGTTCCGAAATATTCTTTGATTGTTGATTTAACCATCGAAGGAATATCATAACTGAAATATTCAGGGTAGATTTTGTTAGCTTGATCATAGAAGAAGATTGGAGTCATAGCAGAAAGTTGTTCAAACGCTGTAAATCCAATAGGGATGTTATATACTTTGTTGTTTTTAACAGCGTCTAAATTAACATATGGCTCTTCTGTTTTAAGAGAGTTAATGTTTTTATTTTGATATTGTCCACCACAAACAAAGATATCTGGATTTTGTTCCACTATTTCTTCTTTGGATGGATTGGTGGTATTTAAAGTAGATCCAACAAAGTTGAATCCAAGTGTTCTGTAAGCATACTCGGTGAAAGAACCTTTGGTGTCTGTATAACCAACACCTTTGTCTTTATCGCCACGAACATAAAATACTTTCTTTTGTGTTAATTCATGCTTGGCTAATTCTGTCTTAATATCTTTAATTGCAGCATTAACTTTGTTTTCCCACGCAGTTGCTTTTGTTTTAATATCATCCCCATCCCAAATCTTAGTAACCAATTGAGAGAAGAATGTGACATAGTTGTCAAATGTTGGAGTTCCATATAAGGAAACGCATAAAGCAGGTACTCCATGAGCGTTTAAGTCATCCGCCATATACTTTTCAGGAGCAAGAACTAAATCAACTCCTCTAGAAATGAAGAGCTCTGCACTATTATTGTAGTCATATACATAGTGATTCTTGCTTTCAGTGTAGATAAGAGGCACCCAATCATTATTCATTGTGCCTTTATAAGCGCCATCGATCTTATCACCAACACCATATGCTACCAACAAGTCATATGTCGTTCTGGAGATGCAAGCAACTTTTTTAGGGTTCTTGTTAATTGTTATGGTGGTACCGACCATATCGGTTACAGATATTTTTTCGTTTTGATTGTCTTTATTAGAGCAACCTGTAATAGCTCCAATAGAGGCAAGTGCCACCACTACGAATGGCAATAAATTTTTATTTCTCATAAAGAGGTCCCTTTCTGGAAATTAATAATTTGTTAACCAGTCATTGGCTGAAAGATACGGTACCGAGACAAATAACGTATCTAATCATTTTTTAATAAATTATTAATCTACCGATATTATATCACATCGACTGATGTATCTCGTAAGTTGGGTTGGCATCCACTCTAACCGCCGCTATTAGAGTGGAATGCCTAGTGTAATTTTTACGGGAGGGTTGATATGCAACGCGGCTCATTGTTTATGCTTTCCAAGGTTTTTTGCCTACATTGATTAATGGGGCTCTAAAAACGTCATGCGCTCTCATTGTTGCGGAGAGAATGGCGAGAGTGATTGTCCCTGATGTACCTCTAGCATGAAGACACAAATAAGGACTTTCTAACACGCATTCATATCTGCCATCGTCTAGGCGACATATGTTTGCCTTTGTTTTCTGTTTAAGTTCTTTTTCATACTCTTCGCTTAACAATTCTTCATATTTGAATAGTCTTTTGAACTGTTCATCAGTCAATTCTAATACCTCATAGTTTTCTATAGGTTGAGTTGGGAATAGATCTTTTTCTATAGCTTCATCAAAGCACTTTTCAAATTCAGTTAATGCTAGTTCTTCAGCTTCTTCTAATGTATTTTGCATAGCCGAGATTTCAAATGGCATTCCTTGTAATTTAATTCTTGTGATGTATCCTTTGTTTGCAAATTTTACATCTGCCACAGAGAGTACTGCTTTTTCGCCAAAGAATTCCTTGGCTCTTTTTTCTAATTTGTTGAATTTTTCGTTTGTCATATTTATTTCACTTTCTGTCTTTCGACGCTACCACTATATGACAACCAAACGCCAAATCTATTATTTGTCCCAAAAATGGTTACAAAAAGAAAAGGACCTAAGTCCTATGCTCTATTAAAAGAGATAGTTTCTTAAGTCCATGCCAAGTTTATCACAGAAGACATTAATCCAATAAATGGTTAGTTCATCTGCATTATTAAGAATGCGATTAAGGCTTTTTCTTGATACATAAACAGATTCTGCAAATGTGTTTTGATTCTTGAATTGTTGCTTAATCTCAAACTTGACGTCTTCCAAAAAGTCTTCGGAAGAGATGTGACAAATATTAATCATTTCTCGTTACCTCCTCCTCGTACTGCAGATTACAGAAGATAGCGACGAATAATACTGTCTTTTATATTATTTCATTTTTATTTCAAATTTGAAACGACATTCCTTAGTAGTTCTATTGCCAAGTGTAGTTGCTGTTCAGTTGGTTCTTCTCTGTCTTTTGGATGATGGAAATAGTTCCTACAATACGAAGCAATTGTATACGAACTAACATTCCCATATTTTTCATTAAACCATTCTTTATAATGAATTTTTTCGTCATAAAAACCACTCTCACGAATAAGGGTGTCTATTGCACGACCACTCTTCTCGGTTCTCCATTCAATTAAATCATATAGCTCACTACAGTATTCATATGAATCCACTTTAAATATCAGATAATCTAGTTCAGCAAAAGATACTCTGGGAAGAAGCAAATCCATATCAGAAATGGTTTCGTGTTTTATCTCTTTTTTCTCATTTCTATATAATCTGATAATTAAAGAATTCTCGTGTTTTAGAACAGATTCCAATATTTTTTCCGAATGAGTTGCTATAAATAATTGAGGCTCCGCTACATAAATTATCCCGTCTTCGTCCATAGGCGTGTCATAAGATAAGATGTAGTCAATTATTTTCTTCTTCCATCTAGGATGAAGCGATGTTTCTGGTTCATCAAGCAAAATTAAGTCTGGTGAATTTACTTCTGCTAATACCTGTAATTTAAAGATAAGCTCTTTTTGACCACTTGAATATTTATCATATTCATCATCACCTTCAATTCCATTAATTAGTTTAGAAACATTCCCACCAGGAATAAAATGAACAGGTTTGTGTTTTGTAGAAAAAAGCTCTTCGAGAACATCATCGTTGAAGACAGATAAATCACTGACTCTTAAAGGCAAATCAGGATGTTTATTTCTTCTTTCTTCTATTAAAGAAGAAGCGAATTTTGAAGCACTAGGATATGATGGGTCTTCTCCGTTTATTAATTTTTTTATATTATCCATTGCGGAATAATACATTTGTCCCTGCCTCAAGAACGCAATTTTCTTTTCTTCAAATCTCAGCGTTCTGTTAGTATCTCGAACAATATATTTGGATGAATCATAATCAAAAATCTCATTTAGCAGTGTAGTTTTTCCACATCCATTTTCACCAGCAAAAGCAATAATTGAATACGGCTTTCCTGTCTTTGAATTTATCAGATCGATATCTAAATTCCCTAAAATAGGGTGGTTGTTAATTGACAATCTATTTAAATACTGACATCTATTTTCGACTGAGTTTATTTTTTCAACGAGAGTCATATTTGCAAGTTTTCTTTTTGCTGATTCATAACGAAAACGGTAGATAGCATCATAATCGTCATCTCTAACAGCTTGAGCGCTAGGTATCAAAGCATTTGTTGCTAATTCCTCTGGAACATCAACAAACGTGCCTTCCTTCCCTATCTTGCCGACATCTTTTATCAAGAACACTTTCATAGATTGTTTCCTTTGTCGTTTTTATATTTACTGATATTTTATCATTCGATAATGTCTTATGAATACTTAATATAAATGATTGTTAGGATCCTTGTTGCCATCCAATTCAACAATAGAGTTATACAAGAAATACATCTATCAAAATGATAATGGCCAAAGAACCAGTGTTTGTATTTCACTACTTTGTTAATGTATGTTACTGTCCACATATTTCTTTAAAGCCAAATGCTTTTAAAACAGAGAGTGCTACAGCGATGTGCAATATCATAATCAATCTTTTTGCTATATTTGTAAAAGGATCGATAAGCCAATTTTCATGATATTTATAACATTTTCTTTCCATAAAAAATACCAGCTTGCACTTATTTTATTTTAATAATATAAACTTTTTTGTTGCACGTTTTTCAATTTTGGCCATTAAAAAATCCCACCATAATTTAATGGGAATTGGCGGGATTCATCCTAAAAACATTGTCTTTTCCGGAGTTTAATTCCGTTTTAGACATAATTATCTATCACCAATAGTGAACTTACTCGGCAATTGAATCACCAATCAATCAGACCAATAGAAATCAACAGTTCCTTTTTCAGTATTAGTAATCCTCTTGATTTTCCCATTAGGGTAATAAGATAACACCATAATCCTATTTCCATATGGAACACCAACGACATTTACTAGTCTACCTTCATCATTATAAGAAAAGTCTACTCCATCGAATAAATCACCTAAGATAGATAACAACTTGCCATTTCTGTAATAATTGAATTCCAAATTGCCATCAAGAGTGTTACTGATAGATAGAAGTCTTCCATAGTTATCATATCTGAATTCAGATCCACCAATAGACTTTATTTTTCCATTACTAAAATAAGATGTAGATCCAGTAATACCACCTAGATAGATATTACGGTTTTCATCCATATATAATCCTTTACTTAATGTGTAGCGGTAACTACCTTCTCTTCCTACTTCAGAGGTCACAATCTTTATCATATGTTTTGGTTTCCTTATATTAACTATTTATAACTTCAATTTGATTTTATGTAAAAGTCTTGTTGCTTACTTATTTAAAATATAAAACGATGAATAATAAGGAGCTGTATATTTATTATCTACAACGCTAATATTCTGAGCCGTCAACTTCAAAAGATTATCAACTTTGTACTTTTCAAACTTCTCCTAGATTATTTGTTTCGACAAATGCACTAACCACTTCTGGCATTCCACCAACACATATATACTTTCGAATTAAATGTGAAATATTAATAATGCAAAAAATTATTTTTTAATGTGAAACAACTTCTAAAAAATATCTAACAATATAACCGGAATAATGGTGATAGATGAAATGAGTATTCCGCTTATAAACGCAAATATAAATGTTAATGGATATAAGAAAACATATATGCCAGTATATGATAAGAATTTTAATAACTTTTCATCATCATAAAAAAACACTGAAACATTATTTGACATATTTCGAAGTCTCTTATTAAAGCCAGAGAAATAAGAATAAAGGAATTTCTTTGGAAACATTTCATATGCAAACGCAAAACTCACATACAAAATAATCGCAGATATCCATAATGATGTAGCAAACGAAACATTGAATCCTACAGATAATGAAATTAAAAGGGCAGTAAATAATAGAACAGACAAAACACCTGAAACAATAAATCTGGTTTTAGTCTTTGATCTCTTTTCGGCAATAACTGGATCAATGCGTTTTGTATTACTACTTTTTCCATCAGAATGCATAGTTTTAATATGGTCAACCAAACCTTGGGGAGAACCTAATACTTTGTGGCAATATGGACACTCTAAAGATTTATTTGCCTTATTAGGAATTATCTTATATCTTTTGATGGCAGATAGTTTTGTACAACTCGCAATTCCGCCAACAACTTCATTATAGGTATCAGCGATTTTACGCAAATCATTATTTGAATCGAAGTTAGTATGTCGGCCCATATCCCCTGCTTTTTTCGTATATTTTTTTAACTCAAAAATCAAGTTGCATAAATCTTCATTTTTGTATTGTCGGGCAATTATAGATAAGAAAATAAATGCTTGTCCAGGATTTGTTATATCGCTTTTAACTCCATTATATGCTTTGGACACTGTTGGACCATCAAACCCTCCTTTTTTAGCTGGAAGGGCAGCAAATACCCCATGTAGTACTAAAGCAATACTAGAAATAGCTTTTTCAACATTCCCTGTTATTTCTTGATCATTACGAGATTCATAATCATGGTTTAGCGCTTTAATCTTTTGCTTAATGTTGTCAGAAAGGCTGATTTCACTGTCTATCTTTTTGTTTGCGTTTTTATCAACAATAAAATAAGCACCCTTGCTTAAAATGTCCATGTCAGACATGCCAGTAGAATTTGTTTTTTTATTGCTATTAGATTTATTTTTAGAAGCCATAAAACTTAAAAATTATTGTATGTATTTTAACATGCTTTATATATTAATACTATTTTCTATCGTGTGAGCTTTTAATTTGTTTTTTTATCTATAGAAATCCATTCTCCGTTATAAGGGTCGTATGTACAGCGATAGTTTTTAGTTGATAGATTTCCATCTAATCCAAAACCTACAACCCTACAATCTTTACATGCATATCTATATTCACAAGAATTACAGACATTCACTCTGTCAAAGGAATAGCCCCAATAATATAACGCTTTAGGGGAATTAATTATTTCAACTATTGAATTAGTGTTAACATTTCCAAGGATGTCTTCTCTATGAAACACGCATGGAATGACATCTCCGTTTTCTTTTATGGCAATTTTTCCATACCAACAAGAATTGTAGAAATGATTTTTAATAAAAGTGATTTTATCAGCTTTAAAAGATGGTCTAACAATATATCGATTATTAACTATTTCCATATTTGTTGGACAATGGATGTTTTGCTTTTGGCCATAAACATTTCTGATTACATCATAGCCAGTATAGTTAACGTTGTTCTGTTTAAGAAAGTTGATAATATTTTGCAAATCGTCCTGATTCTCTTTCATCAAAATGACGGATGCATACATTTTTATGTTTTCCTTATTCATCTTAATAATATTATTTCTTGTGCGTTCGAAACTCCCTTTTACAGTTGTAACTGTGTCATGAACTGTATCACTGCCTCCATAAATGGAGATTTTTACTGAAATATTATATTTTTTAAATAATTGTATTAATTCATCATCAATCATTGTGGCATTCGTGAAATATGTAGTGTTCAATCCTTTTTCGCCACAATATTTAACAATTTCTTTGTGTGCTTTATAGCAAGATGGTTCTCCACCAATTAAGATGATTCTATTAATATTTAAATCTGCTAACTCATCGATTACGCTTTTCCATTTTTCAATAGGCATAGCATCGTTTAATTTACGATGGCATTCTCCTTCGTAGCAATGAATGCATTTTAGGTTACATGCTTCTGTTAATTCCAACCACGCCATATTTAACTTAATTGGAGGCTTGGAGTAATCATTTTTATCTATAACAGGAGTAAACGAATTTGATATAAGCCCATTCTCTAGAAGCTTAATTAAATAAGGGTCGCTATCAATGCCTTTTTTGCCATTAGCATAGTCTATGACAATATCAACGCCATCTTTATTAACGTGATATACCTTCCCACTATCAAAATCATAAAATGCACCATTTTTAGCGCCGATAACCAAAGTTACATTCTTGTTAGTCTTTATTTCCATGGTACTTTTCCTCAAATATTAGTGATTCTAGCTGAATAGACAACTCTTTTGTTACTAATGAATTGCCTATAATTGAATTTATAAACCATTCTTTTTTGTCTAGGGCTTTATTTAAATCAGATTCAATAAAAACAATACTAAAGAATTCTTTTAATAAGTTAAATTCTTTTTCTTCTAAATAATTATAATCGTTAACAATAGAATTTGTTTTTTCTTTATTTAAATAAAGAGCTTCCATGTACAACCTTTTAAAATATATAAACGGAAAGAATAATTTGTTGTTATCTAACGCTTTAATTATTTCATCCACAAAGTCAATAACCTTCTTTGCGCGCTTATCAAAAATGGGATACTGATAAACGTTATAGTCTGTTAGTTGTTGTTCAATAATAGCGCTATTATTTGAAAGTGTTCGATAAATAGCAGTATTTGGAAATAGCATTAGTTTTAAATGACCATAATGATAGATGTTTGGGCTTTTTAGCTTAACAAGAGTTAAGTAATTATCCCTTAATGATGTTAGAGTGGAATATGGGTTATCGCAAATAAACCCAATTCGAACAAAAATCTCATTATTATTTAAAACTTCAATCGCCAAAAAATCATCCGCTAACGACGATCCCTTGTTGTATATTTTCTTATCAATTTCATTTCCAGCATCAACACCAAGAAAAATACAAAACAAACCACATTTTCTAAATCTTGAAAGTAGAGTTGAGTCTATTTTTTGTAATTTGTTAATCGTTTTTGATTTGGCGAAGCAAGATATTGTTATTTTTTCTTTTATTAAACTAAGTCCATTTATAATCCCGTTTAATCTAGAGACATTTTCATCAGTCAACATTTCAAAAAAATCATTATCTGTTATTAAAAAATCTCTTATTCCTAAGGTAACAGCTTTATTAACTTCTTCAACAACAACTTCGCTTCTTTTATAAATATATTTTCCTTTTAGTGATAAGCAAAAAGTGCATGAGCCACAACAAACATTGTTTCTTGTAGTTAATATATAGGTTTTATATTTGTTTTCTGTTCCTACTCCTTCTTGATAATAATCCATTGCGGGAATTAAGTCTTCCGAGTAAAAACGATCTAATGACTTATTGTTTGTGCTTATTTTGCTGACTACATGTGGATGATTGAATAACAATTTAGAGTCAAAACCATTGTCAATCATTTCTGCCACACTTCTAGAAGGGTTGCCCAAACATATGTAGTCGATATTTTTATATTCGTTAATTGCTTTTGTGTATTCACTGTCAAGAATTCTTCCAAAGCAAATAATGAGCTTGTTTGAATCATATTTTTTAATTTCGTTGATTACATCTATCATCTTTTTAAATGAGTAGATATCAGCAAAAAATATAAAAACCTTGTTCTTTATTATTTCTTTAACAATAGAATGCTTGTCATCTCGATTGAAATAATAAAAAAGTGTTGAAGCTATACTTCGACTTTTTAAGTAAGAAGAAAGTATTTCTAAATTATAATTTCCGTATTTCCTGCTATCGTTCAATATATTCCCAAATGGAATAGCTGAACCTCCGAGTGAAATAAGAGCAATAGAATCATTTGTTTTCATACACAACGTAGTTAATACATTGATAGCACATTTGACGCTTATCAGTAATTACATTAGTTCTTTTAAGCCAATCAGATTGAAGCAATGCTTTTTTCGAATATAGAGTTAAATATAGGAAAATTATTTTGACGTGCCTGTTCTTTCTTTCAACGCTGTTTTTGATTGTGTCTAAAAAACGAACATAAAGATCTTCTGAATTAAATGAATTAAATATATAAAAGACATTGTAATCATCAATATTATTAAAATTAAAAAAGTTATCTAAATAAATATTTGCATGAGCTGCAGTTTTTTTTACATCCAATACTTTTTGAATATTGCTATTAGCTATATTGTATAATTTTTCATCAACTTCTATTCCGTTAACGAAGTTAAAGCCTTTTGATAAAAGATAGCAAATAAATATTCCACACCCACATCCAATGTCTAAAATCTTGTCATTGCGATTTATAACACCACTTTTAACAAGCGTTTCACATAAAATAATTGGCGTGGCCTGATATCCATTATATTTACAAACTGTAAAACTCGATGATTTTTCGTCCATTAAGTTAAACTCATTAAGAAAATAATTATTCATTTTTTTTGAATAATTATTCCTTGAATTATTAATTCTCTTTTCAATATGATTAATAAGTTTTAAAAACATTATTATTAAATTTTATCAGGTTCGCAATCATCAGGAGTGCAAGGATAAGAAGGGCCACAATCAGTGTAACAACCTAAATTTTCATCCTTTTCTGTGACGCATACTAATTCTGGGTTTTTTTCGTCTTTCATAAATACCTCTTTTCATTATTATAAATTAATTCCATTTGATTGAAAATTTTTTATCAATATCTTATAGTCCAATTCTTTTTTTCTTAATTGTGTCGAACGCATAATATATGGACTGTAAGTCTTCTGATAAATATGGCATAACCATATCTTCGTCTTTATAACTTAATCCATAATATGCTTCCGCTATTGATCCTGTTATACAAGCTTGAGTGTCACTATCAGCGCCTAAAGAGATTGCTTTTCTAATCGCATCCTCGAAAGAATTAGATTCTAAGAAGGCACATATAGCCTGAGGAACACTGCCTTGGCAAGTTACCCATCTGCCCTCATCATCTAAACCATATCCAGACATTTTTAATCCTTTAATGGTCATATCACTTAATTCAGGATAATACTCCACCATCTTAGCTTTTATTTGTTCTTTAGTAGAGCCAGTTCTTGCCATAAATATAGCGACCGCAACAGCTTCTGCCCCTTTAATGCCTTCTATATGATTATGTGATACCTCTGTTGTTAATCTACTTAACTTTATAGTTTCTTCTAACGTATCACATACCCAACCAACTGGAGATATACGCATTGCCGCTCCATTACCGCAGCTATTTATAGGAACAGGATGTTCTTGAACAAATAACCAGTTATAAAACCTCTCACCCCAATTGGTATTTGGGTGATCATGAGCTATTTTTTTCATATATCTAACTAAATTAGACTGATATTGCTCTTTATCGTTTTTACTAACTAGTAATGCATTCGCTACCGCTAGAGTCATTAAGGAATCATCAGTGATATGACAAGAGCCAGTAAATAAGTTGAAGTTATATTCGTTAAATCCTGTGAATTCGAACTGTGAACCCACAATATCGCCAAATAAAGCACCAAGCATTATCTTAATTCAAATCCGTACTTATCAAGTAAAGCAGTAACTAATAATAGAAGAACAAATTTAAGCTTTCCATCTTCTAAATCTAAGATACTTCTACCTGGAATATAATATAGGACAAATTTCAGGCCAGACATGTAGTTGATCACATCTTGATAATTATGATCGTTAAATCTTAATCCAGAGTCATCAATTGCGGAATAATTAGTAACAGCCTTGCCGTAATTTGCCATATAGAATAATTCATAGTCATATCTATGAGTTTTAGCAGACATTCTGATTAGCCCATATTCATCTAATGGCAAGTTAGTTATTTTTTTAATTTGTTTGATGAGTTTGTAGTAATTAGCAGCAGGGATATTGTAACCATTAATATCTTTTAACAATACTCTATGTGTCTTTTTCATATTAATGTCATAAGTAATATGGCATTTTCTTTTTAATCTACTTTCAACTTTCTTTTTGTCTTTTGAGTGTTCTTTGTAGATTTCTTCTACACCCTTATAGAACTTTTCGGATGTTGGGTTTTGTTCTTTTAAACCTAATTTGTTAATTAATTGATTATATAGATTCATAATCTTTTTTTCTCCTTATGCCTATACTTTAAAACCTTTTACTACAATATTTATGTAGGAAATAAAATTAATCTTCTAATTCGTTTAAAGATTCGTTAAACCAATCAGAAATTTCATCTAATTCTTCTTCGCTTTCAGCTTCTTCCACTCTTTCTAAGAAACTTTGATATAGCGCTTTAGCTTTACGTTTAGCCTTATTCTTTGGGTTATAATTTAAGAAATCGTTATATTCTTCTTTAGCATCTTTAATGGTTTCTTTTCTAAGCGACTTTAAAGCCTCTTCATAAACTCCATCTAAATGCTCTGGATGTTCAGCATAATAATAGAAGTCTTTCATTATGTTTTTAGCATCATCAATACTTTTAGCTTTTTTAATCTTTGAGACATATTCGTTTAAACTTCTTCTAATTATAAAAATAACACCTGGAGTATCTTCATCAAGATCCTCGATTACTTCTTCGGTTTTGTTTCTAATTCTTTTTTCACAGCTTTGTACATAGTTCGCTAAATCAAATTCTTCTTTATCTTTAGGGGTTTTGTTCTTTTTAACCATAAAAATAAAAGAATCGAGATTTTTGATTGCGTCGTTACTTGCTTCTGCTAAATCAGTGTGAGCAATAATATTTCTTAACTTAATGATGTTAATCAACAATTCACCATATAAATCTGGTAATGAATTCGCATATTCTCTAATCGCACTTAATGTTTCTCTTTCTCCGCGACTATCTCTAAACATATCGTATTTTTCACGACATAGAGCATCAAGTTCATTATATTTTTTTAGAAAGGTTGTATTCTTTGAACTTTTCATATTACTCCCCCAATTATGCTTTATCCGCTACATGAAGTATTCCACCAAAATTGTCTTTCTGATATTCGTTAAATGTGGCTTCATGAGTCATAACCATTATGCTTCCAGAAGCATTTTCTACATGAAAAACATTATATCTCCCTGGAGGAAGAACAACTTTTCCTACTCCAGAATAATTCTCAATATATAAAGTGTCATTTTTTATAGAATATGGGAGTTCAGAATAAAATGAATCGCCATCTTCAAAAGAAAAAACGCCTGAACAATTACTAATATCTACATTAATAAAACGAAGTCTAGACACACTTGGCTCTTCAACATGACTACTATTAGCAAATTCATTTGTTTTATCTTCATAAAACGCTTTATTTCTTTGCTCATCTTTTTTGCGTCTATTAGATATAGCGACTTGCATTTTCTTCTTAACTTCTTTTTGATGAGTTCTAACATATTGAATATGTTTATCTAAAAGAGTGACAAATGATTTATCAACTTTGATTGGTTCATTAGAAGGGAAAACTCCATGAGCAATCTCATTTCTTAACTTGTTCATTGTTCTTAGCTGCATTTGTTCTTCAGGGTCATCTAAAGTATCTTTATATAAAGACACCATACCTTTAGATTCATCTGCACCAACAATGTCTCTTAAATATGAATCCAAAATATTGTATTTATTTAAGAATTCTTGTGCTGAAACGTGTCCCACTTGTTTTATCTCCTCTGTAATAGCCAATTATTTATATTTTGCGTATATGTTTTTAGACATTTCTTTAATTTTGTCTCTTAATTCCATAGGAGCTATAACTTCCACTAATTCACCACACCCTAAGATAAAGTTGTATGTTGATGGATTCTCTTGTAAGTCTAAGCTGACTTTAGTGGTACCATCAGGAAGATCTTCACAGACCTGATTTGCGCCAAACTCTTTTTCTTTGAATAGTTTGGCTCTAATACCAGATGCGATTAATTCTACACGCATCATCTTGCCGTTTTGAGTAAATACTCCATCTTTGACATAATCTTCAAAACGATAAAAACACCAAACAGAGAATCTTTGGTTAGTAAATTCAATATTCTTAATACGACTTAATTTATAATAGAAGATATCGTTAGTCTCACAACTCCAACCGATAAATCTCCATTCATTATCATAGATAAAAAGTTGATAAGGATGAACTTTAGTTACGTGCCTTGGTTCTTTCAAGAACTCATAATCCATCAAGATTGCTTTCTTCTCCTTAATAGCCTTTTCAATTAATCGATGCCACTCACTAATCTCTCTGATTCGGTTATAAACATTAACTTTGTTCACTGATACAAGCTCTTTTCCCTTATCTTCAATTAGAAGGGTGGAAAAAACTTTAGAATAAGTATCTAATAAAGACTTCTTATCAATATATCCAGGATTAGACATTAATATCTTATATGATTCCAATAATGTATTTCTTTCTCCAATAGATAATTTGATTGAAGGCAATATAGAAGAAGAATCTAATTGATATCCTCCGTATCTTCCAGGAATTTGGATAATGTTATAACCAATAGATTCTAATTCTTTACGATATTCAATAATGTTTCTTGGGTTAGTATTTAGTTCGTTAGCGAGTTCAGAAATTTTATAAACTCTTCCAGTATTTAAATACTGAAGCATCCTAATGCAAATCGCTGTTTTTCTTTCTTCGGGGCTTTTTGACATAAATATTACCTTATGGCAATCTTACAATATATATGTAACATTGGCAACATTCTCTATTTGATTTTAATCTTTCCATTCTTTGCTTTCAGACAAAAATTAACGTCACGTTTACCAACTTTATAGACACCATTAACATCATTAACCTTAGTGAACAAATGATTGATTTTTGGTCTCACTTTATGCCCACAGAAACTTATATCGACATTACCGTTATTTGCAATTATCTCGCAGCTATCTTGATCAATCCCATTGAGATTACAAAGTATATCGCCATTATTTGAATGAACTTTAGTAACTGGGGATCTACCTATTAACACTACTCTTCCATCATTTTGAAAAATATTAACTTTATCAAAATCGCTATAGACTGATATATCACCTTTTTTACAAAATATATCGATGTCCTTGAATGCTGTTTTATGGAACATATTAGATACAGTCAACATCCTTCCATCGTATTTGATACTCAACTTCTTGTAGACGCTACTTGGCACAAGAATCGTATATTCCTTCCTTTTGGAAATTAGTTTTATCTCATCCTTATTCTTTTTTGCTTTTATACTAATGGTTTTAGTAATATTAATTCCGTCTTGGTTTAAGATTCTAACCTGGTTATAGCCGCTTTCTCTAATAGAGAGCTTTTTACAAGTCATATCTATATATAGCGAGCGATCGTTATTTGTCTTTTTGTTCTTTTGGGGATTCACTACTGGTGGAACCACTATTGGTTTAGGAGGAGTTTGACTAATAGCGGTCACACAATTAGTTTTATTTGCTCTAACTATTTTGG